>JBDHVK010000194.1:0-6510 GCA_039809645.1 Gemmatimonas sp.
CGCCAGTGCCGCCCCGCACAGGCGCGGCGCGCGCTGCGTGCCACCCGCGCCCGGAAGCAACCCGAGCAGCACCTCGGGAAACGCGACCTCGGCGTTCGACGACGCCACGCGTGCATGCGAGGCCAGCGCAACCTCGAAGCCGCCGCCGAGCGCCGCGCCGTGCACGGCGGCGACGATGGGCTTGGAGCAGGCGTCGAGTCGTGCGCAGACCGCGTTGAGCATCGGATCGAGTCGCGGCCCGCTGAACTCGCGAATGTCCGCACCGCCGATGAACACCCGCCCCGTGCTTGCGATGACCATGGCCCGGAGACTCGCATCCATCTCCAGCTCGACGACCGCCGCCACGAGCCCCTGCCGCACCGCATGCGAGAGCGCGTTCACCGGGGGATGATCGATCCTGACGACGAGTACGTCACCGGTACGCTGCGTCGAGACCGGTACGCTCATCGCATCACTCGGGCACGACCGCGGTCACCTCGATCTCCACCCGCGCCCGAGGCTCGATCAGCGCCACCACCTGCACCGCCGTCATCGCGATGTCATAGTGTCCGATCAGCTCGCGAAACGCGGCGCCCACGGCGGCGCCGGCGGTGAGGTACTCCTCGCGGTCGACGACGTACCATGTCATGCGCACGATGTCGCGCGGCGTCGCCCCACCTGCCGCGAGCACGGCCACCACGTTCTCGAGTGCCTGCCGTGCCTGCCCGGCAAAGTCGTCCGTATGAAACTGCTGCTGCGCGTCCCACCCGATCATGCCGGCCACGTACACCTGGCGACCGCGCACCGACACGCCATTCGCATAGCCACGCGGCCGCGGCCACCCTTCGGGAAGCAATGCTGTCTTCACGGCGTCTCCTGCATGAACCGGTGAATGGCCGTGCGCAGATCGTCTGGCAGCGGCGTCGACGCGTGCGTCGCAAGCGAGGTACACACGATCACCTGACGCGTCGCCACACGCAGCGCGCCGTTCGCGCCCCGCACTTCAAAGCGCAGTGTGACCGACGTCTCCCCCAGCCGCTCCACGGCCACCGCGAGCGTCACCTCATCGCCCATGCGACTGATGGCGCGGAAGTCACTCTCGAGCCGCACGGTGGGCAAGCCAACCTGCCGTGGGCCAAGCAGCTCGGCGTACGACACGCCAAGTCGTTCGGTGATCCACGCATCGGTGAGGTTCTGAAAGAGCACGAGGTACTGCACGAAAAACACGATCCCGGCCGGATCGCACGCGCTGAAGGGGACGCGCATCGATTCCGTGTGCCAATGCAGCGTACCGCGATCGGTCGGTGGCCACGTGGTGGTCATGCCTCCAACTCCTTGAGCCGGAAGCGCTGCAGCTTGCCGGTGTTGGTGCGCGGCAGCGCCGGTACGAACGCGACAGCGCGCGGATACTTGTACGGCGCCACGGTGGCCTTTACGAACTCCTGTAGCGCCTTCACCATCGCCGTATCGCCTTCGTACCCCGCGCGCAGTACGACATACGCCTTCACGAGCTGCCCACGCTCCTCGTCGGGCACACCGGCTACGCCACACTCGGCCACCGCCGGATGCTGGAGCAAGACGTTCTCCACTTCGGGACCCGCGATGTTGTAGCCGCTCGAGATAATGATGTCGTCGAGCCGCGCCTGATAGTGGAAGTAGCCGTCGGCGTCCACGAGATACGCATCGCCGGTGTAGTTCCAGCCGTCGTGCACGTACGTGCGCTGGCGCTCGTCGCGCAGATAGCGGCACCCGGTCGGCCCCTTCACGCGCAGCTTGCCCACCGTGCCGGCCGGCACCGGCTGGCCCTGTTCGTCCACAACTTCCGCCACGTACCCAGGCACCAGCTTACCGGTGGCGCCCGGGCGCGCCTCGGCTTCGCTGGCCGAGATGAAGATGTGCAGCATCTCGGTGGCACCGATGCCGTCGATGAGTTCGATGCCGGTGGTCTCGCGCCAGAGCGTGCGCGTCGCGGCCGGCAGTGCCTCGCCGGCGGAGACGCACTTCCGCAGCCGGAGTGGCGGCGCATCGGGAGTCGCCGCCATGAGCGCGGCCATAGCGCGATAGCTGGTCGGCGCCGTGAAGAGCACCGTGGCGCCATGCTCCCGCACGCCCTCCAGCAACTGCGGCGGCGATACCTTGTCGAGCAGCAGCGCCGCCGCGCCGATCGCCATCGGAAAGAGTACGATGCCGCCCAGCCCGAAGGTGAAGGCGAGCGGCGGGCTGCCGGCGAACACATCATCGCGCGACGCACGCAACACCGACCGCGGCCAGCAGACGCAAATCGCCATCACATCCCGGTGATAGTGCATCGTGGCCTTCGGAATACCCGTCGTGCCACTCGTGAACGCGAGCAGACAGGTATCGTCGGCGGCCGTGTCGACCGCCGTGAACCGAGCGGGATAGGCGACCATGCGCGCCTCGAGTCCGTCCGGCGCCGCACTGTGGTACGCACACACCGTCGTCAGGAAGGGATTCGCGACCTGCGCCGCCCGCAGCTCGTCGAGCAGCGCCTCATCGCAGAGCGCGTGCGTGATCTTGGCAATCGAGATCATCGTGCCGAGCTCCTTCGCCCGCAGCATCGGCATGGAGGTGACCGCAATGCCTCCGGCCTTGATCACCGCGAACCAGCACGCGACCAACGTGGGGTGGTTCGCCCCCCGCAACAGGACCCGATTGCCAGGCACCAGCCCCATATCCTGCACGAGCACGTGCGCGATCGCATCCGCGCGTGCCTGCACCTCGCGATACGTCCACCGCACACCAGGGGCGATCAGACACGCGCGATCGCCGTCGCCGGCCGCCACCCGCGCGTCCAGCAGCTCGACCGCGCAGTTGAGCTGCGCGGGAAACTGCAACTCCGGTCGATCAAAGAGGAACTCGGGAAGGTCCTCGAGCGCGGGCAGATGATCGGCCGCGAAGGTATCGACGTGGGCAGTCGCCATGGCTCGCTCCCTCAGGCGGTCGGTCGCGCGGCATCGCGCAGCAATTCGCGCGCGATGATCAGTTGCTGCACCTCGCTCGCTCCCTCGTAGATGCGCAGCGCGCGAATCTCCCGATAGAGCCGCTCCACCACCACGCCCTGCGCCACCCCCGCACCCCCCCAGAGCTGCACCGCCATATCGATGACCTGTTGCGCGCCTTCGGTGGCGACGTACTTGGCCATCGCCGCTTCGCGCGTTACCGACTCACCCTGATCGCGCTGCCACGCCGCGCGATAGGTGAGGAGCGCGGCACTGTCCACCCGCATCGCCATTTGGGCGAGGCTCGCCTGCGTGAGCTGCAGATCGGCGAGCACGCCGCCGAACATCTGGCGCGTGGTGACGCGGGCCACCGCCTCATCGAGCGCGCGCCGCGCGAAGCCCAGTGCCGCCGCGGCCACCGAGGTGCGAAACACATCGAGCGTCCGCATGGCGATCTTGAAGCCTTCGCCCGAAGCGCCGATGCGCTGCGATGCCGGCACGCGGCAGTCCCGGAACTCGAGCCGCGCCAACGGGTGCGGCGCGATCACGTCCAGTCGCTCGGCGATATGCAGTCCGGCGGTGTCCGCATCCACGATGAACGCCGAAATGCCGCGCGCCCCCGGCGCTTCGCCGGTGCGCGCGAACACGACGTAGAAATCGGCGATCCCGCCATTCGAGATCCACGTCTTCTCGCCCTCGAGCACGTAGTGATCGCCGTCGAGTCGTGCCGCGCACTGGAGCGCTGCCGCATCCGACCCCGCTTGCGGTTCCGACAGGGCAAAGGCCGCGATGGCGCTACCAGCGGCGACGCGCGGCAGATATGCCGCGCGCTGCGCGGCGGTCCCCGCCAGTGAAATTGCCCCCGAACCCAGCCCCTGCATCGCGAAAGCGAAGTCCGCCAGTCCATCGTGCCGCGCGAGCACCTCGCGGGCGAGGCAGATGGTCCGCGTATCGATGACCTCGTGCGCCCCACCATACACCGTGCCCGCGACCGCATGCTGCAACCAACCGCCCCTACCCAGTGCTCGCACCAACGCACGGCAGGTCGCGTCCACGTCCTCATGCGATCGCGCGGCGAGCGCCCGCGACGCCCACGAGTCGAGCGATTCGGCGAACGCCGCATGCGCCGGCGTAAAGAACGGCCAGCGCCGATAGGATTCGTCCGCCATCAGCGCCCCTGGAAGACCGGCGTCTCGCGCGCCGCAAACGCACGATACGCCGCCTGAAAGTCTTCCGTCAGCATGCACAGCGCCTGCGCCTGTGCCTCGGCCTCGATCGCCTGCTCGATGGACAAGTTCCACTCCTGATGCAGCATGCGTTTGGTCATGCCGTTCGCGAAGGTGGGGCCAGCCGCGAGCGTCCGCGCCATCGCCTGCGCCTCGGCCAGCAGCGCGTCGGGCTCGACCAGGCGATTGAAGAATCCCCAGCGTTCACCTTCCATTCCACCGAGCGCGCGCCCGGTGAAGAGCAGCTCGCTTGCCCGCCCTTGGCCGATGATGCGCGGGAGCATGGCACAGGCACCCATGTCACAGCCGGCGAGACCCACGCGGTTGAAGAGGAACGCCACCTTGCTGCGCTCGGTCCCGTAGCGCAGATCCGACGCCATCGCGAGGATGGCCCCCGCGCCGGCGCAGACGCCGTCGACCGCGGCCACGATGGGCTGCGGGCACGCCCGCATCGCGAGCACCAGATCGCCGGTGAGCCGGGTGAAGCGCAGCAGATCCGGAGCCGGCAGTGCGACCAGCGGCGCGATGATCTCGTGCACATCGCCGCCGGAGCAGAAGTTGCCGCCGGCGCCGGTGAGCACCACCGCGTGCACATCGGTCGCGTGCCGCAGCGCGAGGAAGCCATCACGCAGCTCGGCGTAGCTCTCGAAGGTGAGAGGATTCTTCCGCTCCGGGCGATTGAGCGTGATGGTGGCCACGGCGCCCTTGAGCGCCCAGCCGAAGTGCGTGGCCGTGAAGCCGGACATGGTCCGGGTGGTCCCGGCGTCGAGCCCTGCGTGCGGAGCCGTCATGAGGCGTCGGTCGTTCGGGTCGAGAGATGGACGCGCAGCCGTCCGAGCTGCGCGTAGAGTACGTCGCGGTGCGGAGCGTCGAAGCCGTCGAGCAGTTCGACCAGCCACTGCTCATGCTCGGCCGCCATGCGCAGGAAGCGGCGGCGGCCCGCCGCCGTGAGACGAACAATGCTCGAGCGGCCATCGGTCGGATCGGCGAGCTTTTCGATCCACCCATCGGCGAGCAGTTGGGTCGTGAGCACGGTGACATTGCCACCGGTGACCATCAGGTAGCGCGAGAGCACGTTGAGGCGCAGGCCGGCGTCATGCCGCTCGAGCTGCGCCAGATAGTCGAAGCGTGGCAGCGTCATTCCGAAGCGTTCGCGCAGGCGCCCCCGAATGTGACGCTCGATCTGCGCGCTGCACGACAGCAGCCGAAGCCACATGCGCACGGCCGAGTGATCGGTTGCGACCAGTCGGGCCTCTTGCCCAAGGGTCGCGTCATCGAGCACATGGACCTGCTCGAACGGTCTCGCGCGCGGCGCGCGCCGACGGGTTGGTACCGTGCTCACATGACCTCCCCGCCGCTCACCGGTAGTGCCAACCCGGTCAGCGCGGACGCGGTCGGTGCGCAGAGCGCGGCCACGACGTGCGCCACATCAGCGGGCGTAATGAAGCGCTGTTGCGGGTTGAGCTGCGCCAACACGGCGCGCGCCTCCGCCTCGCTGCGCCCCGTACGCTGCATGATGTTCGCCACGCTCGCCTGCAGCATGTCGGTCTCGGTGAACCCCGGGCAGACCGCATTCACCGTCACTCCACGCGTGGCTACCTCGAGCGCGAGCGCTCGTGTGAAACCCAGTACGCCATGCTTGGCCGCCGCATAGGCCGACACATACGGATAGCCGCGCAGTGCCGCCGTGCTGGCGATGGTCACCACGCGCCCCCATCCCGCGTCGAGCATCGCGGGGAGCAACGCCCGCGTGCAGGTGAAGGGCGCCGTGAGATTCACCGCGAGCATGTCGGCCCACATGGCGTCGGTGGTGCGCGTGGCGGGCGCGCTGACCGCCTGTCCCGCGTTGTTCACGAGGATGTCGACGCGCGGAAGCGCCTGCACCGCCTCGATGAAGGCGCCGGCGTTGGTCACATCGCATACGAGCACGCGCGCATCACCGAGCGCCGCGGCCGTCTCGTCGAGCGTGGCCCGCGTGCGCCCCACCAGCGTGACGCGCGCGCCGTCAGCGGCGAGCCGTTGCGCGATCGCCGCGCCGATGCCGCGACCGGCACCGGTGACCAGCGCGTGCTTGTCGGCGAGCACGCTCATGCGTTCCCCCGCGCCGACTGGGCATCAAATCCATCGTGCGGTGCGGCCGCGGTGCTGGCTGCCGCGCGCATGAACAGCGTTTCAAGCTGTCGTTTGCCGCGCTCGTACGGATCGGGCCAGCGAAGCCCCGTGTAGCCGATGCGCGCCGCCTCGGTGAGCGTCCACGCCGGATTGGCAAGATGCGGCCGCGCCACCGCGCACAGGTCGGCCCGCCCGGCCGCGATGATGGAATTCACGTGATCCGCTTCTGATAT
>JBDHVK010000195.1:0-6462 GCA_039809645.1 Gemmatimonas sp.
GTCGATTCCGTGCCAGTGCCCTCGGTCGCCGATCTCGAAGAGGGCGCCGCGCGTGCGGCCATTCGCGATGCCGGCCTGCAGGTCGGCGAAGTCGTGTTCCAGGCCGACGCCAAGCCCGCCGGCACCGTGCTGGGCAGCACGCCGGCCGCCGGCACCTTCGTGGCCCGCGGCAGCGCCGTCTCGCTCACCCTGAGCGACGGTCGCCCGCCCGCCGACTCCATTCCCGCACAACCGCATTCCCGCCCATGACGGTTCGTATCGCGCCTTCGCTGCTCGCCGCTGACTTTCGCAAACTTGGCGAGGAAATCGCCCTCGTCGAAGCCGGCGGCGCCGACTGGATTCACGTCGACGTCATGGACGGTCGCTTCGTGCCGAACCTGTCCTTTGGCGTGAAGGTCATCGAAGCGGCCCGCACGTGTACCACGAAGGTGGTCGACTGCCACCTCATGGTGCTCGAGCCGGAGCACTACTTCGACGACTACGTGAAGGCCGGCGCGGATGTGATCACCATCCACGCCGAGGCGGCGCCGCATCTGGATCGTCAGCTGTCGCGCATCAAGGAACTCGGCTGCAAGGCCGGGGTCGCACTCAATCCGGGGACATCGCTCAGTGTCATCGAGGAAGTCGCGCACATGCTCGACCTGCTCCTCATCATGACCGTGAACCCGGGCTACGGCGGACAGAAGTTCATCGAGTACAGCGTCGACAAGATCGAGCGCGCGCGCTTCCTTCTCGATCAGGCAGGAAGCAACGCCGTGCTCGAGGTGGATGGTGGGATCTCGCGCGACACCATCCATCGCTGCTGGAAGGCCGGCGCCGACACCTTCGTTGCCGGCAATGCCGTATTCTCGGCGGCCGATCCGAAGGCCGAGATCGCGCATCTCAAGAGCCTGTGCGTGGAGCACGTATGACCAATCGCCAGCAGTGGCTGATCGTCGGCGGAATCATCGCCCTGCTCGCCGGCGGCGCGTTGGTGGCGTCGCGGGTGATGAGCGACGAACTGGTCGACGTGAGCGTGGGTGTGCAGGCGCCAGGCTTCACCGTGCAGACCGTCGAGAATACGCCGCGCACCAAGACGCTGAGCGATTACCGCGGACAGGTGCTGGTCCTCAATCTGTGGGCCACCTGGTGCATCCCGTGCCGGAGCGAGATGCCCGGAATCGAGGCTCTCTACAAGGAGCTTGGCCCCAAGGGGCTCAAGATCGTGGCGGTGAGCGTGGACGAGGATGGCATGCAGCCGGAGATCCGCAAGTTCGTGCAGGAGCTCGGACTGACGTTCGAGATTCTGCACGATCAGGCGGGCGTGATGCAGCAGATCTATCGCACCACCGGCATCCCGGAGACGTTCGTCATTGGTCGCGACGGCACCATTCGCAAGAAGTGGGTCGGCGCCGACGACTGGAACACCCCCGGCAACAAGCGGCTGCTCGAGCAGCTGCTCGCCGAACCGGCGCCATAGCGCGCGCGCCGTTGGCGACGGTCAGAGTCCTCGGCATCGAAACGAGCTGCGACGAAACGTCGGCAGCCGTAGTCACGGGCACGCCCGAGCAGCTGTCGCTCGACGGCTTGGTGATTCTGTCGCAGGATGTGCATCGGCTGTTCGGGGGCGTCGTACCGGAGATCGCGAGCCGCCAGCACCTCACCGGCATCGTGCCCGCGGTGGAGCGGGCGCTCGCTGATGCCCAGGTGTCGTTGGCCGACATCGACGCCGTCGCCGTCACCCACGCGCCGGGACTGGTGGGGGCGCTCCTCGTGGGAACCAGCTTTGCCAAGGCACTGGCCTTCACGCATGGCAAGCCCGTGGTACCGGTGCATCATCTCGAAGGGCATCTCTTTGCCACGCTGCTCGAGCACGCGAATGCCACACCGCCGTTCACGGCGCTGCTCGTGAGTGGCGGCCATACGCTACTCCTGGATGTCCCCGAATGGGGGCGGTATCAGCGGCTCGGGCAGACGCGCGATGACGCCGTGGGCGAAGCGTTCGACAAGGTCGCCAAGCTCCTCGGCTTGCCCTATCCCGGCGGCCGCCCCATCGAGCAGCTCGCTGCCACGGTGGAGTCACCGTCGCCGGATTCACCGCACTGGTTCGCGCGCCCCATGCTGCGCCGTCGTGCCGTCGTGACGGACGAGGATTACTACGACTGCTCCTTCAGCGGCCTGAAGACGGCCGTGCTCTACGCCGTGCGAGCCTCGGAGCAGGCCGGCACGCTGGAGCAGGACCGGGCCAGCATCGCGCGAGGCTTTCAGGACGCCGTCGTCGACACGCTCACCGAAAAGGTCTATCGCGCCGCCAAGGCGCATCGTCGCGGCCGCGTGGTGTTGGGAGGCGGTGTCGCGTGCAACCAGGCGTTGCAGCGCGCCCTGCGCGAGCGATTTTCCGGGCGCGGTGGCGAGGTGTTCGCGCCTTCACCTCGACTGGCAACCGATAACGCCGCCATGATCGCCGCCGCCGGTGTCTTCCGTTTTGCACGGGGCGAAATCGGCAGCGCCGACTTCACCGCCACCGCGTCGCTCCCGATCCCGGGTATCTTCTAGGATATGTCGCCCATCATTCATCATCCCGCGGCCTTCAAGCTGGGCCCCCTCGAGATCACGGGGTTCGGCCTGGCCGTGCTCGCCGCCTTCGCCATCTCGCAGATCATCTGCCAGCGCGAACTGTGGCGGCGCGGGCAGAATCTCGAGGCGGACAACATCCCCGATATCGTGATGGCGGCGCTGTTGGGTACGCTGATCGGGGCCAAGACCTACTACGTGATCCTGACCGGCGATCCGGAGGCCTTCCTGAGCCGGGGCGGCTTCGTGTTCTGGGGCGGTTTCATCGGCTCGGTGATTCTGTGCGCCGCCGTGATCGTGAAGCGGAAGCTCAACTTCCTTCGGATCGCCGATGTGGCCGGCATCGCCATCGCGGCCGGCTACTCGGTGGGGCGCACGGGATGCTGGGCCGTGGGCGACGACTACGGGCGTCCCTTCTCGGGCCTGTTCGCCACCCAGTTTCCTGAAGGCGCGCCGCCGAGCACCGTGGCGATCATGTCGAGTCAGTTCCATGTGAACTTCCCCGCCGGCACCAATCCGGCCGAGATCGTCTCCGTGTACCCCACGCAGCTCTACGAGACGCTGATGGGATTCATCATGTTTGCCATCCTGTGGCGCTTCCGGAAGCACACCCAGCAGGCGGGGTGGCTCTTCGGCCTGTACTGTGTCCTGGCGGGCATCGAGCGGTTCATCGTGGAGTTCTACCGCGCCAAGGACGACGCCCTCGATGTGGGGCTCACGACGGCGCAAACGATTGCGATCACGGTGGGTATTGTCGGGTTGATTCTGCTGACGGTCCGGCGGCGCCCGACGGTCGCGTAGGGGATATTCCCGACCGTGTAACTCCCTATTGCGAAAACCCACCTGGGCCGTGTATTATCCGATACACGCTTTGAGAAACATTCTCAACTAAGCCCTGTGGCCTCGCACCAGCTCCCCACCGTTCAGCCTGCTTCTGATCTGGCAACGCGCACCTGCGCGCTCAATGCCTGTCGGGCGGGCACCCGTGCGACGGTCATCGACATCGAGTGCTCGGGTGACGAGGCGTGCCGGCTGCGCGCGCTCGGGCTCTGCGAAGGCACCGCGGTGAACATCATCGATTCCCGCGACGCCATGCTCCTCGAGGTGCGCGGGACGCGCCTCGCGCTGGGCTCGGCACTCACCGCCGGCATCACCGTGCGCCCCGTCGCGCCGCGCGCCTGATCGCGCACTGAAGGCTGCCATGTCGGTGGACGTCGCCGCTCCGGCGACCCTGGATGTCATCCGCGTCGCCATCATCGGCAACCCGAACACCGGCAAGACCACGCTCTTCAATGCGCTGACCGGTCTCCGCCAGCGCGTCGGCAACTTCGCCGGTGTCACCGTGGAGCGGGTCGAAGGCGCGTTCCGCGGCCCCGACGGGCGTCGCATGCTCACGCTCGACCTGCCGGGAAGCTACTCGCTCTCGGCGGGCTCGCCCGATGAGCGCATCGCCCTCGAAGTGCTGCTCGAGCGTGACGCCGAAAGCTGGCGCCCCGATGTCGTGCTGGTGGTGGTCGATGCGGTGCACCTCGAACGCAATCTGTTTCTGGCGAGTCAGGTGCTCGAGCTTGGCTTCCCGGTCGTCGTCGCACTCAATCAGATCGACGTCGCGGAAGCCGAGGGGATTCGCATTGACGTCCCCGAACTGATCCATGAACTGGGCGTGCCCATCGTCCCGACCGTGGCCAAGCGCGGCGAAGGGCTCGAGCCGCTCAAGAAGGCGCTCCTCACGGCGCTGACGCTGCCGGCACCCGAGCGGCGCTTCACGCTCCCCGACTCGGCGCAGCGCGCGCTGCAGCCGCTCGAAGCGTGTCTGCTGGCCGACGGACTCAAGCCGATCGCCGCACGCATGGAAGCGCTGCGACTGCTCGGGGTGGCCAAGACCGAGGCGCATCTCGAGAAGATCGCGGGGCTCGACGACGCCATTGCCACGGCGATTTCGGCGCTGCGCGCCGAAGGCTATCACCCGTCGCGCCTGGAATCGGAAGTGCGCTATCAGTGGATCGCCGAGGTGCTCGAGCGCACCGTGCGCCACGAAGTGCACACGCGCAGCAACCTGAGTGACAAGGTCGATCGCTGGGCGCTCCATCGCATTTGGGGCCCGGTGATCTTCCTCGCACTGATGGCGGTGGTCTTCCAGTCGGTGTTCTCGTGGGCCACACCCATTCAGGATGCGATCGAAGCGGGGATCGCGTACGCCGGCAACACGGTGGGCTCGCTGCTCCCCGAGGGTGATCTGCGCTCGCTCGTGGTGGACGGTGTCTTTGGCGGCGCAGGCTCCGTGCTCGTGTTTCTGCCGCAGATCGCCATTCTCTTCATCTTCATCGGCCTGCTCGAGCATTCGGGCTACATGGCGCGCGCCGCGTTCCTCATGGACCGCGTCATGCGCAAGGTGGGGCTTCACGGCAAGAGCTTCATTCCGATGCTCTCCGGCTATGCGTGTGCGGTCCCCGGCATCATGGCCACGCGCACGATCGAAGATCCGAAGGACCGCCTCGCCACGATCATGGTGGTGCCCCTGATGAGCTGCTCGGCGCGCCTGCCGGTGTACACGCTGCTGATCGGCTCGTTCGTGCCGGCCACCGCGCTCATTCCGGGGCTCACCCTGCAGGGAGCCACGATGCTCGGCATGTATCTGCTCGGTACACTTGCCGCACTCGTCGCCGCTGCCGTCTTCAAGCGCACCCTGCTCAAGGGTCCGGTGCGCCCGATGATTCTCGAGCTGCCCCCCTATCGCTGGCCGAGCCCCAAATCATTGGCCGTGTCGGTGTATCAGCGCTGCGTGCTCTTCCTGCGCCGCGCCGGCACGGTGATCCTTTCGCTCTCCATCGTGCTCTGGGCGCTCGCGACGTACCCGAAGGCCGACCCGCAGCCGTTCATGACGCCGGCCGCGCAACAGGAGCATCGTCTCGAGCACTCCATGCTCGGCAAGATCGGCCATGCCATCGAACCCGTGGTACGCCCACTGGGGTATGACTGGAAGATCGGCGTCTCGATGGCCGCGAGCTTCGCCGCCCGCGAAGTATTCGTCTCCACGATGGGCACGATCTACGGCGTGGGTGGCGAGAACGACGGCGCCCTCACGCAGCGCCTGCGCGACGAAGTGCGCCCCGACGGTCGCAAGGCGTACACGCCGCTCGTGGCAGTGGGCCTGATGGTGTTCTACGTCTTCGCCCTGATGTGCATGAGCACCACCGCCGTCACCGCCCGCGAAGCCGGCGGTGGCCGCCTCGGCTGGAAGTGGGCGGGGATTCAGTTCGTGTACATGCTGGGCCTCGCCTATCTGTTCGCCTGGCTCGTGTACGTCGGTGGGACCGCCCTCGGCTTTGGAGGCTGAGATGACCGGACAAACCTGGATCGTGGTGGCGATCGTCAGCAGCGCCCTGCTCTACACGGCCCGTCGCGCCTGGAAGCAGGTTCGGAGCGTCAGAGCCAAACGCGCCGGTACCGACTGCGGCTGCGACCACTGCGGACACTGAGACGGACGCCGGATCCTGATGGGATCGGTGGATTTGCGGGGATCTGTTGGGGGATCTCTGGGATAACCGACACAGCATCCACGGATCTCGCGGATTTCGCGGATCGCGCCGCGCGCTCACAACAAGGATCAGTGGAATCCGCGTGATCCGCGCATGCTGTTTCTGTTGTCCGGTAATCCCGGCCAAAAATCCCAAGATCCCACCGCATAGTCCCGGATTTGGAGCCGCTGCGCCAAACGCGCCGGTACCGACGGCGACGGCGACAACTTCGGGAGACGGGCGCTGGATCAGTGAATGGATTTGCGGGGGATCTCTGGGATAACCGAAACAGCATCCACGGATCTCGCGGATTTCGCGGATCGCGCCACGCGTTCAGAAGAAGGATCAGTGAAATCCGCGTGATCCGCGCATGCTGTTTCTGTTATCCAGT
>JBDHVK010000196.1:0-6437 GCA_039809645.1 Gemmatimonas sp.
ACCGTCTCGCGCGCCTGGGCGAGCAACGCGTCAGTCTCGACGCTGGTCGGATAGACCCAATGCGTGTTCGCGTTGTGATGGAACAGATAGTCGGACATCGCGTCCACGACGCCGCGCGGCACCTGCGTGCCACCCGGGCCATCGAAGTACGCCACCGGGTGGCCGCGCTCCACACGCGCGAGCGCCGGGAACTGGGCGCGGATCTCGGTGAGCGACTGCATCGCGGCACCGGGCGTCGCGAGCGTGCTCATGACGCGCCCCGGCCGCCGACCGTCGCCCCGCCCTGCTTCTCCACCACCTGCACCGCCTCCACGTGATCGGCTTCTTCCCCAAGTTCGCCGTGCGCCAGCCGGAACAGCTCGGCCGTGAGTTGCAGCAGCGGGCTCGGGACCTGCTGCTCGCGCGCGAGCTCCGCCGCAATGCCCACGTCCTTGTCGAGCAGCGCGAGGCGGAAGGTGCGCGGGAACTTGCGGGTCAGCACACGCTCGGGAAAGAGATTCATGCTCGCATTCGAGCGACCGCTCGACGTATTGATCACATCGAGCGCGACCTCGCTCTTCACGCCCGCCTTCTCGAGCGCCACCAATCCTTCGGCGGTGCCCCAGATGTGCATGGCGAGCAGCGCGTTGTTGACCGCCTTGAGCGCATCGCCCGCGCCCACGGCACCACAATGCACGATGCGCTTGCCGAAGCGCTCGAGCACGGGGCGGACGCGCTCGAGCGTCGCCTCGTCGCCGCCGATCATGACCGTGAGCGTGCCGGCCTCGGCACCGCTCACGCCACCACTCACCGGCGCGTCGAGGAAGCCGATCCCGTGCTCGGCGAGACGTGCGGCCATCCGTCGTGACGTCGCGCTGTCGCCCGACGTGCAGTCCACCAGCACGCTGCCGCGGGGCATCGTCGCCAGCAGGCCGTCGGGCCCCTCGAGCAGCGCCTCGACATCGCGCGACACCGGCAGGCAGGTCACGACGACGTCACGATCGCGGCCAGCCGCGGCCGGCGTGGCCGCAACGCGGGCGCCGGTCGCCTCCGCGAAGGCCGTGGCCTTGGCGCCGGTGCGGTTCCAAACGACGAGATCGAGATCGGCCGCGGCAAGATGCCGGGCCATGGGGGTGCCGATGGCACCGAGACCGAGAAAGGCGACGCGTGTCATAGATTGAAAGATGCCACGCCAACGCATTTCCGTGGAGATCGAGGGGCTGATCGCCGTCCATGCGGTCCGGGCCGTCCGCACGGCGCTGGCGGCCGTCCCCGGGATCGAGCACGCCGAGGTGACGATGCAGGGCGCGGTCCTCGAGACGACCGGAGCGATGAACGACGGGGACCTGGCGGAGGCGCTGGCCGAAGCGCTGGCCATGGCTGGCGTGCGCCTGGTGTCGATGCGCGTGGAGCGGGGCGGACTGCCCCTGCTCTGATGGGTCGCGCGAGCCCCGCGCCCCCTCGGGAACGCGCTGGCGACCAAAGGGTTTGTGCGGGCAGTACCCCGTACTAACTTGCCGCCAGCCCGCAGCCCCTTCGCCGATGACGCCACGCGCCAAAGAAGACCGGCCGCTTGCGGCGCTGATCGTGCCGGACCTTCTCGAGCTCCTCGAGGAGCACCCGGAGAGCATCGGTCCGCAGACGGAAGAAATGCACCCGGCCGACCTCGCCGACGTGGCCGAGGCCCTGCCGGAGGCACAGGTGCGCGCGTTCCTGGCAGCGCTTCCCAAGGAGCGCGCCGCCGAGGTCATGGAGTACCTCGACGAGGACCTGCGCACGATGGTCCTCGAGGAGCTCCCGGCGGAGGAAGCGGCCGAGATCGTCGCCGAGATGGACCCCGACGAGCGCGCCGACGCGCTCGACGACCTCGACGAGGAGACGGCCGACGAGATCCTCGAGCAGCTCGAGCCCGAGGACAAGGCGGAGACCGAGCGTCTGCTCGAGTACGATCCGTACACGGCCGGTGGTCTCATGACCACCGAGTTCGTGTCGGTCCTCGAGACGCTCACGGTGGAGGAGTCGCTGCGCAGTGTGCGCGCGATGGCCAAGGCCGGTCGGCGCGAGGCGATGTACACGATCTACACCACCGACGCGACCGGTCGGTTGCGCGGGGTACTCTCGTTGCGCGAGCTGCTGGCGGCGCCTGAAGGATCGCGCATCAGCGAGCACGCGTGGACGGAAGTGGTGAGCGTCAGCCCCGACACGCCGCAGGAAGAGGTGTCGCAGGTGACGTCGAACTACGACCTCGTGGCGCTGCCGGTCGTGGATACGAACCGGCGGCTGCTCGGCGTGGTCACCGTCGACGACGTCATCGACGTCATCCAGGAAGAGCAGACGGAAGACGCCCAGAAGTTCGGTGGTATGGAGGCGCTCGAAGAGCCCTACATGGACATCAGCCTCTGGCAGAACGTCCGCAAGCGTGGCGGCTGGCTGTCCATTCTCGCGATCAGCGAGATGCTGACGGCGTCGGCCATGACGTACTACCAGACGGAGATCGACAAGGCCACGATGCTCGCCCAGTTCATTCCGCTCATCATGAGCTCGGGCGGCAACTCCGGGTCGCAGGCCACGTCGCTGATCATCCGCGCGATGGCCCTGGGCGAGGTGCGGTTGCGGGATTGGTGGCGCATCATCCTGCGCGAGCTGCCCGCCGGCATCATCCTGGGGAGCATCCTCGGCATGCTGGCGATCACGCGCATCCTCACCTGGCACTCGCTCGGCCTCTACGACTACGGCCCGCACTACATGCTCGTGGCCATCGCCATCGGCTTGTCGCTGGTGGGCGTGGTGACCTTCGGCTCGCTGACCGGGTCCATGCTGCCGTTCGTACTCAAGCGTCTCGGCTTCGACCCCGCGAGCGCGTCGGCGCCGTTTGTCGCCACGCTCGTGGACGTGACGGGGATCAGCATCTACTTCACGGTCGCGTATTTGGTCCTGCACGGCACGGTGCTCAACTGAGCACGGCCGCCTACACCACGACGGCGCCCTCGGCACTGCTGCGGGGCACGCTGGCGGTGGTCATCAGTGCCTGCTGCTTCGGCTCCATTTCGCCGCTCACCGTGGTGGCGACCCGCCACGGCATGGCGCTCGAAAGCATCCAGACGTGGCGCTATGTCACCACGGCGGTGCTGCTGGTGTTGACGGCGAGGTTCGCCCGACCGATGCCGCGCACGCCCGGCATCGCGCCATGGTATGCGCCGCCGGTCCTGCTCGTGGCCGGTGGCGGCCAGGCCGCCGTCGCGACGCTCGCGCTGCTGGCACTGCGCTGGCTGCCGGCGGCCACGTCGAGCTTTCTCTTCTACACCTTTCCGGCCTGGGTCGCGGTGATCACCGCCGTGCGCGGCATCGAGCGGCTCGATCGCCGGCGCCTCACCGCACTCGGCATCGCCCTCACCGGTATCGCCGCCATGGTGGGGGCTCCCAGCACGTCGTCGCTCTCCCCCGTGGGGGTAGGGGTGATTCTCGCGGCGGCGCTGGTGTACGCGCTCTACATCCCGGTCCTGGCCACGCTGCAGGCGCAGCGTGAGGCGCTGGACGTGTCCCGGGCCATCGCGGTGGGCGGCGCGCTCATCTTCAGTTCGTGGGCCGTGGTGTCGGGCACCCTGTTCGCCATTCCCGACGCCACCGCGTTCGGGGCGAGCGTGCTGCAGGGGGTCCTCTCCGCCGGTTCGTTCCTGGGGTTTCTCGCCGGGCTCCGGGTGCTCGGTCCGGTTCGCACCGCCATTACCAGCACGGTGGAGCCCTTCTGGACGACCATGCTGGGGATCGTCCTGCTGGGGCAGCCCATCGGTCTGGGCACCGTGGTTGGTGGCGTGGCGATCATGGCCGCCGTGATGCTGTTGCAGCGCCGATAGCGGTCCTCGCTGACCCGCAGCGGCGCTGGCTCGTCCTTGGAGGGCGTTGTCACGTGGATGACGCTCTGTGGTGTCTCACCTCCGTCTGCACTTCTTCATGGCCAAGATCCTGGTCACCGGCGCCGCCGGCTTCATCGGTTCGCATACGAGTCAGCGCCTGTTGGCGCGCGGCGATGAGGTCGTCGGCCTCGACAATGTGAATGACTACTACGACCCAACGCTCAAGGAGGCCCGTCTCGCGCGCCTCACCGCGCAGCCGGGGTTCCGATTCGTGCGCATGGAGCTGGGCGATCGCGCGGGTATGGAAGGGCTTTTCAAGGCCGAGCGCTTCGACAAGGTGATTCACCTCGCGGCGCAGGCGGGGGTGCGCTACTCGCTCACCAATCCGCATGCCTACGTGGACAGCAACCTCGTGGGATTCATGAACATTCTCGAGGGGTGTCGGCACCACGGGGTCCAGCATCTCACCTACGCATCCAGCTCGAGCGTGTATGGCGCAAACACCGCCATGCCCTTCTCGGTGCACCAGAACGTGGATCATCCGCTGTCCCTGTATGCGGCGACGAAGAAGGCCAATGAGCTGATGGCGCATACGTACAGCCATCTCTATCAGCTCCCCACGACGGGGCTTCGCTTCTTCACGGTCTATGGCCCGTGGGGGCGCCCGGACATGGCGTTGTTCCTCTTCACGAAGGCGATACTGGAAGGCAAGCCGATCGATGTCTTCAATCACGGCCGGATGCGTCGTGACTTCACCTACATCGACGACATCGTCGAGGGCGTCATTCGCACGAGCGATCACACGGCGCCCGCGAACCCGGCGTGGGACTCGAATGCGCCCGATCCGGCCACGAGCCGTGCACCGTATCGCATCTACAACATCGGCAACAACAATCCGGTGGAGCTGATGCACCTCATCGGCACGATCGAGCAGTGCCTCGGTCGCACGGCCACCAAGAACATGCTGCCGATGCAGGCCGGCGATGTGCCCGCCACCTACGCCAACGTCGATGCGCTCGTGGACGACGTGGGATTCCAGCCGGCGACGCCCATCGAGACGGGCGTGGCCAACTTCGTGGCGTGGTACAAGGACTACTATCAGGTCCGCGACTGATCGCGTCGCGTAAACGCGTCGCCGCCGCTACCAGTAGAGCCCGACGACGCGGCGGCCGGACGCCGACATCACGACCGCAGGACCGGGCAGTCGCACGGTGTGGAGCAGTTGCTTCACGACGCGCCACGCGGGCGCATTGCCGGGCAGTCGCGCCGCGTCGAGATCGAGCCCCACGGCGTACTCGGCACCGGTCGGCCCGTCGGTGAATCGACGCCCGACGGAAAGCCGCACCGGCGACGGCCAGGCGCGCGCCGCCCGCGACGGCAGCAGGTCGTGGACGTTCGTCGACAGCCACACCGACGAACGACTGTCGTAGCCCCGCGCGCCACGCGGACCACGGCGCACGAACATGCTGCGGGGAGCGGTCGAGAAGCTGGGGGTGATGGTGCCGATGACGCCCTCCATCGACGGC
The DNA here is from genome assembly GCA_039809645.1 of Gemmatimonas sp. Classification (GTDB taxonomy): domain Bacteria; phylum Gemmatimonadota; class Gemmatimonadetes; order Gemmatimonadales; family Gemmatimonadaceae; genus Gemmatimonas. The sequence continues at coordinate 5,360 of JBDHVK010000196.1, forward strand.
ATGGTCGGCAGATCCCGCTGCGAGTGGCCCTCGGAGTCCTGAGACCACGTCTTGAGCGGTGTCACCAGCGACAGCCCCACCGCGGCCACGGCGTGTCCGAGTGCCCGACCGGGCTGACGCATGGAGGGGGTTATGGCGCTGAGCAGACGGGTGAGGACGGTCATGCGGCCAGACTGGGCAACCGTCGTGCCACTGATGAGCTCGCAGATTTCCCTCGGGAGATCGCACTTCAGGCGACCTCAACCGTAGTTGCGCGACCGCATCTGATGCGGCCGTGCAACAGCTACACGTCGTCCGAGCGGCCTTTGGGCTTCCGTCCGGCACCCAGCACAAAGAAGCCGTAGCCGACCAGAAAGGTGGTGGCAAAGCCGAACCACTGGAGCGCGTACGACAGGTGTGGCCCGTTCGTGATGGCCGGCGGCGGCACGCGGGCCGGTCGGGTCACGTCGTGCACCACAGTGTCGCCGAGCGCCAGCAGCACGAAGGGCGCGAGCGGCGCGCCCGTGATGGCGGACAGCGTATCCCGATCGAGTGTCTTGACCGCCCTGGCGTTCGACGGCAGCCGCACCGTGCCCGGCTTGGACACCGTGAAGGAGGTGACCAGCCCATCGAGCGACAGCGTGTCGTCTTCGCGCGCCTTGTCGTGGTCGATCGTACGTCCATCGGCGGCGTAGACGTAGCCACGCAGCAGCAGCACGGCGGTATCGCCCCAGGCCGCGTCGATGGGGCGAACGGGGGTGAGCAGGTACACGCCCGGCGATCCGGCCTGGGAGCGAGTGGCGTACACCGCCTCGTGCGCGTAGTCGGCGACACCGCGCAGCGTGGCCTTCCGCCAGTGGGTCTCGGTCGTATCCTGGCTTCGCAGCGCGCTGACGCTCACCGCCGGCATCGCCCCGCGCGCCAGCATCACCGTGTTCTTCGCCCGGCGCTCCTCGAGTCGCGAGAGCTGCCAGAAGCCAAGTCGCACACAGACGGCCGCCGCCACCACGGTGAGCACACCGAACAACACCGTCCGTGTGCGCGTCATGACGTGCGCGCCCGCGGCTTCTCCGGCGACTGCTTCGCCTTCGTGGACTTC
>JBDHVK010000197.1:0-6411 GCA_039809645.1 Gemmatimonas sp.
GACGCGCTCCTGGGCGTCATGCGCAAACACGGCCCCACGATCGAGGAGGTGCGTCGCACGCTCGACGACGCGCAGCGCGAGCTGGCGCTCGTGGACCACGGAGCGCTGGATCTGGCCGCCATGGCCGAAAAGCGGGCGGCGGCGGAGGGGGCACTGGTCGAAGCGGCGGCTGAGCTCACCCGCGCGCGGCAGGCGCATGCGAAGCGCTTGGGGGATGCGGTAACCGCGCTGCTGCCCGATCTTGGTATGGCGCACGGTCGAGTGAGCGTGCAACTCACGGCGCGCGAGCAGATCGGGCCGGATGGGGCCGAGCAGGTGGCGTTTCTCGCCGCACTCAACGCCGGGACCGAGCTCCGGCCCTTGGCGCGGCTGGCGTCTGGGGGAGAGCTGGCTCGGGTCATGCTCGCGCTCAGCACCGTGCTCGCTCAGCTGCAGCAGGTGCCAACCCTCGTATTCGACGAAGTCGATGCCGGCGTGGGCGGCGCGGTGGCGTGGCAGGTGGGAGCGCTGATGCGCCGCGTGGCCTCGCATCACCAGGTGCTGGCGATCTCGCATCTTGCCCAGATCGCCGCCCGCGCGCATCACCACATCGTCGTGCAGAAGAGCGCTGTCGGGACGGTGACGACATCCGACACGACGGTCGTCACCGACGACGCGCGGGTGGTGGAGATCGCACGAATGCTCGGCGGCGATGCGGACCGCGAAGTCAGCCGGGCGCACGCGCGCGAGTTGCTCGATCGAGGGAGTGACGAGCCCGTCCTTCAGGGTGCACCCGCCGTCGCCTCCGCGGAGGCAACGGCGGCCGGTCGTCAGCGGCGCGGGAAGCCGCGGTAAAGGCGCAGTTCGAGGCGCTCGGTGGCGATCGCGGGCACGGTACCGCCGCTCGCGCCGATCGGCTCGGTGTGGGTGTAGATGACCTCGGCCGGAAAGCGACTGCGCCCTCGCATGTAACTCGCCAGGGTCGAGAAGGTGGCACCGACCGACACGGCGCGGAGCGTGCGCGACGGCGTGACGCTCGTCTGAATACCGGCCGTCACGGAATCCGATGCGAGGGCACGATAGGTGTCCTCGCCCCAGTGCCGGAGCAGTACCGCGCCGGAGAGGCCGAAGAACTGGCCGATCGCCACCCGCGGGGCGAGTTCGAGATCGTAGCGCGCGCCCAGCGAGCGCGTGGCCTGCCCGACGGCAACCGGCGCGAAGAGGCCCGCCGCATCGCGGAAGGGGAGGACAACGGCCATCTCGTCGCTGAGGGGCTTGGACGCGCGCACCGTCGCGCTCACCCAGAAGCGCCGCGACCACACCAGGTCGGTGGTGCTGCGTATCAGGAGCGCGTTGGCGCCCTCGCCGATCGGCACATCGAACGCGTCATCGGTGCGATTGGCGCCCGCTACACCAAAACGCCAGCCGCCCGTGATGCTGCTGCGCACGGCGCGGCGATTGTCGAAGATGCGCTTGCTCTGATCGGCGTGAAAGGAATCGAAGAGGAGGAACGTGGCCGTCAGGTCGATGTCTCCGATTCCCGCGCGACGCGTGTTCCCGAGCGTTCCGTAGCCGACGCCGAAACTGCTGTCGGATGCGATGCGCGGGAAGCCGCCGCCCGGCCCAGGAATCGTGGACGCGCCGGCGGGGGCGGCCGTCTCGGTCAGATTCGCCACGCCCAGCGCGATGAACTGCGTGCGCAGATCAGCAAGGGTGGCGGTGATCGCCGTGTGCAGTGTCGAGTTGCCGAGCGGGACGACGGGAGCCCCGGCAGCCGCGCTGGTGCCATAGAGCGTTGCCAGCGCCAGGCGCACGTCGAGCGATCGCGTGAGCAACGACTGCGCGCCCGCGGCGTTCGCGCGCAGAGCGTCGCATCCGGTGGCGGTGACGTCGGCGCAGCGTACGATCTCAGCCGACAGCGCCGAGCGGGCCGCATCGAGTTGCGAGAGCAGTGCACCGTTCGTGCTGCGCGCGCCGGCGCCGTTCGTGGCCGCTGCCGGATTCAGGCCAATGGCCGTCGCCTCACCCGATCGGTTGAGGAGAAACTGCGTGGCGTCCCGCGATTCCGCGTACGGCACGACCAGTCGCACCGACAGGCGCGGCGTGATTCCGTAGTCGACCGAGATCGGGGCGATGCTCTGACGCACCGCACCGCGCGTCTCCAGCGCGCCGAGGGACAGCTGAAACTTGCTGTCGCCCGTCAGCGTGCGCAGCGCGGTCTCCGCCGCGCCCAGCGTCGGAAACTGGGCGACGCCCGCGGCCGGAGTATTGAACGCGCCGTAGAGCGGCCGACGCGACAGCCCGCCGGAACCGTTGGCGGTGTACTCGCTCGTGTAGTCGTTCCAGAGGCCGCCGATCCCGAAGCGCCAGCTGCGCGACGGGAGCGGGATCGCATCATCGCCCACACCGGTGACGGGTTGCGCCCACGCCCCACTCGCGAGGCTGTGCCACGCGGCAATCAGAAGTCCGGCAACTGGCAGCCGGCGGCGAGTACGTGCGAAACGAGAGGTCACAGCCACGGGGACGAAGGCACGAGGACACGGCCGCGGACGAGGCCAGCCGAACCGGCTAGATTAGCCCCCCATGAGAGCAGGGTCAACGAATCCTGCTGGCCCTCCGGACGTTCTGGTACTCCCATCGCTGGATCCTCGTGCATATCCCGTCTGTTCCCTGGCAGCTCACTGGTAATCACTGGCTCACCCTGCCGTGCATCAACCCGGCCGATGGGGCGATTCACGCGCTCGGCGTGTTGCACCGGGGCGCCCGTGCCGCCATCGAGTTCGCTGGCGCCGCGGATTTTGCCTCCGGACGCGGTACCCCACTCCTTGGCCCGGTGTTGCGCGTGGAAGGCGAGGTTCGCGCATTGGCCGCCGAGGGGATCGCCTGGGAGCGGGCGGCGGGATGGCTCCCCACGTTCACGTGCACGGTTGGCCCGCTGCTCGTGCGTGGCACCATCTTCGCGCCGTATGGCCGCGACGCGGATATGGCGGGCGCGGTGTACACACTGGCCATCGAGAATCGGGGAGACCGTGAACTCGCGGTCGAGGTCGCCCTCGAAGGCACTCTGGGCCATCGCCAGCAGCGGGTGCGCACGCCGCGTCCGTTCGACGACGAGCATGTCGTCAGCCTCGGGGCGGAGGATGTGATCCTGTTGGAGGGCGCCGCCATTCCGGGAATGGCGGCGGTGGCACTGACGGCCGACGGGCCGGCCACGCTCGAGGTGCCGGGAGCGTCGAGCCGGACGCCGTCCGCGTTCGCGATTCGACGCGCCCTCGCGATTGCTCCCCGCGACTCCGCCCAGGTGGCGTTCTATCTCGCGGTGGGACCCGAGCGCGATGGAGCGCAGGCCACCGTCGGCGTGCTGCGCCGACGCGGGTGGCGGGCGCTGCTGACGGCGACGCGCGAGGCGCTCCTGTCGCTGGAGCAGGTCACCGGCGTCGAATGGATGGATCGCCTGATCCATCGCAACCTGCTGTTCGCGTACTTCTATGCCGTCGGGCGCGGGCTCGACGATGCCCAGTACTACCTCGTGCGGTCGCGCGCGCCCTGGCATGCCCACGGGTGTACCGTGCGCGACTGGGAAGCGCTCATGTGGACACTCCCTGCCGTTCAGTTGGCCGACGGTGGCCTCGCCCGAGAGCTCCTCGTTCGAGCGTGTGAACTCCACGGGTACGCACCGGGGCAGGGCGTGCACTATCTGGACGGCACACTCTTTCAGCCTGGCTTCTCGCTCGAAGGGCCAGCCGCCTTCGCCATCGCCACCGATCGCTACATTCGCGATACGCGCGATGAGCCGATCGTCGAGGATCCGATCGTCGCCGACACGCTGTATCTCGCATCGGACGACATCGCCGCTCGTCGTGATGAGCACGTGCCCCTGTACGGCACCGAGGTCACGCCGTCGGGGGCGCCGGCGGCGTTTCCCTTCACGTTGCACGGCAATGCCGTCGTCGCGCTCGCGCTCGACGTGTTCCGCCGTACCCTCGACGAAGAGGCCTCGGCGTCCATCGAGGATCCGGCGGCCGTCCGCGCGGCCATCCGTCGGCACTTTGCCGTCGACCGCGGCGAAAAGGCCCGTCTGGCAACGGCGGTGGACCTCGCCGGTGGTGCCGCCATGGATGACGACCCGGTTGGCTCGCTCCTCTGGCTCCCCATGCACGAGGCGATCGACCGGGACGACACCCTGTTCCGGCGTACGGCCCGTGCCGTTCGGGCCGCCGAGCGCCCCGCCGACGCGGCACGGCCGCTCGTGCCCGAGTTGGCGCGGCTGCTGGGGCCGGAAGGGCAGGAGGTGCTCGGCTGGCTTCGCCGTGCCCCGCTCGACAACGGCATCGCCGCCGAGTTGGTGGACGGCGACGGTCGCGCCGTCGCCAACGGCGCGGACGCGGCCCTGGCCGGGCTGCTCGCCTACACCGTGTGGTACGCGGCGCACGCACTCGGTCTGCGGGAATGACACGGCGACTGGCCGGCCGCGACGCTTGTCCGGCCGCCGCCGGGTCGCTAAGATCTTCCGACGTGCGTGTTGGCACGCGGGAATAGCTCAGTTGGTAGAGCACAACCTTGCCAAGGTTGGGGTCGCGGGTTCGAGTCCCGTTTCCCGCTCTTGAGGTGGTTTTGGGTACCGCATCACATCGAAACGGGAGCGCTTGGCGCTCCCGTTTTGCATTGGTGCCACTGACGCGGTAAGCTGGTCGGTACCGGACCCGGATGGCGAAACCGGTAGACGCAAGGGACTTAAAATCCCTTATCCGCAAGGGTGTGTGGGTTCGAGTCCCACTCCGGGTACTCCTGTCTCCACGGCACCGCAGTGCGGCTGCCCACTTGCCGCCTCCTGAATGCGCGACGCCGGACGACACTTCCATCCCACCGGGATCGAGACCCCGGAATCGCTGTTGGAACGTCTCGGCAGCGGACACGGCCTACCACCGTTTCACATGCTCGCGGATGCCATGCCGCAGTTGGTGTGGACCGCCAACGGCGCGGGCGTCGTGGACTACTACAACACTCGCGCGCGTGAGTACGCCGGGATCGCCGAGACGCCCGAAGGCATCTGGGAGTGGAGTCCGGTCGTCCACCCTGACGATCTGGACCAAACGGTGGCGACCTGGAGTGCCGCCGTGGCCAACGGCACCCTGTACCAATGCGAGCATCGCGTACGCATGGCCGACGGCGGTTACCGCTGGCACCTGAGCCGTGGGGTGCCGGTGATCGTCGACGGACGGGTGATCAAGTGGTTCGGCACCGCGACGGACATTCACTCGCTCAAGGTCGCTGAAGAAGCGCTCCGGGAGGCGTCACGGAACAAGGACGAGTTTCTCGCTGTCCTCGCGCATGAACTGCGCAATCCGCTGGCGCCGATCAGAAATGCCATCGAGTTGATGCGCGATCATCCGCTGGACGGCACCCTCCGTCGACTGCACGGCATGCTCGATCGACAGGTGGCCCAGATGGCTCGGCTCGTGGAAGATCTGCTCGAGATCAGTCGCATTTCGCGGGGCGACATCCGCTTGGAAGTGGCCGACCTGTCGTTGGAGGCGGTGCTGGCCTCAGCGGTCGAAACGGTCTCGCCGTCGCTTCGTGCCGGGGGGCCCTCACTCACGTTGCCCGCGTCGCTGACGACGGTCCGCCTCGACGGCGATGCGGTGAGGTTGTCGCAGGCCTTCAGCAACCTGCTCAGCAACGCCATCAAATTCACGCCGCGCGATGGCCACATTGGGGTGGACGTCGCCGTGACCGACAGTCACCTGCAGGTCACGGTCGCCGACGACGGGATCGGGATCGCGCCCGACATGCTCGAACGGGTCTTCGACATGTTCACGCAGGCGCAGCCCGACGGCAGCCGCAGTGCGGAAGGCCTGGGCATCGGATTGGCCCTGGTGCGTCGCATCGTCGAGTTGCACGGCGGGACCGTCATGGCCCGCAGCGAAGGCATGGGGTTCGGCAGTAGCTTCGTGGTGTCATTGCCGCGTCGGCGAGCGGTCGCGCCGCCGTGATGCGCTGGCGGGTCAACCCGATTCAGGGAGTGGGACGTGCGAACGGTTCAGGATGCGCAGGGAGTCACGTGGATCTGTCTCGAATTGCCGGAGGTGCCGGTGGAGCAGCGCGCCGCTGCGGCGGGTCGCGACGTGGTGGCCATCGAATGCAACTCGGGCGCGGATCGGGCGATTGCGCTCGTCGCCCCTGGATGGGACGACGACTTCGATGACGCCACACTCGTGCAGGTGATCACCAGCGCGCTGACGTAGCCGAGGTCGCGATGCCGGTCTCACGGTATGCCGAAACCGCCCCGGTGGGGCACCACATCAATGGCCAGCGGATGGCGGGCCACAGCAGTCGCTCGGGGACGGTGTTCGAACCCGTCACCGGACGTCCGGCGCGCGACGTCGCGCTGGCAACCGCGAGCGACGTGGACGCCGCCGTGCAGGCCGCGTA
>JBDHVK010000198.1:0-6316 GCA_039809645.1 Gemmatimonas sp.
GCTAGGCCACCCGTCGCAATGTCCTCCCCTGCCCACTCAGCTTGAACTCCCCCACCAGCGCCGCGAGCATCTGGCTCTGCCCCGCGAGCTCCTCGCTCGCACTTGAGCTCTCCTCGGCGCTCGCGGCGACACTTTGCGTGACGGCGTTCATCTGCACCATCGCGTCGTTCACCTCTCGCACACTCGTCCGCTGTCCCTCGGACGCGCTGCTGATGTCGCCGACGGCCTCGTCCACACCGCGCACTTCTGTCTCGATCCGCGCGAGGTGCGCTTCGACCTGCCGCGTGAGCTCGGTACCGCGCGTCGCGTGAGCGACCGACTCCGCGATCAGCACCGACGTCTGTCGCGCGGCATCGGCCGAACGGATGGCCAGGGCACGCACCTCCTCGGCTACCACGGCGAATCCCTTCCCCGCATCACCGGCGCGCGCGGCTTCGACCGCGGCGTTGAGCGCGAGCAGGTTGGTCTGGAAGGAAATGGTGTCGATGTGCTTGACGATATCCGCCGTCTGGTGTGCGGAGGCCGCGATGTCGGCCACGGCCGTCAGCAGCTGTTCCATGCTGGCCACGCCGGCACGGGTTGCCTCGCGCGCGTTGATCGCCTGAGCGCGCGCCGAGCGCGCGGAGGTCGCATTGTGCTCGGCAGCGGTGTCGAGCCCGCCGAGTCGGGAGGCGGTATCATCGACACTCGCGGCCTGTTCGCTGGCCGCCTGCGCCAGCGCCTGACTGGTGGTGGCGATTTGATCGGCCGCCGAGGCGATCTGTCCCGTTGCGCCGGACACCCCGGAGAGCGCCTCCGCCAACGATTCCAGCGCCGTGTTGAGCGCCACCTTGATGCGGGCATGATCGCCCTGGTAGTCGCCCTGCACGCGGCCGGTGAGGTCACGCGCCGCGAGTTGCTGCAAGACCGCCAGCGCCTCCAGGACCGGTGCCGTCGTGGCGTCGAGCGTGTCGTTCACGCCCGTCACCACGGTGCGAAATGCACCATCGAATGCCGTGGCGGACTCGCGAGTGGCCAGTTCACCGCGCGCTGCCGCGGCCGCGAGCCGATCCATCGAGGCCACCAGCGCCTGCAGCGTGCCGTGCAGCGACTGCATCGCCACGCCCAGCGCATCTTCGTCGCAGCGCGGTGCCACGCTCGCCGTGAGATCGCCGTGGGCCAGCCGCGTCGCGGCATCGGCAACGAGACGCTGCTCCTCGGCCAGCGCGCGGAAGGCGGTGAACAGCGCGCCGATCTCGTCGGTGCGTGCCTCCGGTGCCAGCGTGACCGGCCGACCTTCGGCCAGTCGCCGGGTCAGAACGGCCAGCCGCTGCAACGGCGCCGCGATGATCTCCGTGATCGACAGTCCGCCGCCCACGCTGATCATGGAGACCACCACCATCACCGCGAGCAGCAGCCAGGTCAGCCGTGTGCCATGCGCCTCGCTGCGCGCCACGGAGGCCGTCGCGACCTCGATCAGCCCTCCCTGCAAGCGCGCGAACAGGGAATCCAGCCGTTGGCTTGGCTGGGCGACCGCCGGCGAATACACATAGCCGAGCGCATCTCGCTGGCGCTGGGTCTCGGTGAACAGAATGAGCGTGTCGGCGATCTGATGATATCGGGCGAGTCCCGCGCCGATGCTGTCGATCACCGCGCGCGTCGCCCGGTCGTCGATGGCCACCCGGACGGCAGCGAGCCGCTCCTCCATCGAGGCGAGGCGCTGACGCACGGCCGCCGCGCGTGCGGTGCGAGCCGCGGCCGTACTGTCCTTGAAGACCAGGTCGCGCAACGCGATGCGCGCGCGCAGGAATTCACCCGCGGCCACCGCCGTGAACTCGAGGGGCCGCACGACTCCCGTGTGCACGCTGCGACCCTCTCGAACCAGCACCTGCGTACTCCAGATCCCGGCGCCCGCCGCGGCCGATGAGGCCACGGCGATGATCGAAAAGGAGAGCAGGAACTTCGTACGGATCGTGCGGTTCACGTACCACTGCTTGAGCGGGTAATTCACGCGTCAGTCTCCGGTGTGCGCCTTCAGGCGACACGAAGGTGACGTCGGTCGCGGGCGTCCAGTCGGAACTCTCCGACGAGTGCCGCCAGCATCTGCGACTGACCAGCGAGTTCCTCACTTGCGCTCGAGCTTTCCTCGGCGCTCGCCGCGACACTCTGCGTGACGCTGTTCATCTGCTGCATGGCGATGTTCACCTGCGCCACGCCCTCGCGCTGGCCTTCCGATGCGCTCGTGATCTCCCCCACCGCGTCGTACACCCCTTCCACTTGCTTGTCGATCTGCGTGAGCCGCCCTTCCACCTGACGCGTGAGCTCGGCGCCTCGCCGGGCGCTGTTCACGCTCTGCTCGATGAGCGCCGCCGTCTGGCGCGCCGCGTCCGCCGAACGAATGGCCAGGGCACGGACCTCCTCGGCCACGACCGCAAAGCCCTTCCCGGCATCGCCGGCGCGCGCCGCTTCCACGGCGGCGTTGAGCGCCAGCAGGTTCGTCTGGAAGGAGATGCTGTCGATACTCTTCACGATCTGCGCCGTCTCATTGGCCGACGTGCCGATCTCCTCGACCGCCTGCAGCAGCTGCTGCATCGCCTGCACGCCCGCCTGCGTCGTCTCTCGCGCCTGCGTGGCCTGCACCTGCACGGCCCGCGACGACGAGGCGTTGCGCTCGGCCGCGCCCCCCAGTTCGGCGAGACTCGCCGACGTCTCCTCGAGGGAGGCCGCCTGTTCGCTGGCGCCTTGCGCCAGTGACTGACTGGTGGTGGCGATCTGGTCGGCCGCGCTGGCGATCTGCGAGGTCGCCGCCGCAACATTGCCCATGGTGGTGTTGAGCGCGTCGATGGCGCGGTTGAGGGCGTCCTTGATCTGCGCATGATCACCGCGATACTGCCCTTCGACGTGCGCCGTGAGATCGCGGTCGGCCAAGCGTTGCAGCACGGCGGCCGCTTCCTGCACCGGCTGAATGACGGCATCGAGCGTGGCGTTGAACCCGCTCACCAGCTCCTTGAATACCCCCTGGAACTTCGCCGCGTCGCCGCGCGTGGTGAGTTGCCCATCGGTTCCGGCCCGCGCGAGCCTGAGACTCTCGTCGATGAGCGACTGGAGCGTACCCTGCAGCGCCCCGAAACTGCGCCCGAGTTCGTCCTGCTCGCTGCGCGCCTGCACCCGCACGGAGAGATCGCCCTGCGCGATGCGCGTCGCCGCAGTGGCAAGGTCCTGCTGCGCCCTGATCATCTCCACGAAGGCTTGCGACAGGACGCCCGTCTCGTCCATGCGCGCGATGGGCGTGATCATCGAGATGTCACCGACCGCCAGACGACGCGCCGACTGCGCCATGTCCTGCAACGGACGGCCGATCATGCGCGCCAGCGAGAGTCCGGCACCGATCGCCACCAGCGTGGCGAAGCTGACCAGCGCGATGACGTCCCAGGTCGACCGGCTCGCCGCGCTCGCGTTCTGTGCGGCCACGGTATCGCCATCGAGCACCTTGGCATTCATGACATCGTCGAACGACGCCTCCACGCGCTTCGCCACCCGAAACGCCTCGCCGTTCAGCATGGCAACGGCCGCCGCGGTGTTCTTCTCACGCGCGAACCGAAGGATGCTGTCCTGGTAGGGCAGGAACGCCTGGCGATTCGTCTTGAGCGAATCGAACTCGGCGCGGATCTGCGCATCGGTGACCGCCGGTTCGAATCCGACGAGGATCGAGTCGATGTCGTGGTTCAGTGACGCCAACGTGGCGACGCGCTGGTCGAGCTTTTCGGGCGACGGCGAGTTGAAGATCGCATCGCGCAGGTTCACGCGCGTCCGCTGAAAATTCTTGGCGGCGTCCCCGATGTCGCCGATCGGAACGGTAATCTCACGATAGAGCCGTTCCTCGGCCCTGGTCATCTGGCGCATGGTGCGAATGCTTTCGACGCCAGCGATGGCAGCGCTCGCCGCCACGATCGCAAAGGCGATCAGCAGCTTGGCGCTGATGGAGCGATTCAAGTACCACTGCATAACACTTCCCCGGACGGGACTGACACTGACCGAGCGTTGCGAACAGCGTCGCCCAGCAGACGCTTCGGCGCATCACTCGGTTGTGTCGTCCCATCCTGGGACCAACTACATAAAGGAAACCCCTACAGATAAAGCATGCATAATGCTCACACGGGGGGCTTCTTTTTGAACATGCCGCCGAGCCCCTGCTTCAGCGCATCCTTCGCGCTTGGCTTCTCGTCCTTCTTCTTGTCGTCCTTCTTGCCGTCCTTCTCATCATCGGCCTTCGCCGCGCTGTCGGCCTGCGCCTTCATGCCGTTGATGGCCTGCTGCAGATCGGTGACCTTGTAGTCCGCCGGCACCTCGTAAATGCCCAGGTCGATGGGGCCGTTCGAAAGTTCGGTGACGTCCATCGTGAGCGTGTCGACCGTGGCCTTCCCCTTCTTGTCGACGGCCGTGCTGTAGGTGACGGTCTTGAGCGCCATGCCCGTCTTGCCGTACTCGCTCTGGTACTTGGCCATCTGCGCGGCCAGCTCCGCGTTCGTGCTCTTCACGCCGCTGGCGAAGCTCTTCGACCACTTCTCGAGCGAGCCAGCGTCCATCTTGACGCCGCTGGCGATCCACTGATCGCTCGTGTCGGTCGTGGTGACCTTGTTGTTCATCATGAGCACCTTGGTCTCCACCGTGCTGGTGTAGAAGGTGCGCACCTTGCGCGTCTTGTAGCCGAGGATCGGCTCACCGGCACCCATGTCCTGGAAACGGAAGGACTGATCGGAATACGAGATCTTGAGCATCGGGTTGTTGGCCATGGCCCCGAGGCCACTGCCCATCAGTTCCGCGCTCATGATCATCGCCTGCTTCTCGTTCGGGTCGACGATGATGAACTGGGCCGGTTCCCCCTTCACGATGACATAGCCGCCCTTCTTGCCCATGGGCGTCATGCCTTCGAGGTAGTCCATGCGGACATTGCCGTCGGCAATGCGCACGGTGGCGTAGATGCTCCGGGCCTCGCGCTGCTTCTTGTCCTGCGCCGTGGAGGTGATGCGGTACTTGAAGGTCAGACCGGTCGCGCGCGGCGCGGTGACGGTCGTGGCGGGCTTGGCCGTTGGGCGCGGGAGCGGCTTGGCCGCGGTGAGCAGCGCCACGCCGGCAAGGGAGCCGGCGGCAATTCGAGCGAACTGAACCATGCGGAATCGACTCGGGGTGAGAGGATGCCGCAAAGGTATGACAAGATGAAACTGAGGCAACCTCGGCGAGAACTGACTCTCGTCACTCCAGTTCGTCCGCATCGTCCGATGCGGCCCGTGAAGACTCGGACGTCGCGCCCGACAACTCCACCCAACGCGCCGCCACCGCATCCAGCACGTCCTGCTCGCTGACCCCGAGTCGGCGTGCCTCCACCACCAGCTGCTCCACTTGCGTGCTCAGCAGCGCGCGCCGCTCGGTGCGCGACGCCTTCGTGGCTTCGGCCACCACCGTCCCGACCCCGGGGAGCACCTGCAGCACCCCGTTCCGCACCAGCTCCTGTACCACCTTGTGCGCCGTATTCGGATTGATGCGCAGCACCTGGCTCAGCTCCCGCACCGACGGAAATGGCGCCCCCGCAGGCATCACGCCGCTCACGACCGCCTTGGTGGCGGCGTAGACGACCTGCCGGTACGGGGATTCGCCCGGCACGAGGGTGACGGAGAACGGGAGCACAGCTGTACTATCTGTTCTAGTACACTAAAACGCAAGGATTGAGTCCCTGACTTCCGCCCCAGCGCCGCTCCCGCCCGCATCGTAGACTCCGGCGTCCCGCCTTTTCTCCGGAGCTTTCATGACCCTCCGCGTTCGTCTCGCGCTCGCCGCGTCGGCGCTCACCGTCCTGTCGGCACCCTCGTCACCCGTCGTGGCCCAGGGCGCCGCCCCGCACCCCATCACCGCCGCCGACATTGCGGCGTGGAAGAACATCCGCAGCCAGCAGCTGTCGAACGATGGCGCGTGGTTCGCCTACGTTCAGGCACCCAACGAAGGCGACGCCGAAGTCGTCGTACGGCAGACGACGGCCAATGGCACCGTCCGCCGCTTCCCGATCGGTGAGCCGGTCGGCGGCGGCAGCCTCCTGCTCTCCGGCGACGGCAAGTGGGCCGCGATGCTCGTGTATCCCAAGAGCGCCGAGCAGAAGCGTCTGCGCCAGCAGCGCCGGCCGGTGCAGAGCAAGGCACTCGTGGTGAACCTCGCGACCGGCGAACAGCGCGAATTCGATCGCGTGCGCCGCATCGCCTTCGGCGGTGACTCGCCGAAGTTCCTCGGCATGCAGCTCTATGGCGCCGACGCGCCAGGCGGCGGCGGTGGCGGTGGCGGTGGCGGC
>JBDHVK010000199.1:0-6268 GCA_039809645.1 Gemmatimonas sp.
TAACGCCAGATCGCGCCACTCTGGTAGTCGTGCTGCCGCGGCGTCCACGCGGCGCGACGCGCGGCCAGTTCGTCTTCTGACAGTTCCACGTCCATCGTGCCGGCATCGGCGTCGATCTCGATGATATCGCCATCACGCAGCAACGCGATCGGCCCACCGACGGCGGCTTCAGGACCCACGTGGCCGATGCACATGCCGCGCGTGGCGCCGCTGAAGCGGCCGTCGGTGATGAGCGCGACCGTCTCGCCCATGCCCTGTCCGTATATCGCGCTCGTCGTCGAGAGCATCTCGCGCATGCCCGGGCCGCCGGCGGGCCCTTCATAACGAATGACCAGCACATCGCCGGCCGCATAGTCGCGCTTCATGACCGCGTCGAAGCAGGCGTCTTCACTGTCGAACACGCGCGCCGGCCCGCGATGCTGGCGATGCTTGAGCCCGGCGACCTTCACCACCGCACCGTCGGGCGCGAGGTTGCCGCGAAGCCCGACGAGACCGCCGGTGGGCGAGATGGCCTGCGACACCGGCATCACGACCTTCTGATCGCCCGGGATCACCACATCGGCCAGATTCTCGGCGAGCGTCTTGCCCGTCACCGTGAGACAGTCGCCATGCAGGAAGCCGCCGTCGAGCAGCGCCTTGAGCACGACGCCAGCCCCGCCGATGTCATGCACGTCCTTGGCGAGATACTTCCCGCCCGGCTTGAGATCGGCAATGAGCGGCGTGCGCTTGAAGACCTCCGCGACATCAAAGAGATCGAAGGCGATCCCGCATTCATTCGCGATCGCGGGCAGATGCAGCGTGGCGTTCGTGGAACCGCCCGTGGCGGCCACCACGGCAGCCGCGTTTTCGAGTGCCTGCCGCGTCACGAGCTTGCGCGGGCGCAGCCCCTCGCGCAGGCAGCGCATCACCGCCTCTCCGGCCCGCTCGGCGTACGCATCGCGCGATTCGTATTCCGCCGGTGGACTCGCCGACCCCGGCAGCGCGAGACCGATCGCTTCCGAGACGTAGGCCATGCTGTTCGCCGTATACTGGCCACCGCACGAGCCGGCCCCGGGACACGCGACCTTCTCGAGTGCCGTGAGCTCGTCGAGCGAGCATTTGCCGGCCGCGTATGAGCCCACCGCCTCGAAGACGTCCAGCACGGTGACGTCGCGATTCTGATAGCGCCCCGGGAGAATGGAGCCACCGTACAGAAACACGCTGGGCACATCGAGGCGCACCATGGCCATCATCATCCCCGGCAACGTTTTGTCGCAGCCGGCGAGTCCCACGAGTGCATCGTAGCAGTGACCGCGCACGGTGAGTTCGATGCTGTCGGCAATCGTTTCGCGGCTCACGAGACTCGCCTTCATGCCGGCGTGGCCCATCGCGATGCCGTCGGTCACGGTGATGGTCGTGAACTCACGCGGTGTCCCCCCGCCCTTCACCACGCCGCGCTTGGCGACTTCGGCCTGTCGCTTGAGCGCGATGTTGCAGGGCGCGGCTTCGTTCCAGCTCGACACCACCCCCACGAGCGGCCGCGCGATCTCCTCGGCGGTGAGCCCCATGGCGTAGTAGAAGGCCCGATGCGGTGCACGCTCAGGGCCGCTGGTGGCGTGGCGACTGGGGAGGTTGGACTTGTCGGACATCTACGGACGGTACTCCGGGTGGGGACCACGACCAGTGTGCTCGTCACGCGGCGGTTGCAGCGTGCGGTACTGCTCGGCGCGTTCGAGCGCCTGGATGTAGCGTTTCTCGCCTTTCTTGTTGCGGTCCTTGCGGCGCACCTCCACGCCCGCCATCACGCAGAAGCCGCTGATGCGCAGCACCGGCGCACTGGGATCGTCGGTGAGATCGCCGCCATGGATGCTGAAGCCTCCCATGAACGCCATGCCGACGCACTCCACGCGTACGCCAGCGGGCACGGAAATCTCCACGCCGCCCATGAGGCTGAAGATCTCGATTTCGGTGACGCCGGGGCTGAGCTTGGCTTCGCGGAGATCGAGTTCGCCCCCACCCATGACCGCCGTGATCTTGAGGTGACGCGGCACGACCCACGGCCCCTTCCGCGAGAAGCCGCCCATGATGGCCATCGCGACCCCACGCTCCGGCACGGTGTGCGTCGCCGCCAACCGCGACTCTGCGCCATCCATGGCGAGCGAGCGAGTGGGATCGCTCGGGTCGGCGAGCAGCCACTCGAGTTCGTTCTGTGACTGCGCGCGATACACCGCGGCCAGGCGCTCATCGAGCTGCTCCACCGACAGGCGATCGTTCGCGAACGCGGCCGACAGCAGCTGCACCACCCGGTCGCGATGGGCGGGGGTGATCACGACCGGAGCGTAGGGACTTGTCATGCCAGCGGGGTTAGCCGAGCGCGGGGCGACGCGCGTGGAAGTCGGTCGCCTTCTGGAACTGGTGCGCGACGGACAGAATGATGTCGTCGTTGTAGAGATTGCCGGTGATCACGCCGCAGATCGGCTGCGCCTTGTAGGTCGGTGCCGGCTGCGGCGCGTTCGGGCCGCCACCGCCGAAGTTCGGGACGTCGAACTTGTACGGCAGCACCGCACATGGATGCCCCGTCTGTGCGTTGGGCGCGACGTCGGCATTGGGACCGCCGATGAAGCCGTCGAGATCCTTCATGAACTCGCCCCACTTCTGCACGAGCAGCAGGCGGCGACGCTGGTTGTTGATGAAGTCGAAGGCCTTTATGGTGCGACCGCCCACGAAGCGCGGGTTCCAGTCGGCCGGCGCCATGGGGTTGGTCTGGCCTTCCTCGATGCCCTTGGGGCGCGCCGGCGGCGTGTTGCCGAAGGGACCGTTCGATCCCGGACCAGGCGGGCGATCGACCACCGCGGTGGCAAGATCGAGATTGAACTCCTTGGCCTTCCTCTGCACGTAGCTGTCGAACGCCGCCGCGTACTCGGCGTTGAGGCCGCCGCCACCGATCCCCGCCACCGTGGGGCGCGGACCGATGTCCCTGGGCTTGAGCCCGAGTTCCTTGAGCTTGTCGACGAGCTCCCGGGGCGCCTGCGGATCCACCCCGATGCGCAGTGACGCGAGCTTGATCGCACGATCGAAGTGGAACGGAGTGGTGACCGTGCTCGAGTCCTTCGGGTCCACACCGTGCAACACGTTGAAGACCATCGCGCAATCTTCCGCGGTACGACACATCGGGCCCACGCGATCCTGCGACCAGCTGAGCACCATGCCACCGTGTCGGGTCACGCGACCGTAGGTGGGACGCAGCGCGCTGATGCCGTTGCGAATGCTTGGCGACACGATCGATCCCTGCGTCTCGGTGCCGATGGCGAAGGCCACACAGCCGGCCGCGGTGGCGGAGCCCGGACCGGTGGAGGAGCCACTCGAACCGATATTGAGATTCCACGGATTGTTCGTGCGGCCACCGTACCACCAGTCGTTCTGCGCGAAGAGCCCGGTCGCGAGCTTGGCGAGCAACACGGCCCCGGCCGCGCGAAGGCGCGCCACGATCTCGGCGTCGTAGTCGTAGACGGTATCCTTGAAATCCGCCGAGCCCCACGACGTGGGCACGCCTTTCGTGGCGAACAGGTCCTTGATGCCGTACGGCACGCCATGCAAAGCGCCGCGATACTTGCCATTGGCAAGTTCCTTGTCCATCGCGTCCGCTTCGGCCCGCGCGGAGTCGGCCATCAGCGTCACCACGCAGTTGAGTTGCGGATTGAGCTTCTGCAGGCGATCGAGATAGATGTCGGTGATCTGCCGCGAGGTGATCTTGCGCGCCTTGATGAGCGCCGCGATGCGGTGGGCGGGGAGAAACGCGAGATCCTCCGGATTCCTGGGCACCGCGCCGACCCACGGCTCCACCGTGAACGTGGCGCGCTTGAACGCGAGCGCGCCCTTTTCGCTGATCAGCTTTTCCATCAGCGCGCCGGTTCCCTGCGGATACGGCATGAACTGCAGCGCGGGCGCTTCGCCATTCCCCAGGGGCACCGGCGTCTGTGGCTGCTGCGCGGGCGGTTGCAGCGAACTCCACACCGGCGCCATCGCGCTCAGGAAGTGCTCGGGCGTCTGCGCGCCAGCGGCCTTGGCGCCGAAGGCGCTGGCGGCGGCGGCGACGAGTGAGCGGAACATGAACTGCCGGCGATCGACGCCGGTGGCCTGTTCGTCATAGTCGAGGGCGGCCAGTTCGGCTTCGGCCTGCGCCAGGAAATCGAGGGGGGTATCCACGCGCGCTCCCAAAAGCCCCGAGCGGGGCCTGCAGGTGAGAAGTGACGGCATTCGGCGCATCACGCCGGGCCGCATCCACCCGAATATCGCTCCCGGACGCGCGGGCCGGGAGTTTGGCGCGCGTCAGTCGCCGACCGGCGGTTTGGGCGGCTTCGCGCTGATCCGGAACGAGAATCGCTGCTCGGCGAGCTGATTCACCCGCTTGCCGCCGAACATCGCCGGGCGATAACGCATGCGGCCGAGGGCCGTCTTGACGGCCGTGACGAACTCCGGATCGGCGTCCTGCAGGAGATGAAACGTGTTCACGTCAGCACGACCCGTGCTGTCGACGACGAAGCTCGCCATCACGACCCCCTCGATGCCCATCTTGAGCAGCGTGGGGGGATAGACCGGCGCTTCGCCATTCGGGTCGGGGATCGCGACGGAATCCACTTCGACTTCGGTGTAGGCCTTGAGCGGCTCGCCGTCCGAGGCCTCCTGAATGATCGTCTCCGCGCCCTGCGCCTGGCTCGAGTTCACCGACGTGGCGCGCCGGGCGTCGCCGTCGGCGGTGACGGTGAGCGACGAACTGGCCACCAGCCCGCCAATGCCGACAAACTCCAGCTTCTCCTCGCGCGGCGGTGGTGCGGTGCGCTTGGTGATGGGCGCCAGGAAGCGGGCGATCTGCAGCTCTTCGGTGGGCATGCGCACCCACTCGGGCTTCCACGCCTGCACGGCGACGGTGCAGCTGAGGGCAAACACCATGGTGCCGGCCCCGAGCCCTTCACGGACCAGCAAGGGGCGCCAGGGGCGTGGCGCGGATTCGAGCAGACGGAGGCGGAAGCGTGGCATACTCTATTGGACGTCAGGGGAGCGTGCCGGGTTTCTTTCTGGTGCCAGGATCCATGCGCGTGTGGAGTACCAGGACGCCGCACTGGGACCCGTTCCGCTGAAATTGTGCCGGGATCGTGGCCGGCGACGGGTACCACTCCACGCCTTCGAGCTGGTGTACGGCCACCGTGTTGAGGTCAAAGGGCTCGGTCGGGTTTCCGGCGCTGCGCACCGTCCCGTCCATGAAGACGACCGGGAAGCAGGCGCAGAGCATGGCGCCAGCCTTCTCGGCGAGCGGCGGCGACAGCGCGTTGGGAGAGCGGCAGGATCCATCGTCCCGGTCCTTCAGCACCATGCCTACATGGGTGGATATCGGGTATCGCCCGCCGGCGAAGACCATGTTGCGCGCATTGATGAGCGCGCTACGCACCACCTGCCCGTCCATCTTCTCGAGTGTCGTGCGATCGAGGAACCAGCCGAGCCCCAGCTTGCGATTCTCCTCGAACTCCACCATGCGCAGCGGTGCCTTGCTGGCGATGATCTCGACCGAATCCAGCACGGTGAGCCGGCTGAGCACCACCCGCCGCTCCTCTTCGTCGTTGGGGGAGAAGGTGAGCGTGGTGTTGAGCGGTGAGAACCCGAGCTTTCGGACGGAGACCTCATGCGCCCCCGGCGCCAGGTCGTCGATGCGAAAGGCACCCTTGTCATCGGTGCGCGCGGTGCGATCGCTGCCGCTCACGCTCACGTCGGCACCGGCGATCGGCGCGCCGGAGTCGGCGACGACTACGCCACGGAAGGTCGAGGCGGCGGCCAGTGCAAGATCAACCGTGACCGCGACCGTTGCAAAGCGCTGGGCCGGCGCGAGTGTCACCTGTTGCACCTGGGCACGCCCCGTCTTGGGGAACGCGCGCACGGTGAGCTGGGACTCGACGGGCACACCACACAGGCGATACCCGCCGGTACCATCGGTCCTGGTCTGCAGTCGCTTGCCCTGCCCTTGCGTCAGCGACTGCAGGCTCGCGGTCGAGCGCTCGGTCCAGTCGGCCACGACCGGGACATCGGCGAGGCCCTCGGTGCTGCCGCTGCGCGTGACAGCGCCCACGATGGCGCCGACGCCTTTACTGAGCGAAAAGTTCGCTCCACAGAGCGACTGCGCGACCTGCGCTTCGGTCGGCACCTTGATCACCAGCGGCGCGAGCGAGTCGCGCACCACCACCGTGCTGCCGGCCGACGCGCGCATCGCTTCGAGTGCGGGCGTGGCCACCGCGAGCGT
>JBDHVK010000200.1:0-6242 GCA_039809645.1 Gemmatimonas sp.
ACGTGCTCGTCCGCACGCGCCACACGGCCTCGCAGGTCCGGTTGACACCATCCGAGCGGGCGGGCAACGTTTCCCAAGCGTTTGTGGTGCCGGAAGTTCGGCGAACGCTGCTGCGTGGGCAACACGTCGTCTTGGTCGACGACGTGATCACGACGTCCGCGACGCTCAATGCCGCCGCCGAGGCTCTCCTCGCTGGCGGCGCTCGTATCATCAGCTGTGTCACCTTCGGACGGGCGCCCGATCCCGGCGACCGCGCCGTTCCCGACTACGACTTCATCCGGAACTGACTCGAATGGCTCTTCGTGTTGGCATCAACGGCTTCGGCCGCATCGGCCGCCAGGTGCTGCGTGCCGCCAAGCTGCAGGGCGTCGCGGACATCGACTTCGTCGCCATCAACGACCTCACCGACACCAAGACGCTCGCGCACCTCTTCAAGTACGACTCGGTGCACGGCAAGTACGACGGGCAGGTCAGCGCGGATGCCGATGGGATCACGATCGACGGCGACAAGGTCAAGATCCTCGCCGAGCGCGATCCGGCGAAGCTGCCGTGGAAGGATCTCGGTGTGGATATCGTGCTCGAGTCGACCGGCCGCTTCACCGACGCCAAGGATGCGGTGAAGCACATCGAGGGAGGCGCGAAGAAGGTCATCATCTCGGCGCCGGCGACGAACGAAGACATCACCGTCGTGATGGGCGTGAACAGCGACAAGTACGAGACGTCGAAGCACCACATCATCTCGAACGCGTCGTGCACCACGAACTGCCTGGCGCCGATGGTGAAGGTCATTCGTGAGTCGTTCGGCTTCGTGCATGGCTCGATGGTCACGATTCACAGCTACACCAACGACCAGTCCATCCTCGATCTGCCGCACAAGGACCTCCGCCGCGCGCGTGCGGCGGCCGTGTCGATGATCCCGACCACGACCGGCGCCGCCAAGGCCACCGCGCTCGTGATCCCCGAAGTGAAGGGAAAGATCGATGGCGTGGCGGTGCGCGTCCCGACGCCGGATGTGTCGCTCACCGATCTGACCTGCATCGTCGAGAAGACGGTCACCAAGGATGACGTCAACGCCGCGTTCAAGGCGGCGTCCGAGAGCGGCGCGCTCGAGGGGATCCTGGGTTACAGCACCGAGCCGCTCGTGTCGGTGGACTACATCGGCAACCCGAACAGCTGCACGCTCGATGCCGGCAGCACGATCGTCATCAACGGCACCATGGTGAAGATCTCCGGGTGGTACGACAATGAGTGGGGCTATTCGTCGCGCTGCGTCGACCTGCTGCGCTACGTCGGTTCACGCCTCTGAGATCGCCTGATACGAAACTGCCCACGCCGAGATCGACCTGACCTCGGCGTGGGTCGTTTTCATTGTCCCCGTCACATCCGTTCTCGATGATCACCAAGACCATTCGCGATCTCACCGCCGCCGAGCTGAAGGGCAAGCGCGCGCTCGTGCGCGTCGACTTCAACGTGCCGCTCGACGACGCCGGCAAGGTCGCCGACGACACGCGCATCACCGCTGCGCTTCCCACGATCACCATGCTGCTCGACGGTGGGGCAAGTGTGGTCCTCATGGCCCATTTCGGCCGCCCCAAGGGCGCGCCCGAAGCCAGGTACTCGCTCAAGCCGGTCGCCGAGCGCCTCAAGGAGCTGCTGCCGCGCCCCGTACATTTCCTCGACGTGACCGTCGGCGAGCGTGCCGTGGAGGCCACCCAGAATCTCGAGCCGGGCGAAGTGCTGCTGCTCGAGAACACGCGCTTCCTGCCGGGCGAGGAGAAGAACGACGAGGCGCTGAGCTATCAGATGGCACAGCTCGGCGACTTCTTCGTGAATGACGCGTTCGGGGCGGCGCATCGCGCGCACGCGAGCACCGCCGGCGTCACCAAGTTCTGTCGCCCGGCGGTGGCGGGATTGCTGATGGAGAAGGAGCTGGCGTATCTCGGCGGCGCCCTCGCCAATCCGCAACGCCCGTTCGTCGCGATTCTCGGCGGCTCCAAGATCTCGGGCAAGATCGATGTCGTCGAAGCGCTGCTCCCCAAGGTCGACAAGCTCCTCATCGGCGGCGCGATGGCCTGCACCTTCTTCCGCGCGATGGGCTTCGAGACGGGCAATTCGCTCGTCGAACCCGATCGTCTCGAGATGGCGAAGGACTTGCTGGCGCGTGCTGGCGACAAGCTCGTCCTGCCCGTCGATGCGACGATTGCGCCGGGTATGGATGCCGGCGCCGAAGCCACCGCGGTGAACGCCGATCGGATTCCGGCCGGTCAGGCGATGTTCGATATCGGCCCCGCCTCGGTGACGCAGTATCGCGCCCTCGTGGAAAGTGCCAGGACGGTCCTTTGGAACGGCCCGATGGGCGTGTTCGAGAAGCCGCCGTTCGACGCGGGCACGCGCGGCGTGGCGGAAGCGATGGCGGCGGCCACGGCCAAGGGCGCGACGACGATCATCGGCGGCGGTGACTCGGCCGCGGCCGTCGCCGAAGCGGGGCTCGAGTCGCAGATGTCGCACGTGTCGACTGGCGGTGGGGCATCGCTTGAATTCCTCGAGGGCAAGGACCTCCCCGGCGTCTCGGCGCTCGACCGCGCCTGATCTCTCTCTGAACTCACCATGTATCTCAAACCCGTCATCGCCGCCAACTGGAAGCTCAATCACGCGCCGACCGATGCGCGTGCCTTCCTGCAGCGGTTTCTCGCCCAGGCGCCCAAGCTCAATGATCGGACGCTGATCTTCTTTCCGTCGGCAATCACCCTCACCACCGTGATCGACGGGCTCAAGGAACGTCCGGAGATCTGGACGGGCGTGCAGAATGTGCACACCGACGCGCAGGGTGCCTTCACGGGTGAGAACTCGGTGCTGATGGCGCGTGATGTCGGAGCACGCGTGGTGCTCGTGGGCCACTCGGAGCGTCGCCATGTGTTTGGCGAGACCGACGCGCAGACGACGAAGAAGATGGCGCTGATCGCGCAGGCGCGGCTCATCCCGATGCTCTGCGTGGGCGAAACACTCGCCGAACGCGAGGCTGGCAGCACCGCCGCCGTGGTCGAGCGCCAGCTGACGGCCGGGTTGGCCGAGCTCGACGACGCGCAGATTGCGAGTATCATGCTGGCCTACGAGCCCGTGTGGGCCATCGGCACCGGACGCACGGCCACGCCCGAGGACGCCAGCGAAATCCACGGCGTCCTGCGGCAGGCGCTGTCGTCGCGCGTGGGGGAGAAGGTGGCCGCCAGCATTCCCATTCTGTACGGTGGATCGGTGAATCGCGGAAACGCGACCACCTTGCTGGCGGCGCCGGACGTGGACGGGCTGCTGGTGGGAGGGGCGTCGCTCGACGCCGACAGCTGGGCGAGCATCGTCCGGGCCTGACGGGTCCGGGGCCGATCGGTCAAAACAGGGGCAAGCGCCGTCGCCCGAAGGACTTGCCCCAATCGCCCCACTCCGCGAAGTTTCGAGGCTCGAGTGAATCGCCGGGGCGATTTGCTCCTCAACTCTGGTCTCCGTTCCTGCCATGTACACGTTTCTGCTCGTCCTGCTCATTCTCGACGCGATCGTCCTCGCGGCGGCCGTGCTTCTTCAGTCGGGCAAGGGTGGTGGTCTTGCGGCCAGCTTCGGCGGCGCCAGCTCGTCGGCAGACTCGGTCATCGGCACCCGTCAGGCGGGCAACCTCCTGACCAAGGCCAGCTGGTGGTGCGGCGGGATCTTCCTCGGTCTCGCGTTCATCCTCCAGATCATGAGCACCCGCGGCACGGCGCCGAAGTCGGTGCTCGACAAGCTCGCCGCACCCGCGCCGACGAGCGCGCCGACCGCCCCGACGTCGAACAACAACTCGGCGGCGCCCTCGGCTCCGCTCACGCAGCAGGCAGCGCCCGCGACGGCGCCGACCGGCGCGCCGGCGAATGCGCCCGCGACGCCGGCCGCTCCCGCCAAGAAGTAAGGGCGCGGTGGACTCGCACCCGACCAAGGGGTTCCTCCTCCTCGAGGACGGAACCCTTTTTCTCGGCCGGCTCGTGGGCACGGCCGGCCCGACCGTCGCCGAAGTCGTGTTCACGACCAACATGACGGGGTACCAGGAGACCTTCTCCGACCCGTCCTTCTGCGGCCAGATCGTCGTGATGACGGCCCCGCAGATCGGCAACTACGGCATCAACACCGACGACCCCGAGTCGGCGCGTCCGCAGGTCGCGGGCGTGATCTGCCGCGAGCTGTCGCCGACCTACTCCAACTGGCGCGCGACCGGCAGCCTCCCGGAGTGGTTGGCGGCCGCGAACGTCCCGGTCCTCACCGAGGTCGACACGCGGCGCCTGACCAAGCACCTGCGGAGCCGCGGCGTGATGCGCGGTGTCATCGGCGCCGGCGAGAGCCCCACGAAGGAAGCCTTGGGCGCTCTCGATGCCTGCCCGAGCATGGAAGGACTGGATCTCGCCACGCTGGTCTCCACCCGCGCGCCGTACGAGTGGGGCAAGGCCGACGCGTCGTTCCATGTCGTCGCCTATGACTTCGGCATCAAGCGGAACATCCTGCGACTCTTCGAGGCGCACGACTGTCGGGTGACGGTCGTCCCGTCCGACACGCCGGCAGACGCGGTGCTCGCGATGAATCCGGACGGCGTCTTCCTCTCCAACGGCCCTGGCGACCCGGAAGCCGTGACGTACGCGCCGGCGGCCATCAAGACGATTGCCGGCAAGTCGATCCCCATGTTCGGGATCTGCCTGGGTCACCAGCTGCTGGGCATCACGTTCGGCGGTCGGACGGCCAAGATGCCCTTCGGCCATCGGGGCGGAAACCAGCCGGTGAAGGATCTGGCGACCGGGCAGGTGCTCATCACGTCCCAGAACCACGGGTTCGCCGTGGTCGGGTCGCCGGAGGGGGTGGAGGGCGCGCCGGAGCTGGCAGTGACCCACATCAACCTGAACGACGGCACCGTCGAAGGACTACGGCATCGGGAGCTCCCGATCTTTGCCGTACAGTACCATCCGGAGGCCGCCCCCGGTCCGCATGACGCGGTCCCCCTGTTCGATCAGTTCCTGTCGGCCCTCAAGCGCCGACGTGGGTGAAGTGAGCCAACCGCTTGACTGATAAGCACTAAGGTCATACGTTCGCAAAGCTTCGTTCGGCGTTCGCGGCGGTCTCCCGGCCGGTCAGCGGACCTCAAATGCAGCGCGCGGTACCTCCACCACCGCGAGCTGCTGCCCCTCTGGTAGATCCCATGACCAAAGCCGATCTGGTCGAGAACGTCACGGCGCGCATCGCACGGACGGCTGGGCCAACGATTTCCAAGAAAGACTGCGCGCGCGTCGTCGACGCGTTCCTCGATGCGATCAAGGAAGCGCTGCAGGAGCAGAAGAACATCGAAGTGCGCGGCTTTGGCACCTTCAAGATTCGACAGCGGAAAACGCGCATGGCGCGCAATCCGCGCACCGGTTCGCCGGTCGAAGTCTCGGCGCGTCCTGTCCCGGTGTTCAAGCCCAGCAAGGAGTTACGGGCCATGGTCGCGGGTGTCGAAGAGCACATGCTCGACGACGATCA
Organism: Gemmatimonas sp.; assembly: GCA_039809645.1. Taxonomy (GTDB): domain Bacteria; phylum Gemmatimonadota; class Gemmatimonadetes; order Gemmatimonadales; family Gemmatimonadaceae; genus Gemmatimonas. The sequence goes on from JBDHVK010000200.1 coordinate 5,524, forward strand.
CGACGACGATTGATCGGACTCGCGCGGTGTGCACCGCGCTCAACCGTACACCACGAGGCCCGTCCTGCTTTGCAGGCCGGGCCTCGTGGCTATCTTGCGACCGTTATGAGCATTTCCGTTCTGCTCTTCGCGTCGTACGCCGATGCGCTCGGCTCCCGTCGGCTGGAGGTTCCCGTTTCGGCCCCCTGCTCGGCGGCCGAGCTGGTGGCGGCGCTGCGCGCGCTCCCGGGTGGCGACCGCCTGCCGCCCAAGCCGCTTATCGCGATCAATCAGCGCTGGGCCAAGGGCGAGGCGCTGATTCAACAGCACGACGAAGTGGCGGTCATTCCGCCAGTGGCGGGAGGGTGAGCCGTGACCGCTGATCCGACGACCGCCGGCGTGCTCCACGCGGCCATTGTGCACGCCCCCATTGATGTCGCAGCGCTCATCGCGCGGGCCCAGGCGCCTGGCATCGGCGCGCTCTCCATCTTTCTGGGCACGGTGCGCGATCTGAACGACGGCCGACCGGTCACCGGCATGGACTACGAAGGCTACGAAGCGATGGCTGCTTCCGAGCTCGCGGCCGTGGCGCGGGAGGCGTGCGATCGTGAGCCGGGACTGCGGGTCACCATCGAGCATCGGCTCGGCACCCTCGCCATCGGCGAGGTGAGCGTCGCCATCGTGGCCGCGCATGCGCACCGCGCGGAGGCCTGTGACGGCGCCCGCTCGATCATCGAAGC
>JBDHVK010000201.1:0-6177 GCA_039809645.1 Gemmatimonas sp.
TCGCGAGGAGCACGGCAGCCGTGATCGCGGTGAATCGAGACATCTCGCACCTGGTGGTCGTGATTGACAGGGCGCCGCGGTGGGCGCAAGCTGGGCACATGGCCACCGCCTTGCCGGTCGTTGACGCTGACGCACCACCCGCTCGATCAAGCCGGTGGTGGCGTGTGGCGCAGGTGGCGGTGTGGCTGGTGGGCCTCACCATGTATCTGAGCCTGTTCTTCAAACCGGCGCTAGGGCTGGCACTGTTCTGGAATGTGCTCATTCCGGTCGCACCAGCGCTGCTGGTGGTGGCGGTAGGGGTGTGGCGCAATGTCTGTCCCTTGTCGAGCGTGACGCTGCTGCCACGCCATCTGGGCGTATCCCGACAGCAGATCATGTCCACGCGGGCGCAGGCGCGACTGCAACTCGTCGGGGTGATGGCACTGTATCTGATCGTTCCGCTGCGCCACGCGCTGTTCAACACCGATGGGCCGGCCACCGGCGCGCTCATCACCGTGCTCGCGCTCACCGGGGTTCTCATGGGGCTCCGCTACGAGTGGAAGAGCGCCTGGTGCTCCACGCTGTGCCCCGTGCACCCGGTGGAGCGCCTGTATGGCAACAACGTGCTCGCACCCACGGCGAATGCGCACTGCGTGGCATGCCGTAACTGCGTGGTACCGTGTCCGGACTCCACGCCCAACATGCTGCCGCACCGCGGCGCCCGCTTCACCCCGTCGCAGATCGCGGCCGTGCTCATCACCGGAGGCCTCCCGGGCTTCGTCTGGGGGTGGTTCCAGGTGCCCGATGCCCACGACCTGTCGAGTGCGACGCGCGTGTTGAGCGTCTACGCGATGCCGATGCTCGGCCTCACGGTCTCGGTGGCCCTCTACCTGGCGCTGCTGCAGTGGCGTCGGCTCGACGAGGCGCGACTCGGTCGCGTCTTCGCGACGGCGGCGGTGTCCTGCTACTACGCGTATCGCATTCCGTCGCTGGTTGGCTACGGCCACCTCACCACCGACGGACAGCTGATGGACCTGCATGCGGTCCTGCCCGCATGGAGCGTCACCGGGGCCGTCGTCGCGTCGACGGCGTTCTTCGCGTACTGGATTCTGCTGCGGCCGCCGAATGCCAAGAGCTGGGTGATTCGGCCGGCGTATGCCGGGCGGGAGGCGCGTTGACCCGGCGTCGTTGAGCTGACGCCCGATCAACAGCTCTGACCCCTTGATCAGTCGCCTTGATCAGTCGGTGAACTCCAACGACAGCGTCACCACGTCGCCGTGACCGAGCGAACGGCGAACCGCCTTCGGCAGCGGGAGGAGCACACGTCCCGAGGTCTCTCGCCAGACGCTTGTTGCCCACCGTGTCTCACCGAGCCACGCGACCACCGGCATGCGCCCCCACGGACCACTCCGTGAGGGGGCACACTCGGGTGGCACGGGCGCAAACGTCCAGCCGCCTTTGCCCGGATAGGTGAACAGCGTCGCCGTGAACGTGGTGCGATGCGACGGCATTCGCTACTTCACGTTCGCCCGGAAGAACGCCACCGTGCGATCCCACGCCAGCTTGGCCGCCGCGGCGTCGAAGCGCGGTGTGGTGTTGTTGTTGAAGCCGTGCTGCGTGCCGGCGTACAGATAGCGCTCGTACTTGGCCCCGGCCGCCTTGAGCGCTGCTTCGTACCCGGGCCAGCTGTCGTTGATGCGCTGGTCGTTCTCGGCGCTCTGAATCATGAGCGGCGCCTTGATCTTCGGGACGTCGGCGAGATCGGGCGAGGACCCGTAGAACGCGACGCCGGCACTCAGGTCGCTGCCGAGCTGCGTCGCCAGGTAGTTCACCATGCCGCCGCCGTAGCAGAAGCCGACGGCGCCGATGTGGCCCGTGCACTCGGCGTGCGCCTTGAGGAACTTCGCGCCGGCGATGAAATCCTGTCGCGTCTTGGCCTGATCGAGCTTGGGGAAGACCTCGCGCGCCTTCTCTTCGTCGCCCGGATAGCCGCCAAGCGGGAAGAGGGCGTCGGGCGCGAAGGCCAGAAAGCCATCGGTCGCGAGGCGGCGCGCGATGTCCTCGATGTGCGGGTTGAGCCCGCGGTTCTCGTGGATGACGAGGATGCCCGGCGCCTTCCGTGCGCCCGCCGGCTTGACGAGATAGCCGCGCATGGTGCCGTATCCCTGCGGAGACGGATATTCGACGTACTGCTGGTCGATACGCGCGTCGTCGTGGGCGACCGTCTGCGCCTCGAGGAACCTGGGACTCAGCTGGTCGAGCAGCATCGCGGCGGTGACGCCGCCCACGGCGAACTTCGCAGCCTTGTCGAGGAACGTGCGACGGTCGATACCGCCGTGAACGTAGGCGTCGAACAGGATGAGCAGTTCCTGGTCGAAATCGTGCGCGGTCTTCTGGGTCATGGACGGGTTCCAGGGGCAGGACGGGGTACGGGACGAGGAGAAGCTACGCCCGGGCCGCTTGCCCGGCCATGCGAGGGATGGGGCGCCCGTGCTATTCTTGCCGGATGACCGAACGTCTCGCCGAATCTCGTCCCTCCACGCGCGACCACGCCATTGCCTTCCTGGCGTGCATCGGCGTCTCGCTCCTGCTGCTCTACCCGCTGGCCCAGGGGCAGATGCTCTTCGGTGGCGGACGCTCCGACATGTTCATTGCCGGGTACGCCTTCCGCCGTTTCGGCGCCGAGACGTTCCTGAACACGGGGCACATTCCGCAGTGGAACCCGTATCTGTTCGGCGGCCTGCCGTACATCGGCGCGATGCACGGCGACATCTTCTATCCCACGGCATGGCTGCGCTGGATCCTGCCGGTGGATGTGGCGATCACATGGGGGATGGTCATCCACTTCGTGCTTGCGGGCTGGTTGCTGTACCGCTTCGCCGTGGCCCTCGGCTGTTCCTTCGGTGCGGCACTCATTGGCGGCGTGGCCTATGAGCTGACCGGGATCGTGGCCTCGCAGATGAGCCCGGGGCACGATGGCAAGCTGTTCGTCTCGGCGCTCGCGCCGCTCGCGTTCTGGACGCTGCTCGTGGCCATTCGCGGTCAGAAGCGATGGGCCTATGGCGCCTTCGCGGTGGAAGTCGCGCTGATCGTGCTGGGGCACTATCACATGGCCTACTTCCTGTTGCTCGCGCTCGGCCTGTGGGCGCTGTATCTCGCCCTCTGGGACGCGCAGCGCCCGATCGGTCAACCGGCCTGGCAACCGCTCGCGTTCAGCGCGGTCGCGGTCGCGGTGGGCGTGGGCATCACCGCGCTGCAGGTGCTGCCGTTCCTGAGCTACATCCCATACTCGCCGCGCGCCGACGGCGGCGCCGACACCGGGTGGCAGTTCGCGACCAGCTACGCCATGCCGCCCGCCGAGATCTTCACGCTGCTGCTCCCCGAGTTCAACGGCGTGCTCGATCAGTACTGGGGGAGCAACCCGATCAAGTTCCACACGGAGTACGTGGGCGCGCTGCCGCTGGTGCTCGCGGCGCTGGCCTGGACGGATGCGACGCGGCGCCGCCTCGCACTCGCCTTCACCGTGGGCGCGGTGTTCTTCCTGCTCTTCGCCTTCGCCGGGCACACCCCGTTCTACAAGCCGTTCTTCGAACTGCTGCCGGGGCTCAAGAAGATTCGCGCGATGGGCATGGTGTTCTATCTCACCGCCTTCAGCCTGAGCGTCCTGGCCGCGATGGGTGCCGATGCGCTCTTCGCGCAGCGCGTGAAGGCGCGCACGGTGCTGTGGCTTGGTGGCGGCGTGGTGCTCTTTGCCCTGCTGGGCGCGGTGGGCGGGCTGCAGCCGCTCGCCGAAGGGCTCGCGATCCCGGAGCGCGCCGAAGCGGTCTTTGCCAACGCCGCCGCACTCAAGGCCGGCGCGGTGCGGTTGCTCGGCTTTGCCGTGGTCGGCACGCTGCTGCTCTGGGCCACCGCCACCCGCCGCGTGCCGGCGCGACTCGCGATGATCGCGCTCGTGACGACGACGGCACTCGAGCTCTGGAGCATCGACCGTCGCTTCTTCAATTGGTCGCCACGGGCCTCGCAGCTCTTCGCCGACGACGCGGTGACGACCTATCTCCGCAAGGCCCCCACGCCGTTTCGCGTGATCGATGCGCAGCAGAGCTATGGTCAGTCGATTCTGATGGGCTACGACATTCCGCAGCTCACCGGCTATCACGGCTTTCAGCTCAAGCGCTTCAACGATCTCCTCGGGGCGCAGCAGGGGCTCTCGCCGGCGCTGCTCGATCTGTACGCCGTGCGCTACCTGATCCTGCAGACGGAGCAGGACGTCCCGGGGTACAAGAAGGTCGTGCCCGCCTCGCCTACCGCGTTCGGGACCACCGCGGCCCTGTACGAGCGCGACTCGACCGTGTCGTGGGCTCGCGTGGTACCGGCTGCTGCGAAGGCACCGGATGCGCAGATCCCGGCAACGGTCACCGACGCACGATTCCCGGTGAACGGGGCGGTTCTCCTCTCCGACTCGGCCACCACGGCGCTGCCGGCGGCCGCGGCGCCCTTCGCTCCGTCGGCGTCGGTTGCGATGGTGAGCGACTGGCGAGCCGGCGCGATGACGGTCACCGTGAAACCGGCGCCCACCGCGCCCACCATGCTGGTGGTGGCGGAGAACTGGTATCCCGACTGGCAGGCGACGGTGAACGGCAAGGCCGCCACGGTGACGCGTGTCGATCATGCGCTGCTCGGCGTGGAACTGCCGGCCGGCGCGTCGCAGATTACCCTGGCCTTCGATTCGCCGACGTACGCCAAGGGCAAGCTGATCAGCCTCGTCGCGCTGCTCGTGGCGCTCACGATGTGGGTGGCGCCGCTGGTCGTGGCGCGCCGTCGCTGAAGAGGCGATTCGGACCCGCGGTCGGAACGCGAGTCCGACAGGGAAGCACTGTCGGACTCGCGGCAATTGCCTGACGGGAGCAGCCGCCAGCCACCCCTAGGTTGAACCGGTACCCGCCAGGCGGCGGGGCGCTGTCTCACGCCCGGGGGCGCGATGGATCAGTCGTACCGGTATGCGAATCTGGCGCTGTCGGAGGCCGACCTGTTGCGCGGCGGACAGCACATCCTCGCGGCGTATCGCATGCGGCCCAAGGCCGGCCACGCCTATCTCGCCGCCGCCGCGCACTTCGCGGCCGAGTCCAGCACGGGAACGAACGTCGACGTCTCCACCACCGACGACTTCACCCGCGGCGTCGACGCCCTGGTGTATCACGCCGACGAAGCGTCCGGCGACATGCGCCTCGCGTATCCGCTTGCGCTCTTCGACCGGAATCTCACCGACGGGCGCATGATGATGGTGTCGTTCCTCACGCTGGCGGTGGGGAACAATCAGGGGATGGGCGATATCGCGCACGCCAAGCTGTATGACTTCCACGTGCCCGACCGCGCGCTCGCGCTCTTCGATGGTCCGTCGAAGGACATCAGCGACCTGTGGCGGGTGCTCGGTCGCCCGGTGCGCGATGGTGGTTTCATTGTCGGCACGATCATCAAGCCCAAGCTCGGACTGCGTCCGGAGCCTTTTGCGCAGGCGGCGTACGAATTCTGGCTCGGCGGCGACTTCATCAAGAACGACGAGCCGCAGGGCAATCAGGTCTTCGCGCCACTCAAGCGCACGATACCGCTCGTGGCCGATGCCATGCGCCGCGCGATGGATGAAACGGGACAGGCCAAGCTGTTCTCGGCGAACATCACCGCCGACGATCACTACGAGATGTGTGCGCGCGCTGACTTCATTCTGGAGACGTTCGGCGCCGACGCCAACAAGGTGGCGTTTCTCGTGGACGGCTTCGTGGGCGGCCCCGGGATGATCACCACCGCGCGCCGACAGTATCCCAATCAGTATCTGCACTATCACCGCGCCGGGCACGGCATGGTGACGTCGCCCAGTTCACAGCGTGGCTACGACGCCTACGTCCTCGCCAAGATGGCGCGTCTGCAGGGGGCGTCGGGGATCCACGTCGGGACGATGGGGTTCGGCAAGATGGAAGGGCAGGAGGACGATCGCGCGATCGCCTACATCATCGAGCGCGACGCATATCAGGGGCCGGTGTACCATCAGGAGTGGCGCGGCATGCGTCCCACCACGCCGATCATCTCGGGCGGGATGAACGCCCTGCGCCTGCCGGGGTTCCTCGCGAACCTGGGGCACGGCAATCTGATCAGCACGGCAGGCGGTGGTTCGTACGGACATGTGGACGGTGCGGCAGCTGGCGC
>JBDHVK010000202.1:0-5973 GCA_039809645.1 Gemmatimonas sp.
GCCCACCACGAGGGAGGCGAGTACGCCGGCCACGAGTCCCACGATGAGCCACGTCACAATGTCCATGCCCGTTCTCCTGGTTGGGGTCGGTGCATCTGAGCGCAACGATCGCGCCATCGGGAGTGGGAGCGGGCCGTGGCGCTGACCTCCACGATGTATGCGTGTGAGGTTCAGCTCGCTCACGTGGATCGCGGCGTGTACGAGTCGCTCGACTTCCGCATGGCGATGCATCCGTCGGAGAGCGCCGAGTACTTCGTGACGCGATGGTTCGCGTACTGCCTCGAGTATGCCGAGGGGATCGCGTTTTCGAAGGGGGTCTCCGACCCCGATGATCCCACGGTGAGCATCCGCGATCTCACCGGGACCATCACCACCTGGATCGAGATCGGCACGCCCGACGCCGCGCGGCTGCACAAGGCGCGCAAGGCGGCGCCGCGGGTCGTGGTCTACAACCACAAGGAACCGCGCGTGTGGTTGAGCCAACTGGCCGAGGCCAGGATCCACAAGGCCGACACCCTCGAGCTCTATGCGCTCGATCGCGAGCTGATCGATGCGATGGTCGAGCGGCTCGATCGGCGACTGCGCTGTGAACTGAGTGTCACCGACGGTACGATCTACGTGAACATCGGCGGCGAGACGCTGACCGGTGCCCTCGAACGACTCACACTGGGGTAGCGCCATGGCGGTGAGCGAGAACTACCGGGCGTTCATCCTCGAGCAGCTCGCGCGCGTGGTACCCGAGGTGCGCGGGCGAAGCATGTTCGGCGGGGTGGGCGTCTACAGCGCCACGACGTTCTTTGCCCTGATGGACAACGACGCGGTGTACTTCAAGGTCGACGATACCAATCGCCCCGACTTCGAGAAGTTGCGCATGCCGCCGTTCCGGCCGTTCGGTGAGGGGGGCGAGGCCATGCAGTACTACGAAGTCCCCGCCGATGTGATCGAAGACCTCGATGCGCTGCGCAGCTGGGCCGACAAGGCGCTGGCCGTGGCGCGGCGTGCGAAGGCGCGCAAGGCCAAGAAATCGCGATGACGTGGCGGTCGGTGGGGCTGGTCGTGTCGGTGCTGCTCGGTGCTGCGTGCGCCGCCAATCGGCGCGCGCCCACCACGACGGCGGCGATTCTCGAGAGTCGCACCGCCGTGAATGCCGCTGACCGGCGCCTTCGCGACTCGGTAATGACCCGACTGGTTCGGCGCGTGGCGGCGCGTGGTGATCGTACGCTCGAGGTGTTGCTCCTGTCGGGAGGCGGTCAGAACGGGGCGTTCGGTGCCGGCTTTCTGCGGGGGTGGGCGTCCCGGACCGACGGCGCCATGCCGCGTTTCGATCTCGTGACCGGCGTCAGTACCGGGGCGCTGCAGGCACCATACGCGTTGCTCGGAACGTCAGCGGCGCTCGACACCATCAGCGCCCTGTACGCGCGCGCGGCCACGACCATCGCCCCTCGCGTTGACTGGCTCGTGCTCTTCCGGCGCACCGGGGGCCTCGTCACCACCAAGCGCTACGACCGTGCGCTCGAACAGACGATCAATGGCGATTTCCGCACGCAATTGCGGCAGGCGTTCGCGGAAGATCGGCAGCTGCTCTTCACCACGACCGATTTCGACCTCGGCGTCGGGCGGTTCTGGTCGTTGGGTGATGAGCTCGAACACACGACGTCGGGAAGTGACGGGTTGATGCGCACCCGCACCCTGCTGCGCGCGGCGACGGCCATTCCCGGCATCTTCCCGCCGGTCATGATCGACGGGCATCTCCATGCCGATGGCGGCGTCGTGGAGAACGTGGCCCCACTCTTCAACGACGCAGACTACGGCGAGCTTGCCGAGCGGCTGCAGGCCGGTGGACTGGCCAGCGACGCGCAGCCGGTCACCGTGCGTCTCTGGGTGGTCATGAACAACTGGTCGCACGCGCCGGTGCGCGTGCTGCCGGCGTCGAATCGTGGAGCCATCAGCAGTCGCTCCACCGCACTGCTCTTCTATCTGCATCAGGCCACGACCCTCGACGCGCTGCCGGCACTCGCGCGGGCGGTACTCGGTACGGTGCCGGGGCTGCGCCTCGATCTGCATATCGCCCTGTTACCGAATGACCTGAGCATGTCGCCCGGCGCCGACGCGCTGTTCGATCGCGCCTTCATGGCGCGTCTCGATTCGGCGGGCTACGCGAAGGCCCGATCCAACACCCCGTGGGATGTGGCGCCGAGCGCGTACACCCGACCGGAGCGTCAGTGAGCCAGTCCTTGTCGACCACCTCGGCGCCGCTGGTGGTGGTGCGTCCGCACCCGCTGTGCGCCGAAACCCCGATGCCCGTGCTCGCCGACGCGATCACGCCGCCGGCGAGTGTGTATGTGCGGAGCAACTTCGACAATCCGCAACTCGGTGGCGCGCATCGCGTGGCGCTCGGCGGCGCCGTGGGCACGCCGTTCGACATCGGCCTCGCCGAACTGGCCGCGCTGCCGCAGCACGAGGTACTCGTCACCATGGAGTGCGCCGGCAACTGGCGGCTCGGCATGGACCCGGTCCCCACCGGCGAACCGTGGGAGTACGGCGCGCTGAGCACGACGCGCTGGAGCGGGGTGCCGCTGCGTGCGCTGCTCGAGCGCGCCGGTGTGGGCGCCGGTGCCGTGGAGGTGCTCGCGACCGGTGCAGATGTGGGCCCGCGCGACGACGCCGAGGGGCCGGTGCAGTTCCAGCGGTCGCTGCCCATCGAGGCGGCGATGGCGCCGGACACGCTCGTGGCCACGCACATGGACGGCGCACCGCTCACGCTCGATCATGGCGCGCCGGTGCGGCTCATCGTGCCCGGCTGGTACGGCATGGCCAGTGTGAAGTGGCTCGCGCGGCTCGACGTGATCACGACCCCGTTCACCGGGTACTTCCAGAGCAAGCGCTACGTGTACCAGACGCCCGCCGGCGTGCAGCCGGTGACGCAGGCGCTGGTCAAGTCCATGATCGTGGCTCCCGCCGATGGCAGCACGAGCGCGCGCACGGTGATGCTGCGCGGCTGGGCGTGGAGTGGTGCGGCGCCGATCACGCAGGTGGAGGTGCAGGTGAACGATGGCCCGTGGCTTCGCGCCGAGCTGGGGGCGCCGCTCTCGCGCTGGGCGTGGACGCCCTTCGGCTGCGCCGTGACGCTCCCCGAGGGACGAGTGGCGCTGCGATCGCGCGCCACCGACGCCACCGGCGCCGTTCAGCCCGAGCGCATCGTGTGGAACGCACTCGGCTACGGCAACAACGCCATTCGTACCATCACCGTGAACGCCGGCTGACTGGCGATTGACACTGCGGGCGCGCGAGCGCGTACGTGGTGACGTGAACAGTTCTCGGCAGCTTTCGATGCGTGTGCCGGTGGCCCTCGCCCTGTGCGTGGTGCTCGGGCATGTGCTGCTCAACGTGGTGACGCCCTTTGGCGTGCATCGCGACGAGTTTCTCTATCTCGCGATGGGCGACCATCTGCGCCTCTGGCGCATGGACTTTCCGCCGTTCATCGCGCTGCTGGCCAATGCGCAGCGCGCGTTGTTCGGCGATGCGCTCTGGGCCATTCGTCTGGCGAGTGCGCTGGCCGGTGGTGCGCTCATTGTGAGCAGCGCCGCCGCCGCGCGGGTGATGAGCCGAAACGAAGACGCGCCCGCGTGGACCATGATCGTGCCCGCGCTCGCCGCGATGACGGCGCCGGTGCTGCTGCGTCCGGCCAATCTCTTTCAGCCGGTCGTCTTCGATCAGCTGTGGTGGACGCTCGCACTTCTCGCGCTGTTGCAGCGCATGTCGCGCGACGACGCGCGCTGGTGGCTCGGTGTTGGCGTGGCGCTGGGGTTCGGGCTGCTCACCAAGCTCAGCATCGCCTTCATCGGCGTGGGGATCGTAGTGGGCGTCGTTGTGACGCCGCTGCGGCGTGACCTGTTCACCCGCTGGCCGTGGATCGCGCTGCTCATCGCGCTCGTGATCGGCGCGCCGTCGCTGAGCGGGCAGCTGCTCCTCGACTGGCCCGTTACCTGGCAGATGCGCGATCTCGCCGCCGGCCAGCTCACGCGGCGCAGCGTGTTCGCGTTCGTTGCCGAACAGCCGCTCATGGCCGGTCCGGTCGGGTTCCTGCTCGCGATGCTCGGCCTGTGGTTCCTGCTGCGCGAGGCGCGCTGGCGCGCCGTAGGCGTGGCGGTGCTCGTGAGCTGGCTGTGGCTCAGTGTGCAGAAGGGGAAGGGGTACTACGGCGCGCCGGTTTATCCCGTGCTCTTTGGCGCCGGTGCGGTGGCACTGCGCGCGTGGCCGGCGCGACTGACGCGGTGGCTGGTGCCGGCACTCGGCGCCGTGATGGCGGCGCTCGGTGTGGTGGTGTTGCCCGTCGCGCTCCCCATGCTGGGCCCGGCGGCCACCGCGGCGTACGCTGCGCGGCTTGGGGTGAGCGAATCCACACGCACCAACACCGGTACGCAGCTCCCACTGCCGCAGGACTTCGCCGACATGCTCGGCTGGGAAGCGCAGGCCGCCGCCGTGGCCGAGGAATGGCGCGCGCTGTCGCCCGCCGAGCGTGAGGTCGCCGTGCTGGCCGCCAACAGCTATGGGCACGCGGCGCTGCTGGACTACTATGGCCCGCGCTATGGCCTGCCGCGGGTGGTGAGTGGCGACGGGAGCTACTGGTACTTTGGCCCCGGCACCAAGCGCGGCGATGTGCTGATCGTGCTCGGCGAGCCCCCCGAATCACTCACCGGCCCCTGGGCGCGCTGCCGATTGCTGCGCACGGTGGGGAACAGCTGGGGTGTGGAGGAGGAGCGCGAGGTGCCCATCTCACGGTGCGATGCGCCGCGCGAGCCATTGCCTGTGATGTGGCCGCGCTTCGCGCCGTGGCTCAACCGGTAGCTATTGGTCGCTATTCTTCGGCATGTCGAGCGAGCCCGTTCCCGCCATTCGCCGCGCCACCGTTCACGACGCCGAGCCACTGTCGGCGTTCGCGCGCCGGCTGTTCATCGAGACGTTTGCCGCGCAGAACAATCCCGACGATCTCGCGCTGTTTCTCGACACCGCCTTCACCCCCGCGTTGCAGCGCGCCGAGTTGGAGGATGCGCACCGGCAGTACTGGCTGCTCGAAATGGACGGCGTGCTGGCCGGCTACGTGCTGCTCAACGACCGCGCCACCGAGGAAGGTGTGGGCGGCGCGCACCCCGTGGAGCTGCAGCGTTTCTACATCGATTTCCCCTGGCACGGCCGAGGCCTCGCGCAGGTGCAGATGGCGCACGCCGTAGAGCAGGCGCGCGCGTTGGGTGGCGATGTGTTGTGGCTCGGTGTGTGGGAGGAGAATCCGCGCGCGATCCGGTTCTATGAAAAGCAGGGCTTCGCGGTGTGTGGCTCGCACATCTTCATGGTGGGGAATGACCCACAGCGGGATCTCATCATGCGAAAGCCGCTGTAGACGGGTTTGTCAGCCGCGCTTTCGCTGTGGCACCGGCGCCGTCGGCACGTCCATCGTATTCGGCATATGCCCCGTGCCGCGGTGGCACATGACGCAGGTGACCTTCGGGGCCGGCTTGTCGATCTCGTTGTTCTTGGCGATCCACCGGCTGTCGATATCGCGCTGCATCTTCTCCATCTGGCGCGCGATGACCTTGTCCTTGCGGGTGTCGAGCTCCCACTTCTTGTCGTCGGTGTGGCAGCCCGTGCAGAGCAGGCTCAGGCCGCGGCCGTACTGTTCATCCATGACCGTGAGGAACTCCTTCGCCGGCATGTCCTTGAACAGCTGCACGTTCTTGAAGACCTTGCCCGCCGGTTCGTTCTCGCGCCCCTTGATGGACGCCAGCACGGCGGCGACGTCCGCCTTGCGGAGCGTATCGAGGCGCATCGGGTTGGGCGGTTCGCGGCGCGGGCGCGGGGCGCCCGGCGGGCCACCCGGCTGGGCGCCGGCCTGCGGCGGGCCGCCGGCGCGTCCGGGGGCCTGGGCGACCGGCGTGGCGACCGGCGTCGGTTCCGTCTTGGGGGAGCAGGCGACGA
>JBDHVK010000203.1:0-5970 GCA_039809645.1 Gemmatimonas sp.
ACTCGAGCGGCAGCACGCCCATGCCCACGAGGTTCGAGCGGTGAATGCGTTCGAAGCTTTCGGCGATCACCGCGCGCACGCCGAGGAGCATCGTCCCCTTGGCCGCCCAGTCTCGTGACGAACCCGTGCCGTACTCCTTGCCGGCAATGACGATCTGCGGCACGCCGGCGGCCTGACGGGCCATCGACACATCGTAGATCGCTTCCGGCTCGGCGCCCGGTGCCGTGGCCGTCCACCACCCTTCCTTGCCGCCGGTGAGTTCGTTCTTGAGGCGGATGTTCGCGAAAGTGCCGCGCATCATCACCTCGTGATTGCCGCGACGCGCGCCGTACGAGTTGAAGTCCTTCTTCTCGACACCGAGGCTGGTGAGGTACTTGCCGGCCGGGCTCGCGGCCGCGATGGAGCCGGCGGGCGAGATGTGGTCGGTGGTGATGGAGTCGCCGAACATGCCGAGCACCTTGGCACCGGCGATCGGGCGGATACCCGGCGGCGTCATCGTCATGCCGTCGAAGTACGGCGGGTTCTTCACGTACGTGCTGTTGCCGTCCCACGCGTACTGGTTGCCGCTGGGCGCGGCGATGGCCTGCCAGTGCGCATCGCCCTTGAAGACATCGGCGTACTGCGTGGTGAACTGCTCACGCTTCACACTCTCGAGGATCGTGTCCTCGACTTCCTTGGGGCTCGGCCAGATGTCCTTGAGGAACACCGGGCCATCCGTGCCCATGCCGAGCGGCTCGGTGGCGAGGTCGATGTCCATGCGACCGGCGAGCGCGTACGCCACCACGAGCGGCGGGCTCGCGAGATAGTTGAAGCGCGTCTGCGGGTTCACGCGCCCTTCGAAGTTGCGGTTGCCCGAGAGCACCGCCGCCACGTTGAGCTTGCCCGTGTCGATCGCTTCGCTGATCTCCGCCGGCAGCGGACCCGAGTTGCCGATGCACGTCGTGCAGCCGTAGCCCACCACGTTGAAGCCGAGCGCGTCGAGCGCGCCCATGAGGCCGGCCTTGTGGAAGTACTCGGTGGCCACCTTGGAACCCGGCGCCAGCGACGTCTTCACCCACGGCTTGGTCTTGAGGCCAAGCGCGACCGCCTTCTTGGCGAGGAGGCCGGCGGCGAGCATCACGCTCGGGTTGCTGGTGTTGGTGCAGCTGGTGATGGCGGCGATGACCACCGCGCCGTCATGCAGTTCGAAGTTCGCGCCCTTGTATGACACCTGCTGCGCGGTGCCGATGCCCGTCGCCGCATGCTGCGCGGCCACGGCTTCGGCGTACTTGGCCTTGCTCTCCGAGAGCGGCACGCGATCCTGCGGGCGCTTCGGGCCGGCGAGGCTCGGCACGACCGTGCTCAGGTCGAGTTCGAGCGTGTCGGTGAACACCGGGTCGGGCGTGTCGTCGGTGCGGAAGAGCCCCTGCGCCTTGCAGTAGGCTTCCACGAGCGCGACCTGCTCGTCGCTGCGGCCGGAGAGGCGGAGGTACTTGAGCGTTTCGGCGTCGACCGGGAAGAAGCCCATGGTGGCGCCATACTCCGGGGCCATGTTGGCGATGGTGGCACGATCGGCGAGGGCAAGGCTCGAGAGGCCGGTGCCGTAGAACTCGACGAACTTGCCCACGACCTTCTTCTTGCGGAGCATCTCGGTGCAGGTGAGCACGAGGTCCGTGGCCGTGGCACCCGCGGGGAGCTTGCCGTGGAGCTTGAAGCCGATCACTTCCGGGATGAGCATGCTCACCGGCTGACCGAGCATCGCCGCTTCGGCTTCGATGCCACCGACACCCCAGCCGAGCACGCCGAGGCCGTTGATCATGGTGGTGTGCGAGTCGGTGCCAACGAGCGAGTCGCAGTAGGCGAGCGTCTCGCCATTCTCGGCGGCGGTGAAGACGACCTGCGCGAGGTACTCGAGATTGACCTGATGGCAGATGCCCGTGCCCGGCGGCACCGCGCGGAAGTTGCGCAGCGCGGTCTGGCCCCACTTGAGGAACTGGTAGCGCTCGCCGTTGCGCTCGAACTCGAGTTCGGTGTTGAGGAGGAGGGCGGCTTCGCTGCCGTATTCATCCACCTGCACCGAGTGGTCGATCACGAGGTCGACGGGCTGCAGCGGGTTGATCTTCGTCGGGTCACCGCCCAAGGCCACCATGGCGTCGCGCATCGCGGCGAGGTCCACCACGCAGGGGACGCCGGTGAAATCCTGGAGCAGGACGCGGGCGGTGCGGAAGGCGATTTCCTGGTCGACCGGCGCTTTCACGTTCCACCGCGCGAGCGCTTCGACATCGGCCTTCTTCACGAAGGCATTGTCCTCACCGCGGAGCAGGTTCTCGAGGAGAACGCGGAGGGAGAAGGGGAGCGACTTCGCCGTGCTGCCCGCGAGGCCATCGAGGGCGTCGAGCCGGAAGTACGCATACTGACGGTCGCCCACCTTCAGGGTGGAGCGGCTGCCGAACGAATTGGGATGCGACATGCGGGGGAGTGTCCTGCGCGCGCCCACCCCTCGGGCGGCCACGCGCGTTCGGTGCGGAGCCACTCATCGCGCCGTAACGCCCCAAGCGGGAGCGCCCGGTACCGACGAGGCTACGGGTAATATCGACTGGTGCGCGGGAATTCGCCTCCCGGGGATCCGCCCGGCACCGCCATTTCAACGACTCTGACCCCTTGAAGGGGCCGCCTTGACGGGGGCGCGTTAACCCAGCTGGCTGAGGCGCTCCTCGATGGGGTCCCGCGCACACGCTGGCCCCACCTCGATCGCGCCAAAGGGACAGCAGCGGGCCAGGGCCAGCTCCCGCGGCGACAGCTCGAGCATGTCCACCAGCGGCTCGGCCTTCCCCTCGTGGTCGAGGCGCACGAGGTCCGGGTGTCGCGCCACGCAGAGCGCGCAGCCGGTGCATCGATGCCGGTCGATCTGGATGGCCATGTCTTCCCGCGGGAAGATGCCCCCCGGCGCGGCGAGCACGTCGGGCAGGTGGCGAAGCGCGTCGCGGGTGGCGGTGTAGCCCACCTCGAGCAGCTCGTCCACGTGGGAGAATGAGAACCAGCCGATGTGCGATACATGGGGGCGGACGAGCAGGAGCGGCGGCGTGGACCAGCGCTCGAGGGCGGCCTGCTGCTGGTGATGCATCATCATCGTGGCCGCCCGCATGAAGATCGAGGCGAACCCCTGTTCGGCCACGCCGCGCGCCACTGGCACGTCGGCGATCCCGACATCCACCGCGATCAGGGCGTCCACCGACAGGCCGGCGATCGCAATCGGGAGGTTGTCGGTGGTGCCGCCGTCGATGCAGGTCCGGTCGCCCACGACGCCGGGCGGGAAGAAGCCTGGCAGGGCGCAACTCGCGTAGACGGCATCACGGACCGGCACGTCGGTCAGTCCCGGGGTGCCGAAGACCAGGGGCGTCCCGCGCTCCAGGTCCACGGCCGTGACGAGCAGCGGGGTGGCGAGATCGGCAAAGGTGCCGGGCTGCACCAGCTCCTCGGTGAGCGCCCGGAGCGGGGCCTCCAGGTAGATGGAGCGCGAGAGCATGCGCTCCATGAGCATCCCGATGTGGTTGATGCGGAACAGGTCGCGGCGCCGAAAGTGCCGCGCCCGCTCGAAGAGTTCCTCGAGGCTGCGTCCGGAGGCCGCGGCGGCGGCGATCATCGCCCCGATGCTGGTGCCGGCATACAGCGCGGGCCGGATGCCCGCCTCGTCCAACGCGCGGAGCGCGCCGATATGCGCCATCCCCTTCAGGGCGCCGCCCCCGAGCACCACGCCGATGCGCAACGGTCGCGTCCCGTTCATGCAGTAGTCATCTCAGACGGTAGATTTGGAGTCATGCGCGTGCTGCTGGTCGAAGACGATGACACCCTGCGCGAAAGCGCCACGGCGTTCCTCCGGGCCGCCGGTTTTGCCGTGGACCCGGCGGCCACCGGCAAGATGGCACGCGAGCTGGCGGCCCTCAGTCCGTACGACGCCGTGGTTCTGGATATCGGCTTGCCCGATGCTGATGGATATACCCTGTGTACCGTCTTTCGCGCTCGCAACCCGGCGCCACGCATCCTGATGGCCACCGCCCGTGACGCGGTCGAGGATCGCATCGCCGGGCTCGATCTCGGGGCCGACGACTATCTGGTGAAGCCGTACGCGCTGGGCGAGCTGGTGGCCCGCGTGCGGGCCCTGCTGCGCCGCCCCGATCACGCGGCGCCCGTGCTCCTGCAGGTGGACGACCTGGTGCTGGACCCCGCCACGCGCGAGGGCCGTCGCGGTGATCGGTTGATCCAGCTCACGACCAAGGAGTTTGCCGTGCTCGAGGTGCTGATGCGCGCCCCCGGCCGCGTCCTGACCCGGGAGTTCATCGGAGAGCATGCCTGGGACGACAACTTCGACCCGGGGAGCAACGTGATCGACGTCTACATGGCGCGGTTGCGCAAAAAGGTCGATGGCGTGGGCGAAAAGCCGCTGATCGCGACGATCCGCGGCGCGGGGTATCGGCTTGGCCCGCCGCCGTCGCGCCGGATCCTGCGATGAGAGGGCGATGAGTCCCACCACGCGCCAGGACCCGAGTCGTCCGCGCATTCGTCTGCGTTTCACCGTGCTCTACGCGGCGACCCTGCTGGTCGTGCTGCTCTCGGCCGCGCTCATCGCGCGGTTCGCAATTCGCCGCACCCTGGACCAGGAGTTCGAGAATTCCGTGCGCAGCTCGGCGGGGCTCGTCAGCCAGTTCTTCCGCACCGAGGTGGCCGAGTACCGCACCACGGAGGCGACGCTCACGCATATCACCAGTGAGCTGGTGTTTGAAGATCGCGCCATTCGGATCATCCAGCCCGATGGCCGGGTCTTCCGGGGCACCAAGCCGCCACGCCAGCGACCGCACCTTGAGTTCGGCGAGATCCGGTCGGTGCAGTTCCCGCTCGACGAGGCGCTCGCGCCGGGATGGAAGGTCGAGATCGATGCCAATCTGTCGAGCACCCACGCGTTGCAGCACCGCATCGACCGGTGGCTCGGGGTCGGGATCCCGCTTTTTGTCTTCGCGGCCGCGATCGCCGGCTGGTGGCTCACCGGGCGAACGCTCCGGCCGGTGGGCGCCATGGCCGATGCCGCCGCGCGCATCGCGCCGGCCAGCGGCGCCCGGCTGCCGATCGACAATCCGGATGATGAGCTGGGACGGCTCGGTGCCCGCTTCAATGAACTGCTCGACCGTCTCGACGGCGCCCTCACGCAACAGCGGCAGTTTCTCGCCGATGCGGCGCATGAACTGCGAACGCCGATCGCGCGCATCCGGGCCCGGGTGGAGGTGTCGCAACTGCAGCTGCAGCAGGCCCTGGCCGGCGGCGCGGCGGTGGATCCGCAACGGCTCGCCACGCTGGCGGCGCTCGACGATGAGCTGCGCTCGGTCTCGCAGCAGGTGGAGCAACTGCTCCAGCTGGCTCGTGCCGATGCCGCCGGTGATGAAGGGGCCGTGGAACTCGCCCCCTGCTTCCTCGACGATCTCGTCGTGGACGAAGCGCCGCGCTGGCAGCCACAGGCCGCGCACTTGGGCGTCACGATCTCCCTGGATGAGATCGAAGAGTCACCGGTGCTGGGCGATCCAACGCTCCTGAGTCGCCTGCTGGGCGTGCTGATGGACAACGCGCTGCGCTACACGGCGCCGGGCGGCCATGTGCAGCTCCGGGTGCGCCCGGAGGGGCCGTTTGCGCGACTCGATGTGGACGACGACGGCATCGGCGTGCCCGCCGCCGAGCGCCCGCGCATCTTCGATCGCTTCTTTCGCGGTGCCGAAGCGCGCGCCAAGCGCGCGGACGGCAGTGGGCTTGGACTCGCCATTGCGAGCTGGATCGTGCGCCGCCACGGGGGGCGCATCGCGGTCACCGAGAGTCCGCTCGGCGGTGCGCGGTTTTCGGTGCACCTGCCGCTGCGATCAGCAGACGGGCAGGTCGCCTCGCGGGACGAAGTATGAACGCGTCGACGTGAACGACGGCGACATCGGTTGCGACTGCGGTTGCATCGCG
>JBDHVK010000204.1:0-5931 GCA_039809645.1 Gemmatimonas sp.
ACGGTCACCGTGAAGCTCCGCGACAAGGACTTCACGACCCGCACGGCCCAGCGCACACTGGGCTCGTTCATCGAGTCGGAGACGTCCGTGGCCAAGGCGGCGCGGCAGCTGCTCCGCCAACTGCGGGGGAAGCGACGCGTGGGGGTGCGCCTGCTCGGGATTGCGCTCTCCCACTTCGACGATGAGCCGGCGGCGCATCGCAACCTCGTGGGGACCCAGCTGGGGCTCTTTGGCGCCCCGCCGGAGCCCTCCGCGACCCCTTCGCCCACCGAACCCACCGAAGGCCCCCGCGACCGCGCCCTGACCCGGGCACTGGACCGTATCCGGGATCGTTATGGCTCCGGCGCCATTCTTCCGGCCCGGCTGGTCGATCCCGGACGGGATCCCGTGCGGGACACAGGGCCGAGGGTGGAAGAATAGGACTGGTCCGACTAGCTTCCCGTTCGCTTCGCCCGTTTCCGGGCCTTTTGTCCGTGCCGGCCGTGTTCCGGTGCGTTTTCCCTCGGGGTTCTTCATGAGCGCAAACACGCAGTACGATCCGAACAAGCTGGGTTGGGGTGCGGCCCTCGTCACGTGCGTCTTCACGGCGGCACTCGGCTTTGGCGCCTACACGATCCACAAGAACACGTATCGTCATCCGCGCGACCCGATGAACGTGCAGGTCTATCACGAGCGTGACATGGCCAAGCATGAGGGAGGCGAGGCGGCCGGCGCGGGTGCGGCTGAGCATGCGCCGGCGGCCGAGGCGGGTGCGCCAAAGACCGAGGAAGCCGCGAAGCACTGATCGCGCACCGCTGTTCCAAAAGGCGACTCCCTGGAGTCGCCTTTTTTGTTTGTGCGAGCTGGTCGTTGGCGCGGCGGACGACTTCGTCCCACCCCCTCGCGCAGCGGTGCGCGCGAGGTGACCATGCATCGATCCCCGCCCTGCCTCCCTGTCCCGTCGACATGACCCGATTCGCGACCCCGCAGCTCGCCCTCGACGCCCTCTACGAAGGCAACGCGCGGTTTGCGCGCGGCGAGGCGGCCACGCCGAATCGTGACCTTCGGCGGCTGCGCGAGGTCGCGAACGATCAGCGCCCGTTTGCCGCCTTTCTTGGCTGCGCCGATTCACGGGTCCCGGTCGAGATCGTCTTCGATCAGGGCTTCGGCGATGTGTTCGTCACGCGCATCGCCGGCAATGTGGCCGATCCAGCCATCATCGGGTCGATCGAGTTCGGCGCCGAGGTCCTGGGGGCGCAGGTCATCTACGTGCTGGGACACACGCGCTGTGGCGCGGTCACGGCCACGATGTCGGGTCAGGAAGTCCCCGGGCAGATCTCGACGCTGTACCAGCACATCCGCCGCGCCGTGAAGGAGAGCGGCGGGGATCTCGAGCGAGCCGTCCATCGCAACGTCGAACTGCAGGCCGAGATCCTCAAGGAGGCGTCGCCCGTGATTGCGCGCCGCCTGCGCGCCGGCGAGCTGATCATCGCCGGCGGCGTGTACTGCGTGGAGACGGGGCTCGTGACGCCGGTCCCCGTCTAGCTGGGCCTCAGGTCGGAATCGTCAACCAGAACTCGCTGCCCCTGCCGAGTTCACTGTCCACGCCGATCTCGCCGCCATGGGCTTCCACGATCCCCTTGGCGATGAACAACCCGAGCCCTGACCCGGCCCGAAGCAATCGCGGTGCCTGCCAATACCGTTCGAAGAGTCGGGGCACGTCCTCCGGCGCCACACCGGGGCCGGTGTCATGCACCGCGATGCGCAGCATCGCATTCTCCACGCGTGACGACAGGGTGATCTCGCCGCCGTGCGGCGTGAAGCGCACCGCGTTGCCGAGCAGATTGGACAACACCTGGAGCAGGCGTTGCTTGTCGGCGAGAATGATGGGCGTCGCCTCGCACCGACGGACGAAACGCAGCGCGGCGTTGACCATCACCGGTTCGAACACATCGGCCGCTTCCTTCAGCAACTCGGCTGACGGGACGCGGCGCCGCTCCACGCGCAGTCGTCCCGCCGAGATGCGCGACACATCCTGCAAGTCCTGAATCAGGCCATCGGCCTGGCTGGCCGCGGAGCGAATGGCTTCGACCTCGTCGCGCGGCATCAGTGGCGCGTGGCTCTCGAGCGAGTCATCGCGGTGCAGCACCGCTCCCGTGAGCATCACGATGGCGTTCACCGGATTGCGCAGATCGTGTGAGACGATGGCCAGCATCTCGTCGCGTTCGCGCACGGCGCGTCGCGATTCCTGATACAAGCGCGCATTCTCGAGGGCGAGCGCCGCCAGCCCCGCGAACTGATCGGCCACCTGCCCTTCCTCCATCGCGTGCGAAGCGCCGGGGCGCGTGCGCACCAGATGCAGCGCGCCGATCGCACGGCCGCCGGCGCGCAGGGGCACCACCAGCACGGAGCTGGCCCCGAGCGACTCGGCACGTGCCCGCGACGCCGCGTCGGGGAAGTTGTCGTGCAGCCACTCCGAGATGTCGGTGATGCGCTGCGCCTCGGCCTCGTGTGCGATGCGCGCACCACTGGTGGCGGCGGGCGACGCCTCGACCTGTTCGGCGATGCGCGAGACGAGCGCCGCGGTGTCCTCATGACGACGCGGATCCATGTGCGTCGCCGCGGCGCGGCGAATGTTGCCCTCCGGCGTGAGCAGCTCGAGCAGACTCCACTCGCCGAGCAGCGGTACGGGCAGCTCGGCGATCGTGGCCATCGTCGACTCCACGTCGAGCGACGCGGCGAGCACCCATCCGGCGGTGGCCAGCAGCTTCTGTCGCTCCTCGATGCGGCGCCGTTCGCTGACATCACGCAGCGTCACCATGAATGTGCGCTCGCCATCGAGCGTCACGCGCGCAATGGATGCTTCGGCGGGAAACGCCTCACCATTCTTGCGCAGGCCGGCGATCTGTCGGCGATCGGCCATGGTGCGCGCGTCGGTGGGCCCCTCGGCGAAGGTGCGCATGTGCCCGCGATGCACCGCGCGCGCCGCCATCGGCAGCAGGCGATCGAGCGGCTGTCCGAGCATCTCGGCTTCGGTCCATCCGAAGATGTGCTCAGCGCCGCGATTGAAGCGGACAACGCGGAACGTATCGTCGAGGGCAATGATCGCATCGGCCGCGATGTCGACAATGGCGGCGAGCGCTGCGTGCGAATGTGTTTCAGCCATACGCGACAATATTGTTCAGGATCGCAATTCGACCAGTGATCGCGAGGAAATTCCTGATTGCCAATGCCGTGAGATTCCTGCATTGGAAGAGGTCGCTGCGTCGCGCTCTTCACCGTAGTCTTTTCCCATGCGTCGGTCCGATATTCTACGCTCCCTGATGGCCAGTCCGCTGCCCGCGCTGGCCATGACGTTTCTCCTGGCCGGCGCGACGGTCGGATTCGCCGCGCCCGTCGATCCGTGGCGCAACCGCGTGTGGTTCATCGGGCTGGTCCTGACCGGCCTGCCCGTGGCCTGGAAGACGCTGCGCGGCATGCTGCGCGGAGAGTTCGCCGCCGACGTCGTCGCGATGTTGGCAATTATTGGCAGCATCCTGCTGCAGCAGCCACTCGCGGGGCTGGTGGTGGTGCTGATGCAGACGGGCGGTGAGGCGCTGGATGCCTACGCGGTGGCGCGCGCATCGAGTGCGGTCGAATCGCTGGAAGCGGACGCACCACGCCACGCGCACCGGCTGCACAACGGCGTCGTGCAGGACATCGACGCGGACGCGATCGTGCCGGGGGACGAGCTCCTTGTTCGTCCCGGGGAGCTGGTGCCCTGTGATGGTGTGGTGCTGAGCGGCATGTCGCATGTCGACACTTCGCGCCTGACTGGCGAGCCGGTCCCCGTGCGGGCCACGGCGGGGCTCGCGCTGTCGTCCGGCTCGGTGAATCAGGAGGGGGCGCTCACGGTGCGCGCCGTGCGCGCGTCGCGCGACTCGCAGTACGCACGCATCGTGGAGCTGGTTCGCAGTGCGCAGGCGTCGAAGAGCCCCTTGCAGCGCACGGCAGACCGGTGGGCGGTGTGGTTCACCCCTCTCACCCTCGCCGCGTGCCTGATGGCGTGGTTGGTGTCGCACGAGTGGACGCGGGTGTTGGCGGTGCTGGTCGTGGCGACTCCCTGCCCCCTCATTCTGGCGGCGCCGGTAGCGATCATTGGCGGCATCAATCGCGCGGCGAAGCGGTCCATCATCGTCCGAAACGGTACGGCGCTCGAGGCGCTGTCGCGAGTCACCGTGGCGGTGTTCGACAAGACGGGCACCCTGACCGTGGGGAAGCCGCGCGTGCACGAGGTGGTGGTCGAGCCGGGCGTGGATGCGCGGCGCGTGCTCGCCCGCGCGGCGGCGGTGGAGCAAGGTTCCGGGCACCTGCTGGCGCGGGTCATCGTGGCGGAGGCGGAGCGGCAACAGGTGCCGGTGGTCATCGCGACCGACCTGCTCGAAGCACCGGGGCGTGGCGTGAGCGGACAGGTGGACGGTGTGCGGGTGGCGGTGGGCGCGCACGGGTATGTGCACGAGTGGTGCACGCGTGAAGTGCCGGCGCTGGTGCCCCGGCTCGATGCGCTGGAGGCCGGTGCGACGGGGCTCCGTGCCTACGTGGCCACGAGCGACGAAGAGCTGGCACGGGTGGTCTTCGCCGACGAACTGCGTCCTGAACTGGCGCCCATGTTCCGGGCCCTCGAGGCACTCGGAATCGTGGAACTGCACCTGCTGTCGGGTGACAAGGCGGCGAACGTCGCCGCGGTTGCCGCCGCAGTAGGGATCCACTCGCACGCCGGCGATCTGACGGCCGAAGACAAGGTGCAGCGCGTGGCTGCGCTCGAAGCATCGGGGAAGCGCGTGCTGATGGTGGGCGACGGGACGAACGATGCCCCGTCGCTCTCGACGGCCACGGTGGGCGCGGCGCTCGCCGGCCACGGCGGTGGTGTCGTGGCCGAGGCGGCAGACGTCGTGCTGCTGGTGGATGATCCAGGGCGGATCCCCGAAGCGGTGGAGATCGGACGCCGGGCGCTGATGATCGCGCGTCAGTCGATTGGTGTAGGGCTCGGGCTGTCGCTGGTCGGGATGGGCTTCGCCGCGCTCGGCCTGCTGACCCCGGTGGCGGGCGCGCTGATCCAGGAGGCCATTGATGTGGCGGTCATTCTGAACGCGCTGCGGGCGGCGCGGGCGTAGGCGCTGGGGAAACGACGGGTACGAACGCAAAACCGCCCCAGCCGAAGCCGGGGCGGTTTGAGAACGATGACCGCGCCGCGATCAGACCTGAGCGCTACGGCGACGACGCGCGACGCTGAACAGGCCGAGGAGGCCGGCGCCCATGAGGGCGTACGTGCTCGGCTCCGGGACGGTCGTCGTATTGCCATCGAATCTGATCCACTGCGAGTTACCATTCGGCCCCTCTTGCGCGTGCACTCCCACGCCAACGAGGGTCAACGCAGTCGAGGCGGAGAAATTGATCGTTACCGACGAGCCGCCCTGAAGGAACGGACCCTGAAGGGCAAAGTTGTCATACTTCGCCTGCGCACCGAGGTACCACACATTTCCGTTGAAGCCGCTCTCGTTATCGCTCCAACCAAGCGGCGAGGAAACCGAGACAGGATTACCGGAGCTGGGCATCGTGCCGGTGTAGAAGATCAGGATATCCCCGAATTTCCGCGTGTTCAGCGAATGATCGTTCGAGATCGTCAGCGAGTACGACCCTGCGGATCCTGCCAACGAATACGTCGCGCAGGTTTGGAAACCCACGGATCCGGTCCAACATCCGGATCCCGACAGCTGGGCCTGTGCGATTCCCGGAACGAGCAGGGCGAGAAGAGCGAGTTTCTTGAACATTTTGGCAGAAGCTAAGGTGACACGGTCTTCTTTCTGGTGATTCTCGTTGCAATTCATAAGCCGAACGAAACGACAACACAGCCTAAAATGAAGCACGGTTAATCATTGCAAAACCTTATCGATCAAAGACTTACGAAGGTCT
>JBDHVK010000205.1:0-5887 GCA_039809645.1 Gemmatimonas sp.
GTAGTCGGCGCGCCCGCCGCTCGGATTGACTGCGACCTTGCGGGCGGTGTTGTTGGGATCGGCGCGATACTTCCGGTTGTACTCCGCCTGCAGCCTCGCCGTCTGTCGTGACAGACACGACTCGATCGCCAGCTCCCGGCGCAGGGAGTCGCTGTTGCTCAGCGTCGCGGACCCTGTCCAGACGGCCACGGCGGCCGATTGCTCCGCGGGCCGGAGATCCACCGTGAAGGGCGACGTTGCGACCAGTCGCGCCGCCTTGGGCTGATTGGGCGACAACAGCACGGGCGGTTCCCCCACCGTAATCGACAGCACGACCAGCTGGGCGGGACGTTCCGACTGCACGCTCACCTTGCTGTTGCGAATGTCGCCCACCCGAATCTGGCCGGTCGCGGCGGTGTCGCCGAACACGAACGGCGTCGAATCGCCAGGCGCGCGCCGCGGCGGCAGCATCGGGGCCGCGGTCGCCACGGCAGTCGTCGTCGACCGGGCCAGCACGGCGCTCGCGTCCCGACGCACCTGTTCGTCGGGATCGCGCGTCGCCACCACCTCCAGCATGCGGCGCGCATCGGCATCCAGACGATGCCCCAGCAGGTAGACGGCACTGCGCCGAAGTTCGGTGGCGCAGGGCGACCGCATCGCCAACAGGGTGGCGAGATGACTGGTGATGCTCAGCGGATCCGTCAGCATGGTGAGCGTGGACAGCGCCGCCATCGCGGCCGCATCCTCGCGCTCGGCGCACGGCACTGTCGTGGTGGACGGTGTCGGCGACTGCGCCACCACGCTCTCCACCCGCGCCCGCAGCGCCAGCACGTCATCGCTCCGCGCCGCGTCGGGGAAGCGGAGCTGCTGCTCGTCGAGAACGACCAGCGCCTGCTGCATCGCCGAGGGCTCCTCGAGGCGCTGGAGGGCAAACGCCTGCCAGTAGTAGCTGTCGGTCACGTACGGCGAGCGGGGATAGGCCATGCGCAGCGACGCAAACAATCCGGCGGCACGCCGATAGTTGCTCCTGGTCAGCGCGCGGGTGGCCTCGCGGAACAGCGTATCGGCCGCCTGCGGAATCGCCTGGCCAACCACGTTGGGGAGCTCCTGTGCCGCCCCGGGGGTCGCCCACCGCGCGCTACCCAGCGCCACCGCGCCGACCATCAGCAGGCGCCGAGCGCCGGTGCCTCGTGAACGCGCACGCATCACCGTTCCTCCGAACCGCTGCGGGTTTCCGCCGCCGCCCGAAGGCGGGGCAAGAGATTTGTTTCGCGAAGAGCTTCATCGGCCGCCGCCCGCGTGGCCGGCGCTGCCGTGCGAGCGCGGGCGAGCTGCGCCAGCACCAACTCGAGATCCTGCAGCAGTCGATGCGTGCGCGATGCGCGCATACCGGGTTCATCGAGCAGCTGGCGCGTGGTTGTGAGCAGACGCTGGAGCTCACGACGGGTGACGCTGTCGCCGTCGGTCACATGCTCCGCATCGCGCACGGCGGCGAGGACCATCACCGTCTGCTGGAGGTGCTCGGCCACGACCGGCGTGATCGTCATCCCAGCGCGCGGACGCGGCGTGGGCGTCGGCACATTCGCCACGGCCGTCGACGCCGTGGGCAGTGTCGCGGGGATGGTGGCGCTGTCGGACCGCTCGCCGTCCGTTGTCGTCGCGACCGCGCTACTGCCCACACCGGCGGCGCGCACGGCGAGGGTGTCCGCCGACGGCGTGGCGGCACCCGGCCAGCCAAGGCGGCCGATGGCGACCCCCAGCAGCACCCCCGCGGCGATCATCGATGGCGCGAGCCACTGCCGCCGGCGCGGTGCCGTCGTCCCCGCCTCGACCCGCGTCGTCGTCGCCGTCGTCGCGGCCGTCGCGGCGCTCGCTTCGAGCAACCGTGGCGCCTGCGTCACGCGAAGCCACATGCGCTCCACGGGAATGCTGGTCTCTGCCGGCGACATCGCCTGCGCGACCTCGGCTTCCATCCAGGGCTCGAGCCGCTCGCCCGATTCGTCTGGTCGGTCCATCATGCGCACTCCGAGTTGCGAAATGGCGCCAGCGCAGCGCGGAGCCGCGCACGGGCCTTGGATAACTGCGACTTGCTCGTGCCTTCCACGATGCCGAGCTGCGCGCTGATCTCCTCGTGCGTGTACCCCTCGAGATCGTGCAGCACGTACACCGCGCGTGTTCCGGCCGGAAGCGCCGCGATGGCCGCATCGAGCCGCTCCCGCAAATCCGGATCACTGCTGGCGTCCGGAGACGCCACCGACTCGGCCTCTTCCATCGGCGCGGCGTACTGTTCGCGCCGCAACACGGTGTCCATGCGATTGCGCGTCACCGACACCGCGATGGTCCGGAGCCAGGTGGCAAGCGACGCCTCCCCGCGGAACTGATGGAGCCGGCTGAACGCGCGAATGAACGTGTCCTGCGTCCAGTCCTGCGCCGAGTCGGCCCGGCCGGTGAGCCGGTAGATCAACCGATAGATGCCTGGCGCGTACTGATGAAACAGTTCGCGCTCGGCCGCCTGTTCGCCGGCCCGCACCCGCCCCACCAACGCCAGATCCGCCTCAGGGGCGGACGGACCAGTGACGGCGCGATCGTCGGTGGATGGGTGGCTCACATTTCCGATGACAGGGAGAGGCAGGCGAGGGTTGCCCGCCGGTCCCTCAGAGCAAGGTGGGATTCCGCTGCCACACGGCGATGGTGAGGGCACTCGCGAAGCTCACCCAGGCCAGATAGGGGGCGAGCATGAGTGCGGCAAGGCGGTCGTGCCGGCGGAACGCGAGCAGCGTGGCCACGATCGCCGCCCACAGCGCGAGCACCTCCACGGTGGCCCACCGGCCCACATGGCGCTCGAAAAAGAGCCAGGTCCAGAGCGCGTTCAGCACCAGCTGCCCCGCATAGAGCACCAGCGCGCCCCGCGCCTCACCGCGCGCGGCACGCCAGGTCCGCCACGCGGCCAGCGCCATGAGCAGGTACAGCAGGGTCCACACTGGCCCAAACAGCCACGGCGGCGGTGCCCACCCGGGCTTGTCGAGTTGGGCATAGAAGGCCGCCGAGGTGACGGATGAGCGGGCTGCAATCGCGGCGGCGGTGCCGGTGACGGCCACCGACACGCCAAGCGCGAGCCAGGAGGCGCCGGCGCTGACCGGCGAATGAGGACGCGAGGCCGCGGGGGAAGGCATGCTGGAATGTACCCCGTTCCCGGCGCGGTTCCGCGCCTCGTCGCCGGAAACGACAAAGCCCGCCAGCGGATCGACCGATGGCGGGCTTTGCGATAACGATGCGTATACCATCGGGACGGCGGGATTCGAACCCGCGACCCCCTGAACCCCATTCAGGTGCGCTACCGGGCTGCGCTACGTCCCGTCACCGCCAAGCCGGCCGGTGAACAGACTGGGGAACGTAACCCGGTGCACCGCCCGGTTCCAGCCCCATCCGCCCACGTCGGTTCCTCGACGGGCGACCCGGCTCGCGGTAGATCATGATATGCGCCTTCCCCTCCGCCTCCTCACGGTCGGCATGCTCGCCGCCGAACTGACCGCGCCGTCGCTTCCGGCCCAGGCCACCGCCAAGGCCGCCAAGCCGGCGCGCACTGCCAGCAGCAGTCTCCCCTCCCCCGCCTCGATCCTCGGCTGGGAGCCCGGAACCGATCGCAAGCTCCCCACCTGGAAGCAGGTCACCGACTACTTCACGGCCCTCGACAAGGCGTCGCCGCGCGTCAGCGTGCGCACCCTTGGCACCACCACGCTCGGCCGACCCTTCCTCGTGGCGTTCATTGCTGATGAGGCGACCCTCGCCAATCTCCCCAGGTATCAGAAGATCCAGCAGGAGCTCTGGGACCCACGCGTGCGCAAGCGCACCCGCGAGGAGCTCATCGCGCAGGGGAAGAACGTCATCCTCATCACGTCCAGCATTCACTCCACCGAAGTGGGCGGCTTCCTCACGCCCTTCGTCATCGCCGACCGGCTCGCGCGCGGTGACACGCCGGAGGCGAAGTCGATTCTCGCGAACACCATCGTGATGCTCGTGCCGAGCCAGAACCCCGACGGCGTGGATATCGTGGGCGACTGGTACCGCAGTACCCTCGATACGCCGGCCGAGGGGAGCACGCCACCGGCGCTCTACCACTACTACTCCGGTCACGACAACAACCGCGACTGGTACGCCTTCAGTCTCAAGGAGACGCGCTACACGGTGGACTCGCTCTACACGCCGTGGGTGCCGCAGATCGTGAACGACGTACATCAGCAGGGTGGCAACGCGGGGCGCATCTTCATCCCGCCATACATGGATCCGCTCGAGCCGAACATCGATCCCATCCTCACGGCCAGCACCAACGCCCTCGGCATGGCGATGTCGTGGCGCATGATCCAGGAAGGCAAGACCGGTGTGGCGACGAATGCCGCGTACGACCAGTGGTCGCCCGCCCGACAGTATTCACTCAACCATCGCGGCGCCCGCATCCTCACCGAAACCGCGAGCGCGCGTCTCGCCAGCAGCGTGGACATGCCCTTCAACCGGCTTGGCGCCGGACGCGGCTACGAAGCCAAGACGCAGTCGTGGAACTACCCCGCGCTCTGGCCGGGCGGGCGCTGGGGAATCGGCGATATCGTGGCCTATCAGTCGAGCGCCACCTGGGCGCTGCTGGTGGAGGCCGCGCGCGATCGGACGGCCTGGCTCACGAGCTACGCCACGCTTGCCGACCGCGCCCTCGACGACACGCATCCGTGGACGGCGACCGACGTGCCGGCCCAATTCGTCATCAGCAAGGCGCAGAAGGATCCCGTGGCGCTGCAGCGGCTCGTGTGGACGCTGCAGCACGGACAGGTCGAGGTTCATGAGAGTGTGCCCGCCGGCAGCTACGTGATTCCCACGCGGCAGCCCTTTGGCGCCTACGCGAAGGCCCTCCTCGAGCCACAGGCGTACCCGAATCTCGAGGAGTATCCCGGCGGCCCGCCGAAGCGCCCGTACGATGTCACCGCGCACACGCTCCCCCTGCTCTTCGGCGTCGCGGTCACGGCGGAGAAGACGCCCAGCGTGCAGGCGGGCGCGCTGGTACCGCCGGTCACTGAGCCCACGTACGCGACACCGGCCCTCGGCAATGCCCGCATCGCGATCTACCAGAATCGCAACGCGAGCATGGACGAAGGGTGGACCCGGTGGGTCTTCGACGCGAACAAGGTGCCCTTCACGTCGCTCAAGGATCCGGAGTTGCGCGCCGGCAATCTGAACGCGAAGTACGATGCGATTCTGCTCCCCGATCAGACCGCCAACCAACTCGCGCGCGGTCTGGCCGCCCCGTACCCGGACTCGCTCCGCGGCGGCATCGGCGCGGCGGGCGCCGCCGCACTCAAGGCGTTCGTCGAGGCGGGCGGCACGGTGCTCGCGTTCAACGAGGCGAGCGACTATGCGATTGAGACCTTCGGCCTGCCGGTCACCGACGCGCTGGATGGCCTCAAGAACACCGACTTCTACGCGCCTGGCTCGATCTTTCGCGTGGAGCCGAACAGCGCGTCGCCGCTGACCGCGAATTTCACGGCGCCGACGCCGGCGGTGTGGTTCGAGGATTCGCCGGCGTTCACGATCACCGATCCGTCGCGCGCCACAGCGGTGCTGCAATACCCGGCGAGCGGCAGCGCGCTGCTCTCGGGCTGGCTGTTGGGTGCGCCGCGCCTCAACGGCAAGGCGGCAATGGTCGACGTGCGGGTCGGCCAGGGGCACGTGGTGCTGTACGGATTCCGTCCGCAGTATCGGTCTCAGACCAACGCCACGTGGCCGCTTGTTTGGAGCGCCATTGCGCGGAGTGCGGTGCGACAGTGAGGACGGCGGTTGAGTATGGATTCGGCGGGGCCTCCGGCCCCGCCGTTTCTATTCTGATCAGTCTGGAGTCTGGAGATCCTGGTCAGGAGTCTGAAGA
>JBDHVK010000206.1:0-5836 GCA_039809645.1 Gemmatimonas sp.
GCGATCACGCCGATGACCTGCCCGATCGGCGCCGTCGTGCCTTCCTCGACCAGCCGCGCGCGCAGGATGCCGTCGCCACGCGCGACCAGTTCCATGATCGCCTTGTCGGTTTCGACTTCCGCCAGCGTGTCGCCGCTCTTCACGGCGTCGCCGACGTTCTTCACCCACTTCACCAGGCGCCCTTCCTCCATCGTGGGCGAGAGCGCCTCCATCATCACCTTGGTCGCCATGCGTCGCTCACTCAGTCGAGGTAGAGAACCTGTTTGATCGCCGCGATGGTCTTCGCGACATCGGGCTTGGCCGCCTTCTCGAGGCTCTTCGTGTACGGCATCGGCGCTTCGGCCTGATGCACGCGCAGGATGGGCGCATCGAGATCGTCGAAGCAGTGGCGCTGCACATAGTCGACCACCTGCGCGCCCACGCCGCACACCTCCCACCCCTCTTCCACCACGACGGCGCGGTTCGTCTTGCGCACCGACGCCGTGATCGCGTCGACGTCCATGGGGCGGATGGTGCGGAGGTCCACCACGTCGCAGCGGATTCCTTCCTTGGCCAGCTGATCGGCCGCCTGCATGGCCACGAGCACCATCTTGCCGTGCGTGATGATCGACGCGTGGTCGCCTTCACGCTTGAGATCGGCCTTGCCGAGCGGAATGATGTACTCCTCGTCGGGCACTTCGCCCTTCGTGTTGTACAGCATTTCGCCTTCGAGGAAGCAGACCGGGTTGTCGTCACGGATGGCGGCCTTGAGGAGCCCCTTCGCATCGTACGGCGTGCCGGGGGCCACGACCTTGAGGCCGGGGATGTGCGCGAGCCACGACTCGAACGCCTGCGAGTGCTGCGCGGCGAGCTGCAGCGCCGCGCCGTTCGGGCCGCGGAAGACCATCGGCATGGGGAACTGACCGCCCGACATGTACAGCATCTTGGCGGCGACGTTCACCACCTGGTCGATCGCGAGCAGTGCGAAGTTCCAGGTCATGAATTCGATGACCGGGCGCAGCCCTGACATCGCGGCGCCCACGCCAACGCCGGCGAAGCCCAGCTCGGTGATGGGCGTATCGACCACGCGCATCTCGCCGAATTCCTGCAACAATCCCTTCGACACCTTGTACGCGCCCTGATAGACGGCGACTTCCTCACCCATGAGGAAGACGCGGTCGTCCCGGTGCATTTCTTCGCGAAGCGCCTGATTGAGGGCGTCACGGTAGGTAATGAGTGCCATGATCGCCTCAGCTCGTGGTTTCGACGAGGATGTCTTCCATGAGCGCTTCGAGGGGCAGCTCCGGACTTGCTTCGGCGAAGTCGATGCTTTCCTGAACGAGCTTCTTGATCTCCTCGTCCATCGCGGTGACGTCGTCGGCGGTGATCTCCCCGGCGTCCTCCATGCGCTGACGGTGCAGGACGATGGGGTCACGCTTGAGGTACTGCTCGAGCTCTTCCTTGGTGCGATAGGTGCCGCTCACCGCGTCGGACATGGAGTGACCCATGAAGCGGTAGGTGCGCACCTCCAGCAAGGTCGGCATGCTTTCCTTGCGCGCCCGGTCGATGGCCGCCTCGGCCGCCTTGCGCACGGCGAGCACGTCCTGTCCGTCGACCACCTCGCGCGGCATGTCGTAGGAGGCACCGCGCTTGTAGATGTCGTGAATGGAGGACGCGCGCTCGAGCGCGGTACCCATGCCGTAGCGGTTGTTCTCGATGATGAACACGCAGGGCAACTTCCAGAGCGCCGCCATGTTGAGCGCCTCGTGAAAGGCGCCGGTGTTCACCACCGACTCACCCATGAAGCAGGCGATGACCTGATCGCCGCCGCGATAGCGAATGGCGAAGCCCACGCCGGCCGCGATCGGCACGTGGCCGCCCACGATGCCGTGGCCACCCAGGAAGCCGAGCTGTTTGTCGAACATGTGCATGGAGCCGCCCTTGCCCTTCGCGCAGCCGTCCTGGCGCCCGAAGAGTTCGGCCATCACCGCCCGCGGCGTCATCCCGCGCGCGAGCGCCTGCCCATGATCGCGGTAGGTCGTGATGATGTAGTCGTCGCCACGGAGCAGCGAGATGATGCCGGTGGAGACCGCTTCCTGGCCGATGTACAGATGGCAGAAGCCGCCGATCCGTCCGATGGCATACATCTCGGCGCAGCGCTCCTCGAACCGACGCTGCAGCAACATGGAGTAGAGCAGCTCGCGATTGAGCGAATCGCTCGCAGTCGCGTTCGCAGTCGCGTTCGCATTTGCGGTCGCGTTTGCGGTCGCGTTCGCGGCGGTGCTCTCCGGCTTTACGGGCACCTGGGTGTCCGATTTCTTCTTGGGAGGCATGGCAAAGCGTTGGGGAGTGTCTTGGGTCCGTCGCCGTCGGCCGGTGGCCGACGGCGGTCGGTCACGCGAGCGAGGCGGCCTGCACCTGCTCCCAGGCGTGGTAGCTGGAGCGAACCAGCGGTCCGCTTTCGACGTGGCGGAAGCCCATCGCCATGCCGGTCTCATACAGCGACCGGAACTCCTCGGGCGTGACGTACCGATCGAGGGCGATGTGCGAGTCGCTGGGCCGCAGGTACTGGCCGAGCGTGAGGATGTCGACGTCGACGGAGCGGAGATCCTTCATGACCTCCACGACTTCCTCGTTGGTCTCGCCGAGGCCAAGGATGATGCCGGTCTTGGTGGGGATGTCCGGCGCGATGCGCTTGGCGATGCGGAAGATCTCGAGCAGCCGCTCATAGCGGCCACCGGGACGCGCCTTCTTGTAGAGGCGGGGGACCGTCTCGGTGTTGTGGTTGTAGATGTCCGGGCGCGCTTCGAGCACGGCGCGGATGCTGTCTTCGTTGCCCTGAAAGTCGGGCACCAGTACTTCGACGCTGCAGCCGGGGAGGCGCTGTTTGATCTGCCGAATGGTCTCGGCAAAGATGTAGGCGCCGAAGTCCGGGAGATCGTCACGGTCGACCGAGGTGATGACCGCATGACGCAGGTTCATCTCGGCGATGGCCTGCGCGACCCGGTTGGGCTCTTCGATGTCGTATTCGGGCGGGCGGCCGTGGGAGACGGCGCAGTACGCGCAGTTCCGGGTGCAGACGCTGCCGAGGATCATGAAGGTGGCGGTGCCGTGCTGCCAACACTCGCCAATATTCGGGCAATGGGCCTCTTCACAGACGCTGTGGAGCTTGAGCTCCCGCATCATGTGCTTGAGGCGGATGTAGTTCTCGCCACCGGGCGCCTTGACCTTCAGCCACTGGGGCTTCCGCTCGGGAAGCGCCTCGCGGCGATGGCGTCCCATGATCTGCACGAGCTGTAGCGCCTGCGCGTCGGCCATAAGGATCCGAATGCATCAGATAGGGCCCGGGGTGGCCGGGACGTGGATTGGGGAAGCTATGCCGGTGTCCGCGTTACCGAAACAACCGCTAACCCCTAAACGCAATATAGCCGGAATCTGGTA
This sequence comes from Gemmatimonas sp., assembly GCA_039809645.1. Taxonomy (GTDB): domain Bacteria; phylum Gemmatimonadota; class Gemmatimonadetes; order Gemmatimonadales; family Gemmatimonadaceae; genus Gemmatimonas. Next base: position 3,421 of record JBDHVK010000206.1, read on the forward strand.
TGGGTGACGAAACTTCCGGAGACGCGTTACCGTAGGGAAGCGCGTATCCAACACCTCTGAGGCACCCATGCTCCGCACCCTGTTCACTGTTGGCCTGATCGCCCTGGCTGGCCTTGTTGCCCTCAAGCTGGTCTTCGGCCTGCTCGGGCCGCTGGTCTCGCTGCTCTTCTGGCTGCTCGGCGCCGCGATCAAGGTCCTGTTGATCGGCGCGGTGGTGTACTTCGTCCTGCGCCTGGTGAGTCCGGCGACGGCGGAGAAGGTGGAGCAGCTCTGGAAGTAGCGATCGCCGAGCGGTAGCCGGCTGGTCGACCTGAAAACACAGACCCCACCCGTCGCGAAGCGCGACGGGTGGGGTCTTGGCATACGGGACTACAGAATGAGGGTTACTCGCTGTCGGGACCGGACGCCGGGCCCTCACCGCCCCCCGCGCCGTCGCCGCCGTCACCCTCACCGCGCGGTCGATCGCGCCGGCCGCGCGAGCGCCGCGCACCGCCGCGGCGACCTCGGCGTCCGCGACGACGGGCGCGCGCCTGGCTCGCCTCGTCGCCGGCTTCATCCGATCCGTCGTCGCGGTCCTCGCTCTCATCGCTGTCATCGACGGCCTCGGCGGCGTACGCCACCGGTTCGCCTTCGAGGGGGATTTCGTCGCGGATGCCTGGCTCTCCCTCCGGCGCCGATTCTCCGTTGGCGCCCTCGCGGCGCCGACGGCCCCGTCGTGACCGCCGGTTCCGGCGGCGGCGGCGGCGCGCCTCGCCCTCCTCGCCGCCTGTCCCCTCGGTGCTCTCGCTCTCGTCGTCACTCCCCTCGTCACTCCCGCCGGTATCGCCCTCGATCTCGTCGGACTCGTCGATCGGGCTCGCCTCGGGTGTCGGGGCACGGAAAGCCGGAGGCTCAGCGCGCACGGCCTCGGACGCGGGTAGATCCGCGTCAGCCGTTGCGTCGGGCCGCGGTTCCGCGAGCGGCTGGGCCGACGGCCGCCCGTCGATCGCCCGGGCAAACGGATCCATCTTCGGCGCCGGTGGCGCGAACGGATCGTCGAGCACCAGTTCGGCGTCGACTGCGGGGCGTCGTTCGTCGCGGCGCGGCCGCGCTGGCCGTTCCGGACGCGGCCCCTTGGGTGGGCGCGCTTCGGGGGTCGAATCTGCCGCCTCAGGGCGCTCTCGGCGCGGCTTGGGTGGCCGATCCGGCTTGGCCTCCGGTCGCGCCTCCGGTCGCGCCTCCGCACGCGGGGCGCGTTCGGGGCGCTCAGCCCTCGCCGGACGCTCGACGCGGTCCGGCCGCTCGGTGCGTTCGCGCTCCCGCTCGCGTCCACGACGGCCGCGCGGCTTCTCCGGCTCACCGTCGATGCCCCGTGAGCCATCGCGTTCGCGAATCTTCTCCCGCAGCCGATCGACCGAGAGTTCGGGTGCCTCTTCGCGGCGCTTTCCACCCGCGCCGCGCTGACTGCGACGCTCGTTCTCCGGCACCGGCTCAGCGTTCGAACCAACCACGGCGCGTCGGCCGCGGGCTCCCCACGCCCACTTGAGCGCGCTCAGGGCGTCCCGGAGCGCAACCCGACGCGTCTCGCGCATGCGCACCCCGTACGTCGGCTCCATCGGTACCGCTTCCACGCGCCGCGCATGCGGCGCGAGGCGAAGCAGCAGGTCCGCATTGGTGGTCCAGGTGTCGCCGGTCACGAGGGGGGCATCGCCCGTCGCGCGCATGGCATCGCGCAGCGCGGAGATGCGCACCAGGCGCATCGAGGCGGTGGTGTCCTTCACGCCCTCCACGCGCACGAACGGACGCATCGCCCACTGAGCCGCCTTGAAGAGGCGACGCACGGCGACCGGCGCATCGGCCACGGCGAGGCGCTCTCCCACGACCAGATCGGCTCCGCCCTCGAAGCGGCGGGCAAACTCGGGAACGATCCCCGGCGGATCGGTGAAGTCGCCCTGCAGCAGCAACACGGCGTCGCGGCGCGGGTAGCGCGTCAGCTGAGCCACGTGGCGCAGCACCCGGTCTACGGCACCCGCGTATCCCAGATGCCGGTCGCCCCGGATGACCGTCACGGGCATGGCCTGCTCGTACTGGCTCGCCACGTCGGCGGTGGCGTCGGTACTGGCGTCGTCGTAGACCACGACTTCGTACTCGCGCGGGAACTCGGCGAGCACCGTCCGGATGCGCCAGAGGAGCACCCCGATGGTGGCAACCTCGTTGTGCGCGGGAATGGCCAGGTAGAGCACGGGAACCGGTAAAGGGACGAACGCGCCGGACCTCAAGGTCTGGCGTACTGGTGTGCGTCCGATAATAACAGATAGGGGGCTCCAAATGGGGCCGGCCGCCCGGTCACGGGGTATGGCACCGGGAGGTGGGGAAACAGGCACCGTTCATCTTCGGAGATCGCTGCATGATTCTCGCGAATACGCGGGCCCGGCTT
>JBDHVK010000207.1:0-5781 GCA_039809645.1 Gemmatimonas sp.
TCGCCAGCGCCATGACGCTGTTCCTGCTCGCGCTGCTGGGTATGCCCCTGGTGGGCGGCATGGGCTTCTTCGCCAAGTGGTACGTGCTGCAGGCGGCGCTGCAGGCGAGCGCACCGCAAACGATCCTGTCGGTGATTCTGGTGGTGACCAGCGCCATTTCGGCGGGCTATTACTTGGTGCTCGTATCGGCGATGTTCATGCGCCCCCGACCCGAGGGGCTGCTCGTGCCGGTCACGGCACCGGTCAGCCGCTCGATCATTGCGCTCGCCGGCCTCGCGCTCGTCATCCTCGGGCTCTACCCCACGCCACTGGTCGAGTTGGCCCGGCGCGCGAGCACCTCGTCGACGACGGCCCCCTCGACCGACGGCCCGAATGGTGGCAGGATTCGACTGCAGACCGCCACGAGCGCGGGCGCCGCGCAGGAATGACCCGGCCCCGCCGGGAATCGTTGGTCCGGGATCCCTTCCAGTCCATCCATGTCGATCAGCCAGACCATTTTTCGGCAGTATGACGTTCGCGGCATCGTCGGACACGACCTCACCGACGAGGTGGCCTACGGGCTCGGTCGCGCCTACGCCGCCCTGCTGGCCCAGCGCCAGATCCGTGGCGCCGTGGCCGTCGGTCGTGACAATCGCCCCAGTGGCACAGCGCTCCGCGATGCGTTGGTGCGTGGCCTGACGGAGAGCGGCATCGATGTCGTGGATGTCGGCGTCGTTCCCACGCCGCTGCTGTACTGGTCGCTGCATCACGAGCCGGTCGTCGGCGGCATCCAGATCACCGGTTCGCACAATCCGCCCGAGTACAACGGGTTCAAGATGTGTCTCGGCACGGGTTCGCTGCATGGTGCCGACATCCAGACGCTGTATCAGTACATCGTGGACGGTGTCTTCCCGAGCGGGCAGGGGAGCGTGCGCCACGTCGAGGTGATCGATCGCTACGTCGCCGACATCGCGGCGAAGATCGGGCCGCTGCGCCACGCCGACGGCACGCCACTCAAGGTCGTCTACGACTGCGGCAACGGCGCGGGAGCGCTCGTGGCGCCGCAGCTCATGCAGGCCCTCGGGGTGGACGGCATCGGCCTGTTCACCGAAAGCGACGGCACCTTCCCGAATCATCACCCCGATCCCACCGTCCCCGAGAATCTCGAGGATTGCATCGCCGCCGTGAAGGCGAATGGCGCCGAAATCGGTGTGGCGTTCGATGGCGACGCCGATCGTATCGGCGTCGTCGACGCGTCCGGGCGCATCATCTGGGGGGACCACATCCTGCTGCTCTACGCGCGGGATGTCCTCGAACGCACGGGCACGGGCCAGCCGATCATCTTCGACGTGAAGTGCTCGCAGGCGCTGATGGACGGCATTGCCGCCGCCGGCGGGCAGGCGGTGATGTGGAAAACCGGTCACTCCCTCATCAAGGACAAGATGAAGGAGACCCACGCGCCCATCGCCGGCGAGATGTCGGGGCACATGTTCTTCACCGAAGGCTTCTACGGGCACGACGACGCGCTCTATGCCGCCGCACGTCTGCTGCGCATCATCGCCGACGCCGGCAAGCGCATCGACGAACTGCTCGCCGACGCCCCGCCCTTCGTGAGTACGCCGGAGATCCGCATCGACACCGACGAAGCCACGAAGTTCGCCATCATGAGCAAGGCCGTGCCGCACTTCAAGGCACGCTACGACGTGATCGATGTGGACGGCGTTCGCGTGCTCTTTGGTGACGGCTGGGGGCTCTTCCGCGCCTCCAACACCCAGCCCGTCATCGTGGCGCGCTATGAGGCGCGCACCCCGGAACGTCTCGCCGAGATTCGTGGCGTGATGGAATCGTGGCTGCGCGAGCAGGGCGTTTCCCCCTGACGTCGCACCCGCAGCGCTGAGATGCGCATCCGCGGCTGGCTGCTGATCGCGCTCGCGACGATTGCCGGGCTCCTCCTCGTGGGGCGCACGGTGACGGCGCTGATGGTCGATCATGCGTGGTTCGCCGCCATGGGCGTGCCCGGACTGTTCTGGGAGCAGGTGATCGACTCGGTGGTGCTCCAGGGGGGCGCATGGGTGGTCGGCTCGCTGTTCGCATGGGCCAATCTGCACGCGGTGCGGCGCACCATTCAGGCCGTCGCGATTCCCTCGCGCGTTGCGAACCTCGAGTTCGTCGCCATGGTCCCGTCGCAGCGCCTGTCGTCGGCCACCCTCGTGGCGGCGCTCGTCATCGGCGCGGTCCTCGCCTTGCCCATCACCAACTGGAGTGATCTCGCGCTCGCGCGACACGGGCTGCCGTTCGGCGAGATCGAGGGCATTCTCGATCGCGATCTGGGATTCTACGTCTACTGGCTGCCGCTCGAGGAGACGTTGTATCTCTGGTCGCTGGTCGCCATCGTGACGATGACGGCGCTGGTGCTCGTGCTCTACGCGCTCACCCGGTCGCTCCGCCTCGAGGGCCGTCGCCTCACGGCGTCGAATCATGTGCGTCGGCATCTGAGCGCGCTGGGCGCCGTGGTGCTGCTGCTGCTGGCCTGGAGCTACCGGCTCGATGCGTTCGATCTGTTGCAGCAGGGCAGCGGGCCGGACGGCCTGTTCCTGCACGTCGACCATCGGGTCACGCTTCGCGTGGACTTCGTGCTGTCGTATGCGTGCGCCATTGCCGCCGCCATCATTCTGCGCACCGGCTGGGTCGGCCAGCTGCGCGCGGCGTTCGTGACGCTGACCCTGGTACTCGTCGGCGCGATCGGCCTGCGCCAGGTCGCTCCCGCCATCCTGGCGCGCGGCGACCTGCTCGGTGATCCGGCCAAGCGTGATCAGGACTACGTGGCGTCGCGCACGCTCTTCAGCCGCCGCGCGTATGACGTGGACGCGATGCGCCTTGCCTCCGATTCAAGCGCCGCGCCGGACAGCGCCGGCCGCCGTCGCGCCGCCCGCGCACCCGTGGCGATGCTGGGTGCCCTGAGCGAGGAAGCGTCGCTCTGGGATCGCACCGCATTGGGCCAGGCGCTCGGCGAGTCCGCCGATGCCGATGCCGCCACTGCACCGTCCGGAGACAAGGCGCCGACCAATCGCATGGTCGACGCAGCACCCGTCGGATGGACCGTCATCGACGGTCGTCTGACCGGGGTCGTGGTTCGGCGCCCGGTCGCGAGCAGTGAGCGCTGGCGGCTGTTCGTCGCCGATGCGACCCGACCCGTGTTGCGCGACAGCACGCTCGACGTGCAGTCGACCGATGACGACACGCCCGAGGCGTGGCCCCTGGTGGGGCCGGGCCTCGAAGGGGCGCGCGTCCTGAGCGAGCAGGCGGCCACGGATGTGCCGGCCCCCACGCTCGCCTCGCGACGCAATCGCCTGGCGCACGCCTGGGCGCTTCGCGACGCCGCGCTCCTCTCCGCTGATGCGGAACACGCCGGCGCCGCGGTGCTGGTCACGCATCGCGATGTGCGAGATCGCCTAACCCGCCTCGCCCCGATCTTCGTGCAGGGGGCCGACGTGCTGCCCGTGCGGCACGACGACCGCCTGTTCTGGGCGGTGCAGCTCTACAGCGCCTCGGATCATTACCCGTTGAGCCAACGCTGGGTCATCAACGATCGCTCCTACGGGTATTTCAAGCTCGCCGCCACCGCGCTGGTCGATGCGGTGACGGGGCGCGTCCAACTGATACCGAGTGCGCGCCCGGACCCGGTGACACGCACCTGGATGACCCGGCTGCCCGTGCTGTTCACCGCGGCCAACGCGTTGCCGCCGGGGCTCGCGGATCAGCTGCCGCCGGCCACCGAGAGCGCCGCGGTGCAGATTCGCACCTTCGCGCGATTCGGGTCCCGTCTCGAGGGTCCCACCGCCCGGCATCTGCCCGACAGTCTTCTGTCGCGCACCGTTCCGGCGCCGTATCTCGTGCACGAGGCCGACCGCGCGTCCGGAATCCTGGCGTGGAGTGTTCCGCTCCTCGACGAGATGGAGCAAGTGGACGGCATCGCCGTCGTGACGGGCGGCGCGGCCCGGACCACCTGGTGGCATCCCGCATCGGGCACGCCCCTGCGATGGCGCTCGGCGCTCGAGACGTTGCAGGCGGGCGAGGACAGTGTGCTCACGGCGGGAAAGCGCGATTCCCGGCGACGTCGAGCGGCCGCCGCGGCGATCATGACCAACCGGGGTCCGCGCTTCATGCAGGTCACCACCACCACGCGTTCCGATGGCACCCCGATGATTGCTCGGGTGGCCCTCACGGACGGGCAGCATACCGGGGCCGGAGCCACGCTCGCGTCGGCGCTCCTGGCCATTGGCGAGCGGCCGGCGGGAGGCCTCACCCCCGCCGCCGCCAGCGGATCTCTCCCCCCGGATGGGGAAGCGATCCGCCTGTACGACGTCATGCGGCGCGCGATGCAACGGGGAGACTGGACGGCCTTCGGAGCAGCCTTCGACAGCCTCGGCTCCACGTTACGTCGCTCTCCGCCGTAGACGAGTGGCGAGCACGATGCACACCCCCTAGCATTGAACCGCTGACATTCCCCAGTCCTTGGAGAGCGCGTGAACCTACACGAGTATCAGGCGAAAGAGCTGTTGCGGGCGGCCGGTGTGCCGATCCCGCCCGGTGACATCGCCACGACGCCCGACCAGGCGGAGGCCATTGCGAAGAAGCTTGGCACCGCCGTGATGGTGAAGGCCCAGGTCCATGCCGGCGGCCGCGGTAAGGCCGGCGGTGTGAAGTTCTGTCCCACGCCGGAGGCCGCGAAGGAAAAGGCCACGGCCATCCTCGGCATGACGATCAAGGAGCTCACGGTCGAGAAGGTGCTCGTCACCGTCGCGGCCGACATCGCGTCTGAGGCCTACGTCGGCATCATCGTCGATCGCGCGACCAAGAAGCCGGTCTTCATGGTGTCCGCGGCCGGTGGCATCGACATCGAGGAAGTCGCGGCGACCACGCCCGAAAAGATCCTCTATCATCCGGTCGATACGCGCTACGGCCTGCTGCCGTTCGAAGCCATGCGCATGGGCTTCTTCCTGTACAAGGACGTCAAGCTCGCGCGTCAGGCGGCCAAGATCATGCAGCAGCTCTACACGGCGTTCATGAACGCCGGCTGCTCGCTCGCCGAAATCAACCCGCTCGTGATGACGCCCGCCGGTGAGCTGATCGCCGTCGACGGCAAGATGGTCATCGACGACAACGAACTCGATCGCCGTCCCGAGATCGCCGCGCTCCGCGACGAGTCGAGCGAGGCACCGAGCGAAGTCGACGCGCGCAACTCGAACCTCACGTTCATCAAGCTCGATGGCAACGTCGGCTGCGTCGTCAACGGCGCCGGCCTCGCCATGGCCACGATGGACCTCGTGAAGTACTACGGCGGCGATCCGGCCAACTTCCTCGACATCGGCGGCTCGTCGAATCCGGAGAAGGTCGTGAATGCGCTCCGCATCATCACGTCCGATCCGAACGTGAAGTGCATCCTGTTCAACATCTTCGGCGGCATCACGCGCACCGATGACGTGGCCAACGGCATCGTCACGGCCACGAAGGCGAATCCGCTCAAGGTGCCCATCGTCATCCGTCTCACCGGCACGAACGAGGAGCTGGCGTTGAAGATCCTGCAGGAGAACGGCTTCTCCGCCTCGAGCGACATGGACTCGGCTGTGCAGCGCGCGGTGGAACTCGCGACGAAGGGAGGTGCCGCGTGAGCATCTTCATCGACAACAGCACCAAGCTGATCGTGCAGGGCATCACGGGCCGTGACGGCTCGTTCCATGCCAAGCAGATGATCGAGTACGGCACGAAGGTCGTCGGTGGCGTGACGCCCGGAAAGGGCGG
>JBDHVK010000208.1:0-5750 GCA_039809645.1 Gemmatimonas sp.
TCAACAACTACCTTTCGTCGATCATCGGGCATGCCGAGCTGGCGCTCGCGCAGTCCCGCGGCGACAGTGCGGTGGGCGCCGAGCTCGGTGGCATTCTGACATCGGCAACGCGCGCGGCCAACCTCACGCGTCAGGTGCTCGTCTTCAGCCGACGGCAGGTGGTGACGGCGCGCCTCATCGATATTGCGCCGGCCCTGCATGATTCCGCACGTCTGCTCGAGCGGCTGTTGGGTGAACGGATCACCTTGCGGGTCTCCGTGGCGGAGGATCTCGGTCCGGTGCTCATCGATCCGGGGCAGCTCGAGCAGGTGCTGATGAACCTGGCGGCCAACGCGCGTGACGCGATGCCGGAGGGAGGGCTCGTGACGATCGCGGTGGATCGCGCGCCGGCTCCGGACTGCACCCGCCTTGGCCTCACCGGCGCCGCGTATGTGCGCTTCCGGGTGACCGACACCGGCCCCGGCGTTCCGGAGTCGCTTCGCGCGCGCCTCTTCGAGCCATTCTTCACGACGAAGGCGCGCGAACACGGGACCGGTCTTGGCCTGTCGATCAGCTACGGGATTCTGCAGTCCGCCGGCGGAACGATCGAACTCGATCCGCATCCCACGGGCGGTGCGTCCTTCTGCCTGTATCTCCCCGAGCACGGGCCGGTCTCGGCGCCGGTGGCCGACCACCCGACCACGCCCGACTTGCCACGCGGCGGCACCGAGCGGCTGCTGGTCGTGGAGGATGATCCGAGTGTGGCCGAGGTGGCGCGCCGTCTGCTCACGCGTGCGGGCTACACCGTGCAGGTGCTGCGTGACGCCGAGTCGGCGATCACCGCGCTCGAGCACGAGACGTTCGATCTGCTGGTGTCGGACGTGGTGATGCCGGGGATGTCCGGCGCTGCGCTCGCTCAGGAAGCGCGGCGGCTCTATCCGCACCTTCCGGTACTGCTCATGAGCGGCTATCCGGATGACGATCTGGTCGCCCACCAGATCGCGCGTCAGTCGGTGTCGTTCCTGGCGAAGCCGTTCACGCAGACCACGCTGCTCACGACCATCCGGACGCTGCTGGACGAATCCTGACCGATCAGGCCGGCGTGGGAATCGCCGTCTGGCCGGAGCGGCGGATCGCCTCGCGTCCCTGCGCATCGCGAATCTGCCGCAGACCGCTCTGGATCATGCCCAGCACCAGCGACCACGCGGCCACGCCGAGCACGAGCGTCTTGCCGTACTCGCCGAAAATCGGCAAGGTGAGCGGGGAGTTCCACAGCATGTGCATCACCATGCAGATGGCGAGGACGCGCAGGAAACGGGCGTCGAACAACACGTCGCGCGTGAACGGTCGATCATCGCGCACGCGCCAGAGCGCGGCACCGGCAAGGCCGGTCCACAGCACGTGACCGCCGAAGAAGGTCAGGATACCACGCTGAAAGATCACCTCGCGCATGGCCGTGATGCCGCCGTTCGGGCTGATGGCCGCGCGCAAGGCGTAGCCGGCCGACTCGAAGATGGCAAAGCCGGCGCCCACCGTGGCGCCCAGCAACAACCCGTTCAGCGTCCACCGAAAGCGCGGCTTGCGGACCACGAGCAGCAACGTCAGCACCTTGCCGGTCTCCTCCACGATCCCGGCACTCGCGGCGCCGAGCCAATCGGAGAGGGTCCGTGTGAAGTCGAAGAGAAACAGCGACACGATGATCGACACGAGGCCGCCGGTCAGCAGCAGGCGCGTGATCTGGTACAGCGAGACGTTGCGGGGCGCGTTCACCTCGAAGAAGAAGATCACGAGTGACAACGGCATCGCGAGCGAGCCGATCATGATCAATCCGGGAATGAGATTCACGTTCTCGAAGGTGTTCCACGCGAACGAGAACCCCCAGTAGAGCGCGAGCGACAGCACCGCGACCCGTACGAACACCCAGGGGCGCGGCCAGCTGGTGTCGATGTCACCCAACTGCGGAGTCGTGAAGGTGGTGCCGACGGTGAAGTACTCCTCGACCTCCTCGTCGGCGTGCTGCTTGGTGACGTTCGCAAACATCTCGCTGGCCTTCCACTCGGCCGGCTTCTCGATGCCCGCGGCGTTCGAGAGGTGATCTCCCATGCGATGCACGAAGTCGAAGACCGACGTCGCGCCGACCGCGGCGTGCACTTCCCACAACGAGCGTCCGAGACGCAGCTGCTGCCACGCGCCCACCTCGGCGAACGGCGTCGCGCGCCCGTCGACGTAGGGCGCGACCGCGCCCAGTGCGGCGATCTGCACGCGATCGCCCACCAGACGGACACTCGCCACCGGTCCAATCAGCTCCGGATCGTCGGTGAGGAGATGGCAGTCGGGCGTGCTCCCCATCTGAGCCACCTCGCTCGAGACGCGCAGCCGCTTCCCGCGGTCAGGGCCTGCGATGCAGACCAGAAAGTAGGAGCCACTCGGTGCACTGCTGGTAGCGACGGTCATGACGGACTCGAGCGAGGGGATGGCTCAATATGGCGTCCGCTTCATGAGTTGGCTGTCCACCAACCGGATCGGCTACGGCTCAACTCGCTGGAAGCGGCCTCGGCCAGTGCAAGCGGACTCCCGCGGCTTCGAGTTCGCGTTGGTACGCGAGACGTGACGCCGGGTTCGAGTGAACGGCGTGCGGCTCCCGTCGAGTGGCGGCGCAGTGCGCGGCCAGATGACCCACCGCTTCGCCGATGTTCCACTCGATCGGATGCAGTCGGAAACACCCGTTCGTCAGGTGCGTGGTCCCGATGTTCTTGCACGCCGGCAGCAGGTTGCGCACGCGCACGGGCAGCAGTGCACCGAGGGGGATCTCGAACGGCAGGGTGTCACCGTAGCCGCCGGTGTCCCCTCGCGTCGTCCGATGCAGATCCATTGCGTAGTGGCCGATGCCAACGCTGTCGTCGAAGGGCGTCGCGGTCACCACCTCGGCCGACAGACCGGTGGCCGCCATGCGGAGTGGGCGCAGGACGTCCTGCTCGCGGATGGTCGTGACGGCGCGGATGCGCCGGCTTTCGCGGATGTAGGGCGCCATCGCGAACCCGTCGGCGGTGCCAACGATATCCGGTCGCAAACGCAGTCCGCGCCAACCCGAGCTGCCATCGGGGCGCGGCGCCTCGGTCTGCAACCAGTAGAGCAGCGACGCGCTGAGTGATCGGGCGGCCTGCACGTGTTGCGCCGCCTCGCTCGCCGACACGCCGCAGAGCGGCCCCTCGGCGTAGTCGTTCTGCCACCAATTCACGAGGGTCACATCGCTCGGCAGTGCCCCCGGAGTGAAGAGCGTGCGATCGAGAATGCGCCGATAGGACCAGTAGCCGCTGCGTCGCTCCGGATCGAAGCCGATCTTCGCGTTCGCCGGTTCGTCGAAACTGAGCTGCCGGTACGCGTGGCCGCCCACGGGAATGGCGTGATCGCGCCACCGCGCGTAGTCGGTCGGCCGATCGATCGTGTGATCCTCGCCGGCACGGTACTCCATCGCGAACGCCACGGTGAATGCCTGCTGATTGTCGGGCTGTGCCTCATCGGCCGCGTGCGTCTCGCCGGTGTCGCGGCGTGATTCGGCGCCCAGCACGTGCTCGGTGCCGGTCAGTGGCAGCAGGTCACCCAACTCCGTCGCATCGACGAACAGCGGGGCGTGCAGTACGGACTCGCGGGTGGCGCCACCAGTGCGTACGCGCACCGCGCGCACGCGATCGCCCTGCACGTCGGCGGCAACGGGCACCGTGTGCACCAGTACGGTCAGCCTGCCGCTGCCGATCGCTGGGGCGAGCATGGCGCGAAGCGCGTCGTGCCACACGAGCGGTTCGGCGCACAGCCGAGACACCCACCCATTGCCTGGATTGAGCCTTGGGTTGTCGCGCGCGGCGGCGCGGAGCGTCGGCAGGTGCCGATAGTGGGCCCGCACGCGCTCTCGCAGGTCGCGATAGCTCGCCGTGCCGCCGATTGTTTCGATCCACGCGTTCTCATCCGGAGGCACCGCCTGCGCCGTGAGCTGGCCCCCAATCCACGACGTGGGCTCGGTCATGATCACCCGCAGCCCGCGAGCGGTCGCCGCCAGCGCGGCGGCGCAGCCACCGAGTCCACCGCCGATGATCACCAGATCGGCGTGTCGCTCGTCGGCGAAGGGTACATCGATCCGGAGCCACGGCACCGCCGCAGCGGCGGCGAGAAACGTCCGGCGGTGCATGTCGTATGCGCGAACGGTGGCGAAGGCGGCCGGCGCGTCAGCGCCGTCGCCAGAACACGATCGCGCCGCAACCGTTCGCCGCGACGCGGAACTGCGCGGGGACCTGCGTGGACGAATACACCTCGACGCCGATCAGATCACCGGGTTGCATGACGCCGTCGAGATCGCCCGCCGTGGGCTCGGTGAGCTGCAGGCCATTCACCCAGATCGTCGGCAGGCACTTTTCGGAGAACCCGCCGCGCATGGTGATGCGCAGCTGATTGTCGCTGCTGACGTTCTGCACGGCGCCACCGTTGAACTGGCTCACGGTGTCCGACGGCAGCAGGATCTCGAGGTACGTGCCGGGCACCGACTTGAAGAGATCGGATACCTGGGTCGCTCCGCGGCGGGCGATGTCCTCGGGGCCCAGGAAGCGGCCGGGTAGGGTGCGACGCCGCTCGCTGAACTCGGCCACGATGTTGGGGCCGAGGTTCGCCACCACCTTCATGGTGTCGAGCACCGCCTTGAGCGTCTCGAGGCGTGAGTCCACGCGCGGCGTGGCATCGCTGACCGTGAGCAGGCGCTTGTCCGGGTAGAATCCCACGGCGCGCACTTCGAGTGACCGGGTTCCGGTGGGTGCCCCGGTCAGCGACCACTCGCCACGTTCGTTCGTTCGCGTGCTGGGGCCATCGAGGAGCGCGATCTGCGCGCCAATCACCGGTGCGCCGTCGCGAGTGGTCACAGCACCGGCGATGCGCCCCTTGCCCGCGGCGCGACCGGCGCCGATCACGAGATCCTGCCGCACGAAGCCGTTCGCGCCGACATTCACCTCGACGGCACCCGTACTGTCGGTCGCCTTCGATGCGCGAAGCACCACGGTGCCCGGGCTCGGCATGGCACAGAGGGCATAGAAGCCGCTGGCGAACGACGTCGACACGCGGCGGGGGCGTGTGGCCGTGACGCCGGTGCGACCCAGCGCGTACTCCAACCACTCCCCGGCAACGCTGGCGCTATCGACCGCGCCGTTGCGCTCAACGTCGCGCACGAAGCCCATGATGAGCGCGCCCGGCACGACGCCGCAGATGGAGCGGCGCAAACGTGTCGGTGACGGGACGGCCAGATCGACGCGCACCTCTTCGGTATCGCGAACGATTGCCGCGCGCGCCGGTGATTCGATGCCGAGCGAATCGAGGAGCGGGTGCTGGAAGCCGATCGTGTAGCGACCGGCCGGCACGTTGCGCACGGAATACTCGCCGAAGGCGTCGGCGGTGGCCGTGGTGACGAAGGTGGAGCCCGCGTCACCGACGATCTGCACGAAGGCGCCGGGGAGCATGCGCCCCGACAGACTGTCGACGACGAGCCCGCGCAGGCGGCCGGTGCGAGGGGGCGCGGATTGCGCAGGCAGGGGGGCGAATGCACACACGAGCAGCGCCGCGGTGAGGGCCACCGAAAGGGCCGCTACCGTGCCGTGCCGACGTCGAGACGAGGTGAACGGAGGCATCGGGCGAAAGGTACGCAGGAAGGGGGTCGCCACCAATCGGCATTTCAGTGCACATTCATGCTGCGTCCAGGTCGGCTCCCGCCCCGCCACATGACCGCTCATGTCGTT
>JBDHVK010000209.1:0-5695 GCA_039809645.1 Gemmatimonas sp.
CCGTGTCCGAACCCCAACGTCCGATGGGTCGTAGCGCGATCATCCAGCAGCGTCTGCAGGTCATCCTCCACGAAATGTCCGGCATGCCGCTGGCCGACGTGGATGTGCAGACGACCTTCCTCGACATGGGCTTCGATTCCCTCTTTCTGACGCAGGCGAATCTGCGCTTCAAGAAGGAGTTCAAGGTCAAGGTCACCTTCCGTCAGCTGTTCGACGACGCGCCCACGATCGCCGCGCTCGCGGCGTACATCGACGCGCAGCTGCCGGCCGACGCACTGCCCGAACTGGTCGCGGCGCCGCCCGTTGCGGCCGTCTCCGATGTCGCGCCGGCCCCGGTTGCGCCCATCGCCGCGAGCGGCGCGGTTAGTGGCGCGGTCTCGGCGATGCCCGCGTTGCAGCAGGCGATCGCGCTGCAGATCCAGGCGAATACGGCGCTCCTGGCGGCCATTCAGGGGGGAATCGCCGCCGGGATCGCACCCGCGGTCAGTTCTCCCGATGTGCCCAGCACGGCGGTCGTGGCGGCCCCCACGCGTCCGCCATTCACGCCGACGGTGACGCGCCCCGCCGCGACCGGGCGTTTCGGGCCCTTCAAGCCCGTGCAGAAGAATCTGACCGAATCGCTCTCACCGGCGCAGGAGTCGTATCTCGCCGAGTTCATCGCACGCGTGATCGCAAAGACCCCGCAGTCGAAGCAGTACACGGCAGCCCATCGGGCCCACTTCGCCGACCCGCGGGCCGTGTCGGGATTCAAGCAGGCGTGGAAGGAGATCACGTATCCGATTGTCGGCGACCGCTCCAAGGGCGCGCTGGTCTGGGACATCGATGGCAACGAGTACGTCGATTGCGCCGGCGGTTTCGGCGCCACCTTCTTCGGGCACGCGCCCGACTTCGTGCTCGACGCGGTACGGGCGCAAATGGAGCGCTCGGTGGACTATGCGCCGCAGTCGCCGCTCGCCGGCCCCACGGCGCAGCTGATCTGCTCGCTCACGGGACACGAACGCGCCGCCTTCTGCAACACCGGCTCGGAGGCCGTGCTCGCGGCGATGCGCATGGCGCGCACGGTGACCGGTAACGACACCATCGTGTCGTTCTACGGCAGCTACCACGGCATGTTCGACGAAGTGCTCGTGCGCCCGCAGGAAGTGAATGGGGTGCGGGTGAACAAGCCGGTGGCGCCGGGCATCCCGGCCACGGCCGGGTCCAATCTGGTGGTGCTCGAGTATGGTGATCCGGCAAGCCTCGCGTACATCGAGTCCATCGCCGATGAACTCGCCGGCGTGATCGTGGAGCCCATTCAGAGCCGCAATCCGGAATTGCAGCCGGTGGCCTTCGTGCGCGAGCTGCGCGCGCTCACGGCGCGTCTGGGCATTCCCCTCATCTTTGACGAGATCATCACCGGTTTCCGCCTCCATCCGCGCGGCGCGCAGGGGTGGTATGGCGTCGACGCCGATCTGTGCGCGTACGGCAAGGTCGTGGGCGGTGGCATGCCGGTCGGCGTGGTGGCCGGCAAGGCGGCGTACATGGACGCGCTCGATGGGGGAGGATGGCAGTACGGCGACGACTCGTTCCCCGAAGCGGGCGTGACCTACTTTGCCGGCACGTTCGTGCGTCATCCCACCGCGCTCGCCGCGGTGAACGCCGCCATGAACAAGCTCGTCGCCGAGGGGCCGGAGCTGCAGGCGCAGCTCAATCGGCGCACCGCCCTCTTCTGTGAGCGCGTCAATCGGGCCTACCACGAGATGGGCGTGCCGATCGAGCTCACGTACTTCGCGTCGGTGATTCTGCCGCGCTGGTACGGGCATCCGGACTACGAGAGCCTCTACTTCCATCATCTCCGCTATCACGGCGCGCACATCTGGGAAGGGCGTCCTGGCTTCTTCTCCACCGCGCACACGGACGAGCATTTCGCACGGCTGCTCGACAGCTTCGTGGCGGCGGCGCACGATCTGCAGCAGGCGGGTTTTCTGCCGATCGCGGCGACGAGCGAGCGCCGCCCCTTCACCGACGCACAGCAGGAGCTGTGGCTGGCGCTGGCGATGGGGCCGGATGCCCGCGCCGCGTACAACGAGCAGGTCCTGTTCGAGTTCGATACCGCGCTCGATACCGAGGTGCTCGAGCTGACGTTCGACAAGGTCGTGAACCGCCACGCGAGCTTGCGCAGCGTGGTGGCGGCCGACGGCAGCGGCATCGAGGTGCGGCGCTACATGCGACCCGAATTCGCGGTCGTGGACCTGCGCGATGGTGATTCCGCCGGCCGCGAGGCCCACGCGCAGCGACTCGTGGCGGCCCATATCGATGGCGAGTTCGATCTGACCGGCGGCCCGCTGGTGCGCCTGCTGGTGCTCCGCCTGGACGAGCAACGCACCTGGCTCGCGCTCGCCGCCTCACATCTGGTGTGCGATGGCTGGTCGCTCGAGGTGGTGATGCAGGACCTCGCGCACTTCCACGAAGCGATGCGCACCGGCCGACAGATCGATCGCGGCACGCCGCCAGCCCTCGCGGAGTATGATCGCGCATGGTCCGAGCGCGTGGCCGAAGGCGATGTCGGCGACGCGGAGCAGTACTGGACGACGCGTTTTGCACCGCCACCGGAGCCGGTGGAGCTGCCGTTCGACCATCCCCGTCCGCCGGTCAAGACGTATCGCGGCGAGCGCCAGCGCTTCGTGGTGGATGCGCCCGTGGCGGATGCCCTGCGGGCCTTTGCGCGCGATCAGGGGTGTACGCTGTTCGTAACCGCGCTCACGGCGTACGACGTGCTGCTGCATCGGCTCTCGGGACACGACGATCTCGTGATCGGTATTCCGGCGGCCGGCCAGCCCACGCTCGGGCTCACCGGGTTGGTGGCGCACGATGTGCGCTTCCTGCCCGTCCGCGAGCACATCGACGCATCCGCGCCACTCGCGCGCCTCGTGGAGCAGGTCCGGCGGACCTTCAACGACGCGCAGGGCGCGCGCGACTTCACGTACGGGCAGCTGCTGCAGCGCATTCGCCCACGGCGCGACCCCAGCCGGCTGCCGCTCATCACGGCCGCATTCAATCTCGATCTCGAGATGTCACCGGTCACGCTGCACGGCACGCGTGGGCGCTTCCTGACGACGCCGCGCGGCTTCGTGAAGTACGATCTCTTCTTCAACCTGATCGACCTCGGCGCTGGCCGCGGACTCGAACTCGAGGTCGATCACAACCGCGATCTCCTGCACGAGGGGACCGCCAGGCGCTGGGCGCAGCACTTCATGGCGCTGCTCGAGGCGATGCCACGGCACGCGGACACGCCCGTGGGCAGCGTGCCCCTGTGCACCGCCGAGCGCAAAGCGGCGTGGGCCCTGGCGGGCACCGATACCAACGCCGAGTCGTCGTCCGACACGCTGGTGTCGATGTTCGAGGCGGCCGTGGATCAGCACGCCGATGCGGTGGCGTTCAGCACCGCCGACGCGTCGTATCGCTACCGCGATCTCGAGGCCGAGGCGAACCAGATCGCGCGGTGGCTTCGTGACGAGGGCGTCGGTCCCGACGACGTCATCGCCGTGCTTTTCGAGCGCAGTGCGATGATGCTCTCTGCGATCTACGGCGTACTCAAGGCAGGCGCCGCCTATCTGCCACTCGATCCGGCAAATCCGGCGGCCCGACTGGTGGAGATTCTCACCGCGGCGCGTCCTCGGCGCTTGCTTTGCCTGCGACAGGATCTGCCGCGGCTTGCGGCGTTTCTGCCAACCGGAATCGAGGTGCGCGCGATGGACGATCCCCACGCCGCGTGGCGCTCCGGTTCGGGTGAGCGGCTGCCGCACCGGGCTGCACCCGATCACCTCGCGTACGTCATCTACACCTCCGGCTCCACGGGTACGCCGAAGGGCGTGATGAACACCCATCGGGGGATCGCCAGTCGCTTGCGCTGGGCCCAGCGACACTTCGCGCTGACGACCGCCGATGTGGTATTCCAGAAGACGCCGTACACCTTCGACGTCTCGGTGTGGGAGCTCTTCTGGCCGCTGCAGGTGGGCGCACGCCTCGTCGTGGCGCAACCGGGCGGACACAAGGATCCCCGCTATCTGCGCGAAACCATCGCCGCGCACGGCGTCACCGTAGCGCACTTCGTGCCCTCGATGCTGAACGCGTTCATGGCCGAGCCGGCCGCGGAACCGCTCGCGTCGCTGCGCTTCGTGATCTGCAGCGGTGAGGCGCTCACGGCGGCACAGCGGGATCGCTGGCGTGAGCTCCAACCGGCGACGACGCTGCACAACCTGTACGGTCCCACCGAGGCCGCCGTGGACGTCACCTGGT
Organism: Gemmatimonas sp.; assembly: GCA_039809645.1. GTDB lineage: Bacteria > Gemmatimonadota > Gemmatimonadetes > Gemmatimonadales > Gemmatimonadaceae > Gemmatimonas. The sequence continues at coordinate 4,279 of JBDHVK010000209.1, forward strand.
GGACATGCGACGCTCAGGATCACTCGGATCCGGTGCCCATTGGGTGGCCGGTAGACGACACGCAGCTGTACATCCTCGATGCCGCCGGCCGACCGGTTCCGCATGGGGCGCACGGGGAGCTCTGCATCGGTGGAGTGCAGGTCGCCCGCGGGTATCTGCACGACGAAGCGCGAACCGCCGAGCGGTTCGTGACGCTGACACTCGGAGGTGACCGGGTGCGCGTCTATCGAACCGGAGACCGGGTGCGACAGCGCTTCGACGGCGCCATCGAGTTCCTGGGCCGTCTGGATGATCAGGTGAAGTTGCGTGGCTTGCGCATCGAGCTGGGTGAAGTGGAGGCCAAGCTGCTCGATATCGACGGCGTGCAGGCCGCGGTCGCGTTCGTGGCGCAGCACGCCGAGCATGACGATCGCCTGGTGGCCGTCGTCCAGCCCGCGCCCGGCGTGGTGCTGTCGCAGCTCAAACTGCGACGGGAGCTCGCGAATCGACTGCCCGAATACATGGTGCCGCAGCTCTTCTCGGTGGTCGAACTGCTCCCGCTCAACGCCAGCGGCAAGATCGACCGCGCGGCGGTGCGCTCCGCGCTCGGTGCGATCGCTCCGTCGCCGGGCTTCCGCGCGCCGCAGTCGGGCGCCGAGCAGCGGATTGCCGAGATCTGGTGCCGTGTGCTGCGGGTGGATCGCGTATCGGCCGATGCCTTCTTCTTCGATGTGGGCGGCCACTCGCTGCTCGCCCTGACGGCGGCGCGGGAGATGGAGGCCGCGTTCGGCTGCCGCGTCGACCTGCGGGAGTTGCTCATGAGCAATCTCTCGCAGCTCGCGGTACAGCTCGAATCGCTCGGCTCGAGGGTGGCTGGCTGATGGAGGCGTTCTTCTTCGGGCCCACCGACCGGCAGCTGTACGGCGTGTATCATCCGCCACGCCGCACTCGCGGCCTGGCGGAGGGCGTCGTGCTCTGCTATCCGATGGGTCAGGAGTACATCCGCATTCATCGCGCCTTCCGGTGGCTCGCTGATCAACTGAGTGCACACGGCTTTCACGTCCTTCGCTTCGACTACACGGGGCAGGGCAACTCGTCCGGCAACTTTACCGCGGCGAGTCTCGCGCAGTGGCAGCGTGATGCACAACACGCCGTCAGCGAGCTCGCCGATGCCACCGGCGTCGAGGCCGTGGACGTCGTGGGATTGCGCGTCGGGACGCTGATCGCCGCCCAGGCCGCGAGGCATTCGCTCGTGCGTCGCGTGGTCTGCTGGGAGCCACGCGAATCGGGCGCCGCGTTTCGTAGAGAGCTGCTGGGTGACGATTCGTCTGGTGCGGCCGCCGTCATCGACCAGCCCGACGGCACTGTGGCCCGGTTTGGGTTTCCGTACACGTCCGCACTGCTCGATGAGCTGGCGAGCACGCCGTTCGTGCCGCTC
>JBDHVK010000210.1:0-5683 GCA_039809645.1 Gemmatimonas sp.
GTTGGCGGAGCAGCTGCCGCGCCGCCTTGGCCACGGACGTCTCCGACTCGATGAACGAGCCCAGTGTGCGCTGGGCCGTGCGGGTCGTGAAGTCCTTGTCGCGGAGCTTCACGGTGACCGTACGTGCCCTGAGCACCTGCCGCCGGAGGTCGGTGCTCACCTTCACGGCCAGGCGCAGCAGTTCGCGCTCGATGAGGTCATCGTCGTCGAGATCGCGAGCGAACGTCTCCTCCCGGCTCACCTGCTTCTGCCGGTCGCGGGGCGAGACGATGCTGTCGTCGCGACCGCGAACCCGGCGATGCAGCCAGGCGCCGGCGCGGTCTCCCAGACGGCCCACGAGTGCCTCGAGCGTCCACGCCTGGGCATCGGCAATCGTGTACAGGCCAAGTCGCTCGAGGCGCTGGACAAAGCGCGGGCCCACCATCGGCAAGTCGGCCAGCTTGAGCGGCGCAAGGAATGCGGCCTCCGCTCCCGGCGCAACGCAATGCACCCCGTTCGCGCCGGTCCCGGGCTTCGGCTTGGCCAACTCCACCGCCATCTTCGCCACGAGACGCGAGGTGCCGCCTCCAATCGATACCGAGAGCCCGGTGGCCTCGCGCACCGCGTCCCGGATGCGCTGCGCGGTGGCCGCGAGCGGTTCATGCCCGTAGAGCGCCTCGGTGCCCCCGAGGTCGCAATACCACTCGTCGATACTCGATGCCTGCACCACGGGGGCAAAGCGGGCCAGCACGGCGGCGATTTCCTTGCTGCGACTGCTGCAGGCGTGACGTGGCACGGGAACACACATCGCGTCCGGGCACAGCTTGAGGGCCCGCTGGATCGACATCGCCGAGCGCACGCCGAACGCGCGACACTCGTACGAGGCGCTGCACACCACGCCGCGTGATCCCGGACGACCGCCCACGATCAGCAGGGAGGCGCGACCGGCACCCTCCGGATCGACCTGTCGGGCGACCGCCACGAAAAACGCGTCGGCGTCCACCAACAGGATCCGACGCGGTGTGGGCGTCACGTCAGCAGTGGTCGGGGGCATGCTGGACGCTGAGCGGGGCAGGGTGCTCCCCGCAACCCCGGCGGTCAGGCACTTTACAGCCATGACGCCGGCGATCCTGCTGGCCCGCAAAGCGGGCATCCCTCACGACGTGCTGAGCTACACCCACGACCCCGCCGCCGAGTCCTACGGCCTTGAGGCCGCCGAGAAGCTCGGCCTCGACCCCGGCAGTGTCTTCAAGACGCTCGTGGTCGATGTGGATGGGGTCGGCCTCACCTGCGCGGTGGTGCCGGTGGCGAACATGCTCGATCTCAAGGCGCATGCCGACGCGGTGCACGGTCGCAAGGCCAAAATGGCGGAGCAGGGGGCGGCCGAACGTGCGACCGGCTATATCGTGGGTGGCATCAGCCCGCTCGCGCAGAAGAAGGCCTTGCCCACGGTCATCGACGAGACGGCGCAGCTGTACGATCGCATTCACGTGAGCGCCGGTCGCCGCGGTCTCGAGATCGCGCTCGCGCCGGATGACCTGCGGATGCTGACGCAGGGCGTGTTTGCGGCCGTCGCGCGCTGATTCCGTTACACCGCGCGCGGCCGGCTCGGCTCCGATTCCAGCTCCTGATTCGACGCACGCCCACGTGCCTCCACCGGCCAGCGTGTTTCGACGGCGCTGCCGCGAATGCCGATGATCTCGTCGAACAGATGGACCACGATACACACGTGGTTCGGCACGATGCGCACCTGATCGCCAAGGCGCGGCCGCCACGCGGTGCGTGAGAGATCGAGAATGCCGTGCTCCTCCGACAAGCGCGAGACGATCACCTCGGGACGATCGAGCAAGGCGCCATAGCCATCGCCATCGGCACGTAGCGGTTCGCGGCCGAGCGCCTTGGTGCCGGCATCGATCACCGCCTGCCCGGGCACCGCGATACTCACCACCGTGGCCAGCACGGTGAGCGCGCAATCGTCCCAGTCACAGGCGCCGATCTGCGCCGTGGTGCGGTCGTTGTAGACGTACGTGCCTGGACGCACCTCGGTCACGCCGGCGATTTCGTGCATGCGCCACGCCGCCGGTGTCGATCCGCCACTGACCACCCGCGGCGGCAACCCGGCCTCCGTGAGCGCCTGGATGTAGGTGTGCAGATCGCGGGCGACCTGCGCCAGCGCCGCGTCCTGCTCCGTCACCGCTTCGCGGATGTGCCCGGGATAGAACTGCAGTCCCGTGAATCGCAGGCTCGGGTGCCGCTCGACTTGTCGAGCGATTGCCACCGCCTTTTCCGGCGTATTCACCCCCACGCGATGCATGCCGAGGTCCACTTCCACGAGCACGTCGATGATGCGTCCTCCCAGTCGGGCCGCGAGCCCCAGGGCATCGAGTGCATGCGCATCGTCCACGGCCACGCTCACCTGTGCCGAGCGCGGCAGTCGCGCGAGGCGTTCGAGACGTGCGGCCCCGACCGGTGGATACGCCACGAGCAGGTCATCGCACACCTCGGCCATGACCTCTGCCTCGCGCAATGTCGCGCAGGTCAGCCCGGACGCCCCCAGTCGCAACTGCTCCGCCGCGATGCGCGGCGATTTGTGCGTCTTGACGTGCGGACGAAGTCGGAGCCCGTGCAGGGTGGCGTACGCCGCCATCCGGTCCAGATTGAAGGCGAGCCGATCGAGATCGACGATCGGCACCGGCGTTTCGAGCTGTTCGAGATACGTTGGCACTCTCTCCCTCCAGGCCCTGCACCATGTCTGACGCGTCGCCGACTGCCCCGCGCCACTGGACCCCGGTCACCCTGCCGGACCTTCCACCGCCTGCGGGAGCCTACTCTCCGGGCGTACGCACCGCAAATCTGCTGTTCGTTTCGGGGCAGACGCCGCGCGATCCCGCCACCGGGCACATCGTGGGCACCACCTTCGAGGAGCAGACTCGGGTCACCCTCGCGAACGTCGAGCGCATTCTGCGCGCAGGCGGTGCCACGCTCGCCGACGTCGTGAGCGTCACGGTGTACTTGAGCGACGAAAGCCACTGGGGCGCGTTCGACGCGCTGTACCGCACCGTCTTCTCGCCGCCGTATCCCACGCGCGCCGTGGTCGGCGCCCAACTGCGCGGCATCATGATCGAAATTTCGGCGGTGGCCGCCATTGGCTGAGGATTGCTCGTCGCCCGCCGAACCGGTCACGGTGATTGTCGCGGTAACCGACCGCGACACCCGGCGCGCGTGGAGTCAGACGTTGCTGGAGGCCGGCTACTTCGTACGCGCCGCCACGCGCCCGGCCGAGGTGGCGAAAGCGCAATCCGACGGGACCGCGCGTATGCTCGTGCGGCGCGAAAATCAGGAAGACGCCATCCTCACGATGTCCGCGAAGATCCCTACGCTCACGCTGGCAGCGACCCTGCCAGCATCAGACCTGCCCACGCACCTGCGCAAAGCGCTCGCCGAAGGCGAGCGCTGAGCATCCCGTGCACAATCTGTCCGCCAGCCACGCCTCAGACATCCGGGCCCCGATCGCGTCTCCGACGTCCGAGTCGCTCTGACGTCAGGACACTTCGAGCGCGTATCCCTCGCCGCGCACCGTGCGAATGTCGACCGAGCTTCCGGCATCGCGCAGCCGCTTGCGCAACTGCGCAACGTGCACGTCCACCACGTTCGAGCCCGGATCGAACTGCAGATGCCAGACATGCTCGAGCAGGACCGGGCGCGTCACCGTTTCGCCGGCACGCATCGAGAGGAACTCCAGCAGCGCGTACTGCCGGGCGGTGAGATTCACCGGCTTGCCCTGACACTGCACTTCGTGATTCACGCGGTGCAGGCTCAGATCGCCCACCTGCACCCGCTCCATCGAGCGCGCGCCACCACGACGGATCGCCGCGCGAACCCGTGCGGCGAGCACCTCATTGGCGAACGGTTTCTGCAGATAGTCGTCGGCGCCCGCGTCGAGCGCTCGGACCACATCCTGCGTCGTGTCATGCGCGGTCGCCACCACGATGGGCGTGGTAGACCCTTCGCGGCGGAGGTCCTGCAGCACGCCAATCCCGTGACGATCGGGCAGCTCCAGATCGAGCACGATGGCGTCGTACGGTGTGTCCGTCGCGAGGCGCTTGCCCGCTTCGCCCTCGAGGGCGACGTCGACGGCGTAGCCGTCGTCCATGAGCACCTGTCGCATCAGATCGGCGACGAGCCGATCATCTTCGATGACGAGAATCCGCATGCGCGTCGTGGAGGGGAGGGGCAGCGGCACCGCAACCTCGACGCCGCGAGACGTTTCGGTCAGCGCCTGGTTCATGCGCCAACCGGAATGCACGAGGCAGAGTTTAATGTGGCCGCGAGGGTTGCGCGCCATACTGAAGGGATCTTCATGAAGCGCGCTCCCCGGGGGGCAGCGTCACGCGTCGTCCCCCTTGAGCCGGCGCAGCGCCCGGCGATCACGCTTGCCAGGCTTGCTGTCACCGTACGAGAACGCGGTCGGCATCTGACGCAGTTGTTCCTGCACCCGCTCGCGCCGCGTGCGCCCCTCGACAGTCTCCTCGTAAAGCGTGCGTGCCACCTCCGCCGGTCCGCGGCGCTCCATCACATCGCGGACCTCCAGCGACCATTCCACCGGTCCTTGTCGGAGATCCACCCGATCGCCCGCCTGAACGAGCTTGGCCCGTTTGGCGCGGTCACCGTTCACATCGACCTTGCCGCCGTCGATCGCCTCAGCCGCCAGGGCGCGGGTCTTGTAGAAGCGCGCGGCCCACAGCCACTTGTCGAGACGGACCTTGCCGGCCGGAGTCGTCTCGTCGTCGTCAGCGCGCGTCATCATCCCCGTCGTCCGCATCGGAATGCGCGTCGGCGTTCGGATGGGCGTTCGCGTCCGCATTCGCATTGGCCTCGAAGGCCTGAATCTCCCGAATGCGCGTGGCGGCCCCCGCGTACACCGCCCGCACCGCCGGGTGCGATTGCGAGTCGGCATGCTGCTCCAACAGCGGAATGAGCGCTGACAGCGCCTCGAGCGACGCTGCCGCCTCGTCGGGCTGGACAACGGCCTGCACCATGGCGGCCACCCGTTCGCAGGCATCGGCCATGGCACGGGACGTGGCCGCGTCCGGGCCCGGGATCTTGGCGCCGCGCGCCATCGAGGACACGCGCTCGCGCAGCGCCTCGGCGTCGGCCTGAAAGCGTTCGGCGAGATAATCGCGCGCGGTGTCTGCCATGCGGTCTCCTGAGGTTACGTCGGTTCGTTGCGGGGGATGCCGAAATCTTCGCGGGCGATGCGCCACGCCTCGATCCAGGCGTCCCCGATCACGCGCGGACGGATGCCGAGCCGGCTCGATCGCGCGCTCATGTCTTCCCACCACCCGAACTCGATGCCATCGAGTACATCCAGCAGCTGACCCAGCGGCAAGGCGCGATCGGTGAGGACATCGCGCAGGTTGGGTGGCAATGCAAGGCGCTGTGCGAGTTCCACCGAGGGCGACCCGAGTGCGAATTCCAGCGTGGAGAGCAGACCGGCCACGATGCGCGCGCGCGGATGCGGGGCGGTGTCGAGCGCCGCACCGACGCGCTCACACACGCGGGCGCGTCGCAGCGCCGCGAACCCGAGTTCGGGATCGCGCGCGGCCTCGCCGATGAGACGCGCCACGACCGTCGTGAACCGATCGATGATCGTCTCACGGCCGAGCAGCAGCATCGCCTGCGCCACCGTGCGCGGCGGGCGCAC
>JBDHVK010000211.1:0-5666 GCA_039809645.1 Gemmatimonas sp.
AGTTCGGCGCGGCTGAACCAGAAGGCATCACCGTTCTGCGTACCCGGAAACTGCCCGCGCACCGTACGAAGGCCACCAAGGTACCAGTTGCGCTGAATCGGCAGGCGGCCGGCCGAACTTCCGGCCGACCCGGTCAGCGCCACCGATGCCCGGTTCCCCAGGCCGCGGGACACCGTGCCCTCGAGCGAACCGCGGGCGTATTCGAACGTGCCGGTCGCCGCCTCGCCGCGCGTGATGCCCACCACACGCCAGCCTCGCGGCTGGTCGACGATCGTGCGCGCCCAGGTGAAATCGACGCCCGTGAACGTGCTCGGTTCAGCGAGGATGTTCGGTGCGAAACGACGATCGGCGAACGCCCGCGCCAGCGAGAAGGTGTTCACGACGTCGGTATCACCGGCGGTCCACTGGCGCTCGAGGAAGATCCGATAGTCGAGCGATCCCTTGCGCTGCTCGCGATGTTCGCCGAGTGACGCCCCCATCGCGCGATAGTAGAACCCCTCGTCGCGGCCGTAGAGCAACGCCGGGAGGGAGGGGCCAAAGCTCAGGGCCCCCGCCCACTCGGGGTTGGTCGCCAGCAGGCGATGATACCCGGTGAAGCTGACCGTGCGCAGTCCGGTGCTGCGCGACAGGGTGAGCTCGCCGTTCGCATGCCGATCGGCCAACCCGAAGCGCCCCACGCCGGTGAGCGTGTAGCCGGCGCCGAGCACCTGCTTCACCTCCGCTCCCACCGAGAGTCCCTCGATGCGGTTGTAGCGCAGCAGGTCGGATCCCAACCGCACCTTCGGCAGCTGCGGCGCCCACGGCGTCTGCAACGACATCCCCAGTGCGTCAATCAGCCGATCCGCGCTGGCCATATCGAACACGTCGGCATCGCTGGCATCGAGCGCCGGCAGCGCCGGGGACTTGGCCAGGGTGCTCATGTCGCAGGGCAGGTCGTAGGCGATGCGCACCGCGCCCTCATAGCGCTCTTCCACCCGCGTCCAGACGCTGTCTTTCGCGCACTGACGCACCTTGCCGGCGCCGTAGCGGCGCCGCTCGATGGAGTCGCGCTGGGCCGGCGTCTTCTTGTTGGAACCCGAGCTGACGCCGATCTCGACGCCCGTGTTGTCGAGGTCAACCGCGAGACTGTCGGCTTTGGCCGAGTCCCGGGCCGCGAAGCGGTTTCGCGCCGGGGGCAGCGCCGGGAGCGTGAAATCGCCGTCCACATCCTCGTAACTGAACTTCTCGTCGAACCGCACCGGGATGCGCATGAACATGGCTTCGGCATTCGCGGTGGCGCTGTGCATGCGGGGCAACCAGAACTTGCCCTTGTACAGCGCATACTCGACGGTGATCGCATCCAGGCTCGCCTTCATCGGGCGAAACGTCGCCATCACCCACGCGGGCGGCTTGTCATCCTCACCCTGGCTTTGACGGGCCGCCGCCGCACGACGCACGCTGTCCTTCACGTACAGATCGCGCGGCAGGCGCGCGCGCAGCAGCGAGTCCTGCACCGGCTGCATGGCGAGCCGCTCGGCGATGTCCTTCTCGGTTTCCTCGCTCGCCACACTCCAGATGTCGATCTCCGACGCCATTCGGTAGGCCGCTCGCACGAGCTGGCCTCCATCGGCATCGAACCAGAACGATCCCACAAACGAACGCCATTCCGGCTTGCGCGCGGCGATGCGCAGCTCGCGGAGGCGAATGACCCGGCCGTCGGGGAGTGTGATGTCGGCCGAGTCGCCGGTGGTGTAGCGATAGTAGCGCTCCGCACCGCGCGCGAGCGGATGGATCATCTCGCGTTCGTCGACATCGGTCTTGACCATGCCGAAATCGGACGACGGGAACCACAATTGCTCGCGGCCCGGAAAGTACGGAATGGAGACGGCGCTCACGAAGTCGCCTGTGGTCTCTCCGCCCATCGGTACCGTCATGCGCGACCCGATCGGATGCACGCGGACACCGACGTCGCGGCGCCACGAGATTTCGGCCACGTTGTCGCCGCGGAAGAGCAGCTTTTCGAAGCCCAGCCGCCGCGCCCCCAACCCCACAGACATGCGCTGCGTCGTGGTGGCGCGATAGGCCTTGAGGGCACTGTCCTGCCGTTCGCGCGCCATGCGGGCGCGATCGAAGATGGCGCGGGCCTCGGGAGAGGCGAACGCCGTCGCCGCCGCCTCGGCCGTGCGGGCGGCGCGCTCGGCACTGTCGCCGGCGGTGCGCCGACGGGAGATGGACCGGGCGTCGCGCGACGCCTCACGGATGGCGCGGCGTTCGTCGGCGGTCAACGTGTCGCGCTTGGGCGCCGATGCCGGCTTGGGCGTGGTCGCCGGCGCTTTGGGCGGTTGCTGCGGGGCCGGCGCCGAAAGCGCGTCGCCGGCGAAGGCCGCCGAGCCGACCGAGATGATGGCGAGAAAACGTCGCATACCGGAACGAAAGCAGAGGAGGGACCACACAGGCAACGAGGCTCCGTACGCGGCCCTCAGACGAGCGGTTTCTCTCCGGACGGCGTAAGTTCGGAGAGTTGGACCCCCGGGTGATCGCAAACGTTTCAGGAGACCGTCCGTGCCCCTTGCCCCTGCCCTTTCCCGCTGGACCCGTCGCGCGGGTCTTGCCGCCGCTCTGGCGGCACTTCCCTCCGCCCCTGTTGCCCTCGCGGCCCAAGCCGCTCCGGCCACCCAGCCGGCCGGGGATCCCCGCCTCGACAAGCTCAAGGCCGAAGCGCTCCAGATGGTGGAGGCGCGCTCCAAGCAGGTGCAGGAGATCGTGGACATGCTCTTCTCCTTCCAGGAACTCGGCTTCCAGGAATTCGAGACCCAGAAGTACATCACCACGCTCCTGGCCAAGGAAGGGTTCACGATCGAGAAGGGCGTCGCCGGCATGCCGAGCGCCTGGACCGCGAAGTGGAGCTACGGCACGGGCAAGCCGGAGATTTCGCTCGGATCGGACGTGGACGGCATCCCGCAGGCGAGCAACAAGCCGGGCGTGGGCTACAAGGATCCGATGATCACCGGCGGTCCCGGACATGGTGAGGGGCACAACTCCGGCCAGGCGGTGAACATCGTCGCGGCCATCGTGGTGAAGCAGCTCATGATGCGCGACAAGATCAACGGCACCATCCTGCTCTGGCCGGGCATTGCCGAAGAGCAGATGGCGGGCAAGGCGTTTCTCGTGCGCGCCGGCATCTTCAAGAACACCGATGTGACGCTCTTCACGCACGTCGGCAACGACCTCGGTGTGTCGTACGGTCCGAGCGGTTCGAGCGCGCTCATTTCCGCCGAGTTCAAGTTCCGTGGCGAAAGCGCGCATGCGGCCGGTGCGCCGTGGAGCGGACGCTCGGCGCTCGACGCCGCGATGCTCATGGGCACGGGCTGGGAGTACCGCCGCGAGCACCTCCGCCTCGCGCAACGCTCGCACTACGTCATCAAGGACGGTGGCGACCAGCCGAACGTCGTGCCGAGCACGGCGAGCATCTGGTTCTACTTCCGCGAGGAAGACTATCCGCGCACGATGGCCCTGTTCGAGATCGGCAAGCAGATCGCGGCGGGCGCAGCGATGATGACGAACACCAAGCTCGACACGGTGAACATCCTCGGCAGTGGCTGGAGCGGGCATTTCAGCAAGCCCATCGCCGAGACGATGCACGCCAACATCCAGAAGGTCGGGATGCCCAAGTGGGACGACAAGGATCAGACGCTGGCGAAGGGCATTCAGGCGGAACTTGGCAACCCCGCGTTCGGTCTCGCCAACGAGGTGAACAAGCAGCTGCGTGGCGGTGACACGCGCGCCTTCACCGGTGGTGGCTCGGACGATATCGGCGACGTGTCGTGGAATGTCCCAACCGTCACGCTGCGCTATCCGTCGAACATTCCCGGGCTCCCGGGGCACAACTGGGCCAACGCGATCTCCATGGCGACGCCGATCGCGCACAAGGGCGCGGTGGCTGGTGCCAAGGTGCAGGCCATGACGATGCTGGACATCTTCCTGACGCCGAAGGTCGTGGCCGACGCGTGGGACTACTTCAAGAACGTCCAGACGAAGGACGTGAAGTACCAGCCGTTCATCCGGCCGTCGGACATGCCGCCGACGTATCTGAACGCCGAGATCATGGCGCGCTTCCGCGAGCAGCAGAAGAAGTTCTACTACGATCCGACGAAGTTCAAAACGTACCTGGAGCAGCTCGGCATCGAGTACCCGACGGTGCGGCCGCAGGTGACGAAGCCGAAGGGGAACAACAATTAACTCACAACCCATGACCTAAAGCTCGGAACCCTGAACTGATCAGTTTTGTGTTTCGGGTTTTAGGTCGCGGGTTTTGGGTTTGCTTCAGACCACGGACTATGAAGACGCTGAGATACTCGCTCGCTGCCCTGCTGCTCGCGGCGTCACTCACTTCGCCGCTTCGCGCCCAGCAGTCCCCCTTCGATCCCGCGCTCGCCGCCGAGATCGACAAGCGCACCGCGGCGATCGCCGACAAGATCACGGCGTGGCGCCACGACATTCACCAGCATCCTGAACTTGGCTATCAGGAGAAGCGCACCGCAGCGTTGGTGGCGGCGCATCTCAAGTCGCTCGGGCTCGAGGTGCAGGAGAACGTTGGTGGCATCCCCGGCGTGATCGGCGTGCTCAAGGGGGGCAAGCCGGGCCCCACCGTGGCGCTGCGGGCCGACATGGACGCGCTGCCGGTAGCCGAGCAGGTCGACGTGCCATTCAAGAGCACGGTGCGCACGGTGTACAACGGCGTGGAGACGGGCATCATGCACGCCTGCGGCCACGACATGCACACGGCGATGCTCATGGGCACGGCCGAGGTGCTCGCCGGCATGAAGGCGAAGATTCCCGGCACGGTGAAGTTCATGTTCCAGCCCGCCGAGGAAGTGCCGCCCAATGGCGGGGCCAAGGCGATGATCGACGCGGGCGCGATGAATGGCGTGGACGGCGTCTTCGGCCTGCATGTGGGACCCGGCCCGAGCGGCACGCTGTCCTATCGCAGCGGCTCCATCACCGCCGCCGCCGACAGCTGGAAGATCATCGTGCGCGGCAAGCAGGGGCACGGGGCGATGCCCTCAAACGCGGTGGACCCCATCGTGACGAGCGCCGAGATCGTGAGTGCGCTGCAGACGATCGTATCACGCTCGCTCGATCTGACGGCCGGTCCGGCGGTGGTCACGGTGGGCGCGATACACGGTGGTCTCCGCGAGAACATCATCCCCGACTCGGTGTGGATGATCGGCACCATTCGCACCTTCGACGCCAAGTCGCGACAGATCATCGGCGAGAAGATGAAACTCATCGCGCAGAAGATCGCCGAGGCGAACGGTGCGACCGCGGAAGTCCACGTGGACCTGGGCTACAGCAGCACGCTCAACAACGTCGCGATGGTTTCGCGCTTCGCGCCGGCGCTCAAGCGCGTGGCGAATGGCAAGGCGTTCGAATCCAAGACGCCGAGCATGGCGGGGGAGGATTTCTCGCGCTTCGCCGACAAGGCGCCGGGCTTCTTCTTCAACCTCGCGGTGACGCCGCCGAACGTGGATCTGTTCGGTGTGGCGTCGAACCACTCGCCGCTCTTTCAGGGCGACGACGCGGCGCTGCCGGTCGGAACGCGCGCGCTGGCCAACGTGGCGTTGGAGTTCCTGACCAGTGGCGGGATTCCGAAGACGCCCTGAGTTGGACTAAAACTGATCACACAG
>JBDHVK010000212.1:0-5629 GCA_039809645.1 Gemmatimonas sp.
GCGCGCGAGCCAGAGTACGGCGCCGGCTTCCACGACGAGCAGCGTACCGAGAATGGGTCCCGGGACGAGCCGCTGGAAGGCCGCGGGGTCGCCCACCAGCAGCAGGCCGGCCAGGACCAACGCCGAGCCGTAGATGATCGCACTGCCCCCCGTGCGCGCGCCGAACGCATAATGCCCCGCGATGCCACCGGAGCCATGACAGACCGGGAGTCCACCCAGCGGCGCGGCGATGAGGTTCATGAGCGCATACGTCGTTCCGATGCGCTTCACGGTGAGCGGTTCCCGCTCGGGGAAGAAATCGCCGACGACCTGCCGGGTGGCGAGCACCGAATTGCCGAGTGAGAGGGCAATCTGGGGCAGCGCGAGCAACCCGGCGGCTTTCACGAACTCGTCGGTCGTGGGCCACTGACCGCTCCAGTGCGGCAGATGAAAGCCCAACGGCCCCGGCAGACCTGCCGGCCACGTGTACGCCGCCACGACCGCGCCCATGCCGAGCACCACGAGGGCCGCCGGGATCTTCCTGTTCGTGCGCAGCGTCAGCACCGTGACCAGCGCGACCGCCGCCAGCAGCCAGCCCCGTGCGCCATCGCTCGGCAAGAATTGCGTGAACGCCAGTTTGGCGAGCTGCATGCCAAGCCCCACCTGAATGCCGCGCACCACCATCTTGGGGACCACCCGGGCAATGCGCTCCAGGAGCCCCGTCTGCGCGAGCAGCAACATCACCACGCCCACGATGAGTCCACCCGCGGCGAGCAACGTGGGCGCGAGCTTGCCGGCAATGGCGATCGCGGCCATGGCCTTGAGCGGCTGCACCGGCATGGGCAGGCGATACACGAGCCCGGACAGGATCTGCAGCACGCCAAAGACCATGAACGCCGTGGTGGCGTCCATGCCGGTCGCCAGCACCACCCCCACGAGCAACGGCAGATCGGTACCGAGGTCACCGAACGCGCCGGCAAGTTCGTGGCGGGTGAACGCGAGCGGGACGCGTGAAGGCATCGGGAAAAGATAGTCACGCGCGCGCCATCGCATCTGGCGTCGCGTGATGCAGCGGAGGCAGCTTTCCGTCACCATGGAATCACCGTTGCCCACCACTGTGATCATCGGCGCGGGACCGGCCGGATTGACCGCTGCGTACGTGCTCGCGGGCGCGGGTTATCCCGTGACGGTGCTGGAGGCCGACCCGACCTATGTGGGGGGCATTTCGCGCACGGTGCGCTTCAAGGGATTCCACTTCGACATCGGCGGGCATCGCTTCTTCTCCAAGTCGGAGCGCATCGAGGCGCTCTGGCGTGAGATCCTGCCGCACGACTTTCTCGAGCGCCCGCGCTCGAGCCGCATCTTCTACAACGGACAGTTCTTCGCGTACCCGCTGCGTCCGGTGCAGGCGCTCTGGCAGCTGGGGCTGTTCGAGTCGGCGCGCTGTGCGCTGTCGTATGGGGCGGCGCGACTCAACCGCAATCCGCAGCCGCGCACGTTCGAGGAGTGGGTGACGAACGAGTTCGGTGAGCGCCTCTATCGCATCTTCTTCAAGACCTACACCGAAAAGGTGTGGGGGATGCCCTGCACCGAGATCTCGGCCGACTGGGCGGCGCAACGGATCAAGGGCGTGTCGCTGCGATCGGCGGTGATGAGCGCATTGCTCCCCTCACGGCGCGCCGGCATCAAGAGCCTGATCGGCACCTTCCAGTATCCGCGGCTGGGCCCCGGCATGCTCTGGGAGCGGTGCGCCGAGGAGATCACGGCGCGGGGCGGCACGGTGACCCTCGGGCGCACGGTGGTGGACCTCACGCAACAGGCGAACGGTCAGTGGATCGTCGGCCATGTCGGCGCCGACGGCGTTCACCGCGAGATGCTCGCCGATCATGTCGTATCCTCGGCGCCGCTGCGGGACATCGTGGCGCATCTCACACCGGCCGCGCCGCCGGCCATGCGCGACGCCGCCGCTCGCCTCGGCTATCGCGATTTTCTCACGGTGGCGCTCATGCTCAGGGACCGCGAGCGCTTCAGCGACAACTGGCTCTACGTGCACGACGCCAAGGTGAAGGTGGGGCGCATCCAGAACTTCAAGAGCTGGTCGCCGGAGATGGTCCCCGATCCGGCGCTCACCTGCCTCGGCCTCGAGTACTTCTGCTTCGAGGGTGACGGCCTGTGGGCGAGCAGTGATGCCGACCTCATCGCGCTCGCCACGCGAGAGCTCGTGCAGTTGGGGCTCGCCGATGCCGCCGATGTGGTGGACGGCTGCGTGGTGCGGCAGCCGAAGGCGTACCCGGTGTACGACGACGCCTACGCCGAGCGCGTGCAGGTCATTCGCGACGGGCTCGCGCAGCACTATCCCGGGCTGCATCTCATTGGCCGCAATGGCATGCACAAGTACAACAACCAGGATCACGCCATGATGACGGGGCTGCTGGTGGCCGAGAATATCGTGGCCGGGCGGGCGCTGCACGATCCATGGCTGGTGAACGAGGACGCCGAGTACCATGAGCGATTGACCCCACGCTCCACCACGGCGGTGGGACCGAATGGCGCGAGCGGGTTGCGCGCCGTACCCACGCGCGTCTCGCCCTGAAGGCTGGCGTCACCTGCCCGCGCTGGCGCACACTCCCCTACCTTTAGGCATGACCTCCCCTTCTCTCGCGATCGACATCGCGGGTGCGGCCAAGCGCTACGATCACCACGTGGCGGTGAAGTCGCTCTCGCTGGCCGTCCCCACCGGCAGTGTGTACGGCCTGCTCGGCCCCAACGGCGCCGGCAAGACGACCACGATCCGGATGCTGCTCAACATCATTGCGCCGGACGACGGGCGCATCACGGTGCTGGGCAAGCCGAACAGCGATCCCTCGCTGGTCGACCGGATCGGCTACCTCCCCGAGGAGCGCGGTCTCTATCGCAAGATGGAAGTGCGCCGCGTGCTGCGCTTCTTGGGCGAGCTCAAGGGGCTCGGCGGGCGTGACCTGGAGACGCGCATCGACAGCTGGCTCGAGCGCATGAGCCTCCGCGGACATGGTGGGGCCGACTGGAGCACCAGCAAGGTCGACGAACTCTCGCGCGGCATGCAGCAGAAGGTGCAGTTCATCGGCGCGCTGCTGCATGATCCGGAGCTCGTGATTCTCGACGAGCCGTTCAGCGGCCTCGATCCGATCAACGCGCAGGCGCTCAAGGACACCGTCGTGGAGCTGCGCAAGACGGGGCGCACGGTGATCTTCTCGACGCACATCATGGACAACGCCGAGCGGCTGTGCGATGCCGTGTGCATCATTGCCGGCGGCGAGAAGGTGCTGGATGGCGCCGTGTCGGCCGTACGTGAGGCGCATGGCACGCGACTGGTGGCGCTGGGGCTCGACGGCGCGCCGTCACCGGCGGTGCTGGCGGTGCTCGCCGACCGCACCCTCGTGCAGCATATGGATGATTCGCATCGATTCCTCGAGATCGAGCTGGCGGCGGGCGCCGATGCGCAGGCGCTGTTGCGAGCGCTGGTGGCGGCGGGCGCGGTCATCGAGCGCTTCGAGAAGGTGCGGCCGTCGCTGCATCGCATTTTCCTCGAGAAGGTCGGGGCCACGCATGTCGAAGCGGGGATGAGCGGACATGGCTAACAGCAAGCTGATGGCGGTGATCCGCCGCGAGTACATGGAACGCGTGCGCTCGCGGTGGTTCGTGATCGCCACGCTCTTCGGCCCGCTGCTCTTCGGCAGCCTGATGTTCCTACCGGCGCTGATCGCGTCGAAGAACAAGTCGGGCAGCGACGGCGCGCACATCCAGATTCTCGATGCGTCGGGTGCGGCGCTTGGCGACCGACTCGCGGCGCAGTTGCGCGGCGGGCTGACGGGTGGCAACGAGGGCCCACGCGTCGTGGTGGTCGATCATGATCGGCTCGCCGCAGCGGAATCGCTCGCCACGCGTGAGGTGATGGCCGAGCGGGTGAAGGGCTATCTCGTGGTGGACTCGGAAACCGTGCGGTCGGGGAAGGCACGATACGCCGGGAGCAACACGACGGCGCTCTTCGACATGCAGCGGCTCGAGAAGGCGGTGCAGCGCCAGGTGATCGTGTCGCGCCTCGAAGCGTCGGGCATCGATGCCGACCTTGGGCATCAGCTCACGACCTTGAATGCCACTGTCACCACCGAGCGCTTGACCAAGGAAGGGCGCGGCGGATCCGGTCAGGTGAATTTCTTCTTCGGGCTCGCGGTCGCGATGCTGCTGTACCTGACGATCTTCATCTACGGGCTGAACGTGCTGCGGGGCGTGCTCGAGGAGAAGCAGACGCGCGTGGCGGAGGTGGTCATTGCGAGCGTGCCCGCCTCGAAACTGCTCACGGGGAAGGTGGTGGGTGTGGGAGGCGTCGGGCTGACGCAGATCGTGCTCTGGGTCGTGATGGGGCTGGCGATGTATCAGGTGCGCGAGCCCATTCTGGCCCGCTTCGGTGCCGCCGACACGCCGATGGTGCTGCCGAATCTGTCACTGGGCACGGGGCTCGTGCTCGTGAGCTTCTTCGTGCTGGGGTTCATGTTCTATGCCGGCCTGTTCGCGGCGGTGGGCTCGACGATCAACAGCGAGCAGGAGGCGCAGCAGGCGCAGATGCCGATCGTGCTGCTGCTCGTGTCGAGCATCATGTTCGCGCAGAACATCCTCATGCAGCCCGATGGCGTGCTTTCGCGCGTGCTCTCCACGCTCCCCTTCAGCGCGCCGATCATCATGCCGTTGCGGATGACGGTGGCCCCGGTGTCCAACGGCGAAGTCGCACTGGCGCTCGTGAGCGTGGCGATCGGCGCCGCCGTGGCGGTGTGGCTCGCGAGTCGGATCTATCGGGTGGGATTGCTGATGTACGGCAAACGCCCCAGCGTGGCCGAATTGTGGCGGTGGATCCGTGCGAGCTGACATCATGAAGCGGATTTCATGCAGGTGAGTACGATGCGTCATTTAACGGTGACGTGTGGTGCTATTTCAACAACGTGTGGTTGCATCTCGTCAGGGAAACCCGTGGGAATTGTGTGACGAATCAATACTGATCTGTGACGGCAATGTCATGACATTCGCGGTGGATCCCTGATCCACCGCGTCGCCAGCCAGGAGAGGGCGACTGACGAGGCGCCAACCGAGCCCTCTGACATAGCGAGGTAGTTATGTCCACGCTCCTCACACTCCCCCGGCGCTTTCTGAAGGATGAGGAAGGTGCTGCGTTGGTCGAGTACGGCATGCTGGTGGTGCTGATCGCGCTGGCCGCGGTGCTGGCGGTGACGAATCTGGGCACGAAGGTGAAGGACATCTTCACCGGCGCCGACAACAAGCTCCCGAACCCCACGACGCCGTAACGCCGAGCGCACGATGCGAACGATCCTGCCCCGTGCCGTGGATCGCTTCGCTGCCGACGACGCGGGCGCCGCGCTCGTTGAATACGGCCTGCTCGTCGTACTGATCGCCCTGGTCGCGCTGGCAGCGATAACGACGTTCGGCACCAAGGTGACCGCCCTGTTCACTGCCACGGACGGCAAGCTTCCCAACTCGTGAGTGATCGATGTTCCGCCTCGCCGAAAGTCCGCTGTGGATGCCCCTCGCGGGAGGGTTGCTCACCAGTACGCTGGTGATCGCATCCGCAGCGGACATTCGGTCACGGCGAATCCCGAACCTC
>JBDHVK010000213.1:0-5601 GCA_039809645.1 Gemmatimonas sp.
GTGTGCAGTTCGATCAGGATGTCCTTGATGTACCGCTCGAGTCGCACGTGGTAGCGGCTCTCGAGTTCGATCTCGGTGAGGATGCCGGTGTTCTTGAAGAGGGCCTTCGCGCCATCCGTGAGGAGCTGGGCGAGCGCTTCGGGCGTGCGGCGGAGGTTGAGCAGGCCGCGCTTGGCCGCTTCCACCACCCACTCGTCGGAGTAGTTGTTGCCTTCGAAGCGAACCGCGGCGGTTTCCTTGAAGGCCTTGCGCACGACCTTGAGGATGGCGTCGTCGGTGCTCCCCTCGCCCTTCAGCTCCTTGCGGAGCTCTTCCGTCACCTCGGCGATCGCTTCGGCGACCGCGGCCTGCAGCAGCATCACCGGGAAGGCGATGCTCTGGCTGCCACCCACGGCGCGGAACTCGAACTTCGCACCGGTGAAGGCAAAGGGCGACGTGCGGTTGCGGTCGGTGTTGTCCTGCTCGACTTCCGGCAGCTTGGCCACGCCGAGCTTGAGCATCGCCTGTTCGGCGTTGCGCGGGCTCGTCTTGCCGGCGGCGATGTCTTCGATGACCTGCGTGAGCCCCGAGCCGAGGAACGCCGAGATGATGGCCGGCGGCGCTTCGTTGGCGCCGAGGCGGTGTTCGTTCCCCGACGTCGCGATGCCGGCGCGGAGCAGACCGGCGTGCTTGTGCACACCCTTGAGCACGGCGGCCAGGAAGAGCAGGAAGCGGACGTTCTGGTGCGGCGTCTTGCCCGGCTTGAGCAGGTTCGTGCCGGCGAGTTCGTTGTCCGACGTGATGGACATCGACCAGTTGCAGTGCTTGCCCGAGCCGTTGATGCCGGCGAACGGCTTCTCGTGCACGATGGCCTGCAGCCCGTGACGCAGCGCGACCTTCCGCAGGACGCTCATCACGAGGTGGTTGTGGTCGACGGCGATGTCGGAGTCTTCGAAGATCGGCGCCATCTCGAACTGGCTGGGCGCGACTTCATTGTGGCGCGTGACGATCGGCACGCCGAGCTTGTAGAGCTCCTGCTCGACTTCGCTGATGCACGCCTGCACGCGCTCCGGGATGCCACCGAAGTAGTGGTCCTCGAGCTGCTGGCCACGCGGCGGCGGCGCCCCCACGAGCGTGCGGTTGCCCATCACGAGGTCGGGGCGCAGCGCGAAGTGCGCCCGGTCGATGAGGAAGAACTCCTGCTCCACGCCGAGCGTGGTGTTGACGCGCAGCACGCCCTTGTCGCCGATGAGCTCGAGGAGCTCCATGGCGTGATGCGAGAGGATGTCCGAGCTGCGGAGCAGCGGCGTCATCTCGTCGAGCGCTTCACCGTTGTAGCCGATGAACACCGACGGGATGCAGAGGTACTTCACGCCGCCCGTTTCACTGATGAACACCGGCGAGGCCGGGTTCCACGCGGTGTAGCCACGCGCTTCCCACGTCGCGCGGAGCCCGCCCGACGGGAACGACGACGCGTCCGGCTCCGACTGGATCAGCTGCTCGCCGGTAAACGTCTCGATCGGGAGATGATTCTCGTCGAAGTTCAGGAAGGCGTCATGCTTCTCGGCGGTGAGGCCGGTCTGCGGCTGGAACCAGTGCGTGAAGTGCGTCACGCCATGGCTGATCGCCCACTCCTTGATGACCTGCGCGACGACCGGCGCGATCTCGAGGTCGAGCTTCTTTCCGAGGCGGATGGAGGCCGCGAGCTTCTTATAGACGTCCTTCGGCAGTTTCTGCCGCATCTGGCGGATGCCAAACGTGTTGACGCCGAACCAGCTGCTGGTCGGGAGCTGCACGCCATCGGCTTCCGGGCGCTTGGTAAGGCGAACCGGGCGGTGCGTGATCTCGCGCATGGCGGAGATGCGCGAATTGTTGTTGTTGGCCATGAGCAGGGCGAAGTGAGAAGGGCGACCGGCAGCCGAGGGGTCCGGACCAGATCGCACACCGTTTCGTGCACAGCGTGCAGAAATATCGCGAGTCCGAGAGCTGAAGCCAATGTTCAGCGCCCGCCCTGCACGCAAATGTTTGCGGAAAATGCACGAACTGGTGAACGGGCAGGGTCTCGGGGTGTGTGTAACGAAGAAACCCCGAACATGATCACCCTACGGGATGTTCGGCCCGCTCCCGGTGTAGCCGCTCTGGGCCAGAATCGCCGCGGCGTTGGTCAGCTCGATGAGCTCCCGCACCGCCTGCGCCTTGTCGGCGGCCCGATTGTAATACGCCTGCGCAATGCGGTAGCCGATGAAATAGCCCAGGTCGCCCGGGCGTCCCCCGTTCGCGCTCCCCTGGTTGTAGAGCCAGCGACTCACATCCGTGCCGTCCTTCTCCTGCACGAACTCGGCGTAGTACGTCGCCTCGTTGGCCTGCCAGACGCGAAAGAAGTCGAGATACGAGGGGCGTCCCGACACGAGCTCGCCGATGAATTCCGCCACGCCTTCGTGCAGGACGCGCGCATAGAGCGGTGCGCCGTTGCGGGCGGTGGTGGCGCCGGCACGAAGCGACAGATAGTGCGTGTGCTCGTGGGCCACGAGCGGGGGAAGATCGGTGGCCCAGCTCTTCTGGTTGTCGCGCGCAAAGCTGTTGAGCGCGCCGAGCGGAGCGTTCGCGTCCTTGCCGAAGAACTCGAAGCCGACGAGCAGCCCACTCGTGCCCGCCGTGCCGGCGGTGCTGTAGCGGCCCACGAGCACGGTGACCGGCGGGAAGAACGCCGTGGGATAGAGCTGCTTGAGCTTTGCGTAGTTCGCACGGATGGTGCCCAGGACTGCCGTGCGATCGGGCGTGGTGCTCCACCAGGCGCGGAGCGCATCGAAGTAGGCGGGATAGGTGGCCGCCGCCTGCGCGACGTTGGAGGCCGTCAGCTGCCGGAGCGTGATGAACTCGCGGAGGCCGGCCGAGGCGCTGTCGAGATAGCGGCGCTGGATCACGGTGCTGTTGCCACTCCGTCCGCCGGCGTCGTAGGCGCGCCAGTAGCGATCGACGTCGCTCACCACGAGCTGCGCCTGCGCCGGGTCCGTCGGATACTCGCCGCTCGGTTCGGTGGGCGAGCCGCGGGTCAGGTCGCGCCCGCAGGCGGCGAGCAGGAGCAGGGCGGTGAGGGCGCGTCGGCGTCGCATGGTGTATTGGACGTTGGCCGCTGCCGCCGAGTTTCCTGGCCGTGCTAGCTTCGGATCATGTCGCGAATTCTCGCCAGCGTCTCCGGATTGAGTGTGGTGTGGCTGCTCGCCGCGTGCGGTGCCAAGGAGCCCCAGGCCACACCGTCGTCGTCGGCGGCGTCGGGCGCGCCGGCCCTGCCACCGGTCGCACGCCCCGCGACCCCCGACGATTCCGCCTGTCCGCGCGACGGCACGTGGAAGCCGTGTGCGCTCGAAGATCGCATCACCAAGGCGGGGATGGTGGCGAAGGTCGCGGACAGCGTGCGCGTGCCGTTCTTCAAGATCCCGGGCGTGCGCTATCGCATCGGCAAGGAGGCGCGCATGGTGGTGTTCTACCTCGCCGATTCGGCGACGGGCGTGAAGGCGACCGACGGTCTCGATCCGCTGCGCCTCACGCCGCGCGGCGATTCACTCGGCGCGTGGCCGGCGCCGCCGCGCGAGGTGATTCGCAGTGCGAATCTCGTTGCCGTGCTGTTCGACGTGAACGCCACGCAGGCGGAGCGGGTGCGGCTGGCGATCACCGCGGGGGCGCCGCTGACCAATCCCGCATTGATGCTGGCGCCGAGCGACACGCAGACGGTGCGGAAGCTGCCGCCGATGCCGGCGAAGGAATAGGGACACGGCGAGTACGGGGCCAGCGACCATGGCCGGCGAATTGACATACGGTATGTCGCCTGTATAGCATACGGTATGACCCGCACCACCGTCCGTCTTCCCGATGACCTGCTCGAGCGTGCGCAGGCGCACGCCGCACGTACCGGGCGCACGTTCACGCAACTCCTCACCGACGCGCTTCGCTACGAGCTGACGCGGGGGGCGCCGGCCAGGCGTGTCATGGAGCCGTTGCCGACCTACGGTGGCAAGGGGCTGCAGCCTGGGGTTGATCTGTCGAGCAACAGCGCGCTGCTCGATCGCATGGACGATCGCTGACGTCGGCGCATGTTTCTCGTTGACGTGAATGTGCTGGTGGGGGCGATGCGCACCGATTCACCGCATCATCTCGTCATGCGCGCGACGCTCGATCTGCTGCGCGCGGGACCCGAGCCGTTTGCGCTGTGTGAGCCGGTGTATGCGGGCGCGCTCCGGATTCTGACGCATCCGAAGGTGTTTCTGCCGCCGACGCCAGTCGCCGACGCTCTGCGCTTCATTCAGGCGCTGCGCGACACGCCAACGGTGGTCACGCTGTCGCCGGGTGCGCGTCATTGGTCGATCTTTACGGATCTGGTGGCGCAGTCGAATGCGACCGGGAATCTCGTAAGCGATGCGTGGCTCGCCGCGCTCGCCCTCGAGCACGGATGTACCATGCTCAGCGACGACGCCGACTTCGCGAGATTTCGGGGGCTGCGATGGCAGCGCCCCGATGCGCTCCTCTGAGCGAGCGACTTACCCCGCCTTCCGCGCCGGCGCCTTCTCCTGGCTCTCCATCGCCGCGCCGAGCGCCTCGGCGGTCCACACGATCGCGTTCGTGTAGTACTCGCTGATCTTGTTCGGATCGACGCCCATCTCCTTGGCGATTTCGGTCGCGTTTTCGAACAGGCCCAGCTCGTAGCTCTCGGCGAACATGATCGCGTTGGCGTACGGGCCTTCGCGCTGCAGCAGCGCGGTCACGGCTTCGTCGCTCAGCACGACGCGCTCGAGGATCTCCTCGAGCGGCATGCGGAACACCGCGTCGAGCAGTGAGAAGAGCCCCACCAGGAACAGCGTGCCGCTGTCGCGGCCACCACCCACGAGCTGCTCGAGCAGGCGGCCACGCTCCACCGCCTGGCGCACCAGCTCCTGATCGACACCCGTGCGGCTCTTGCGCGTGGCGGCCACGGCCACGGCGAGCCAACGAAGGAACGCATTGCGGCCAATGAGCCGCAGCGCCTGCCCGATCGACGCGACGCCACGGCCGCCCAGCGCCGCGCTGTTCACGAGGCGGAGCAGCTGGAAGGTGAGCACCGGATCGGTCGCGATGACGTCTTCGAGCTGACGGTCGCTGCAGTTCTGGTCCCGTGCGAGCCCCATGAGGCGCATCGCCGCCACCGTGCTCTGCGGCATCTCGGCCGTGGGGAGCGGCTCCGGGCGACTGAAGAACGATCCCTGGAAGCCGTCGAAGCCGCGCTGCAGCGTGGCCTCGAACTGCTCGAGCTCCTCGACATTGTAGGCAATGAGCTGCGCCGGCTTGGCCGCACCGCTCGCCTTGATGCGATCACACACCGCCCCGATCATCGCGGCATCGCCGCTCCGGGCATTCACGCGTACCCAACTCACCAGCGGCATGAGCGACTCCGCCGGCGACGGATTGATGCCGGCGTCTTCGAGCGCGATCAGGCCGCCGTTGTTGCGATAGCGGTGCACCGCCTCGACCACCGCGTCGTCGACCTCGAGGTCGCGCGGCAGCATGACAATCGCCGTACCCGGTTCGGCCACCAGAAATGCATCCTCGACCAGCTGCTCGCGCGACGCCAGCACGAACGCCGGCATCTTG
>JBDHVK010000214.1:0-5536 GCA_039809645.1 Gemmatimonas sp.
CGGGCGCGCCGGGCGCGCGGTTCACGGTGGCCGTGAACCGGAGCGTATCACCCACGCCGAGTTGGAGCGAGCCGGCGGGCGACAGGGACACCGATTGAATGGCCGGTCGCGGCGGCGTGACCGTGGGACCGGTATCACCACCGCCACATGCGGTGAGGGCGAGGGTGAGCGCGAGGCGGGAGGAGAGGCGCATGCCACCGATTCTACACCCAAAACCCACGACCTAAAGCCCGGAACCCTGAACTGATCAGTTTTTGGGTTTCGAGCTTTAGGTCGTGGGTGGTGGGTTCATTTGCTTCCTAGTCGGTTCTCCAGCCACTGCAACGCTCTCGCGTCCCTCGTCTGCGCCAGCGCCATCACCGCATTCCGGCGCATCTCTCGATCCGGGAGGCTCTCGGCCATCTTCGTGAGCGCCGGAATCGCTTCATCGGCCGGACGGCGCGCGAGCGCGAAGATCGCCGATCGACGCACCTCGCGGTCGCCGGGTTCGTACGCGATGGAGTCGAGCGTGGCACTGACGCGCTCCCCCACCACTTCGGCCAGCCAGTTCACGGCGCTGTTGCGCACATCCTGCGGGCGCGAATCGTCGCGCGCGATGCGCAGCAGCATCGGGCCGCTCGCTATGGAGTCGCCCAGAATCGCCGCCTGCAACGCGGACCGGGCCACCTTGTCGGGGCCGCGCTCCGCCTGCGCCAGGAGCCAGCCGCCCACATCGCGCGTGCCGACGGCACCGAGATCGGTGATGCCGGTGTCGGCCTTCCAACGACCGCCGACATAGGTGCGAATCTGCTTGGTATCGCCCTGTTCGCGCACGACCACCAGGCGCACCGGTCCGCGTTCACAGGTGTTTTCGACGTCTCGGCTACCGCCGTCGTAGAACACGCCAGCCATCTGCGCGACGGACCCGCCGCTCCGCGTGCGCGACCAGTTGTTGCCGTTGCCGCACACGCCAGGCGCGGCCGTGAAGGTGAGTCGCACGCGGCCATCCCGCACCGCATTGATGCGCTGTTCCACCGACTGGGCGCCACTGTCCCGGGCACCCCACAGGGTGGCGCTCGCCGCGAGGGCGAGCGCCGACACCGCGCCACGGCGGGTCACTTGTTGATGATCTCCTGGAGGAGCTGCAGCGCGCGCGGATCCTTCGTGCGGCTCAGGTAGCTCACCGCGCTCCGACGCAGCTCGAGGTTCTTCTCGTTGCGCGCGATGTCGAGGAGCCTGTCGATGCCGGGCTCGCCCACATTCGCGAAGCTCGAAAGTGCCTGCCGCTTGAGGTCCAGATCGCTCACCTTGTCGTACACCGAGAACAGGGCCGATGCGGCCGCATTCTGCGACGCCTTCTCGCTGTCGCTCACGACCCGCGTGGCCGGCTGCTGCCCGCTCGGCGTGCCCGACATGCTGACGGCACCCGAGGTGACCATGGAGATGTTGGTCGATGGCGCCGCGGGGGCCACGGTGTACGTCATCCCGAACTGCCCGCTCCGCGGGAACCAGCGGCCGCTCGAGCCGATGTACGACACGGCCGTCCGACGCAGGTCCATCGGCTCGCGCTCATTGAGCGCCACCGACACCAGATAGCTGCGCGACTCGTCGGACCGCGCGCTGCTGATCTGCGAAAGCACCCGCTGCCGGAAGTTGATCGTGCCGCCCTTCGCGTACACATCCTTGAGGTAGCTGAACGACTGCGCCGGCTCCATCCCGTTGCCACGCGACGTCACCCAGTTGAGCGCGTCGCCGCGCAGATCTTCCGGCTGATTCTCGTCGAGCACGATCTGCCGCAACGTCTCCTGCGCCTTGGCCGACTTGGAACGCGACAGCGAGTAGACCGCACGCTTGCGAAGCTCGAGGTCATCGCCACGCTTCGCCAGTTCGACCAGCATGTCCACGGCTTCGTCGGACTGCACGTTCGCCAGCCAGAACACGGCCTGTTCGCGCACCTCACGATCGGGATCGCTCTTCGCCACGCTCATGAGCGTCTGCGCCACTTCGGGCTGCTTGTTGCGGGCGATCAGCATCACCGCCGTGCGACGCAGCGACTGCGTGCAGGGTTCACGACGCGCCAGCACCTTCTTGAGAATCGGCAGCGCCTGATCGCGGTCCATCTGCATCACCGCGTTCAGCGCTTCGATGCGCTCGTCTTCGTCGGCCCGCGGACAGCCATCGCTGGCCGCCCGCTCGGCGCGGCCGCGCAGCGTCGTTGCCATCGCCTGGTCGCCGCGGCGCCCCAGCTGCCCCTCGATGCGCGCCCGCAGCGACCGCGCGTCGCCCAGCGTGGAGGCCTTGGGAAACTTCTGCGCTTGCGTTTCGAGACTGGCCAGCGCTTCACCCAAATTCCGGTCGCCCCCCTGGCGCTGCAGCGCGAACGCCTGCCAGTAATAGGCGTCGGCGGCGTAGGCACTCTGCGGATACGACCGCCAGATGCGCTTGAACAGCTCCGCACTCTTCTCGTACTGGTCGGCCGACAGCGCCTTGCGCGCCTCGCGATAGAGCGAATCGGCGACGTCCTGCGGCGCCCACGGCTCCGGCGCGGCGGTGCGGTAGCCCTTGGACCACGAGCCGCCCCACGCGTTGCCGAAGCCGACGCTCACCGGCGCCTCGGCGATCGCGGCGAGCCTCGACGCATCGAGGTTGAGCGCCACCTGCGCTTCGGCGAGCGCGCGCGCATTCACCGCCATGTTCTGTGCGTCGATGCGCGCGAGTTCGATGTCGGCGCGCGGAATCGCGGCCATCGCCTCCGCCTTGATCTGCGCCATGTCCAGCGACAGAACGTCGTCCGGATCGAACGGATCGAACGGGGCCTTGGCCGGGAGTGGCGCGAGCGGCGCCGGCTTCGCCACTGGCGACGGCCTGGCGGCCGGCGACGGTGCGGGCGCGGGCGAGGCCACCGGCGCCGGCGGCGCCTTGACTGGTCGTGACTGGGCCTCGGCGAGGGAAGCGCCAAGCGCGATCACCGCCGCGAGCATCACCGGGAAACGGGTCGTGTGCTGCTGCATCAGTTGCTGCCTCCGTACACCGGGGCGTCGTATCGCGACGAGGCCGTCACGACTGCGCGCACCCGCGTGAGCAGGTTGGTTTCCATCAGGGTTTCGCGGGGCGCGCGCTGCGTTTCCGGCGCACTGCCGCGCGCCTGGACGACCTGCACGAGCACCAGCTCGAGGTCCTGCAGCAGCCGGCGCGTGGTACTGTCGCGCAGCTGCGGTTGATCGAGGAGGAGCCGAGTCGTCGTGAGGAGATCACGCGCCTGCGCTCCGATATCGGGCATCGCCGGCTGTTCCGAGCTGCCGTCCTTCACGGCAGCCAGCAGCGCAACGGTGTGGACGAGATGTTCCTGCATGGCGACGCGCGATGGATCCGTGGACGCGTTCGACGCACCCTCGGCGGTATTGGTCGCCACCGTATCGACCGCAACGGCCGGTCCCGTCGACGACGGCACGACGTAGCGCCCGATGGCCACCCCACCCACCAGCACCGCGGCCACGGCGGCGATCTGACGCCACCGCCAGGTCGAACGCGGCGCGCGTTGCCGTTCGATGCGCTTCCACATCATCTCGCGAGGGACGTCCACCGTGGCGTCGAGTTCATCGACGGCCGCCTTCGCCACCTCGAGCATCCACGGCTCGAGGGGAAGATCCGGTGCGTTGTCTTCGTCGGGGTGCTGATTCATGCTGACTCCTGGGTACGTAGCGCGGGGGCAAAGGCAGCCAGCGCACTCCGCAACTTCTCGCGGGCCCGGAAGAGCTGCGACTTGCTGGTGCCGACGGCGACACCGAGCGCGTCACTGATCTCCTCGTGCGTGAATCCTTCGACATCATGCATCACGAACACCCGGCGGGTGCCTTCGGGGAGCGCCGCGATCGCGTGCCTGAGACGCGTCTTCAGGTCCGGATCACTGTCGTTCCCCTTGGCAATCACCGCCGTGGCCTCATCGAGCGGCGCGGCAAAAGCGTCGCGACGCTTCTGCTGACGCAACCCGTTGAGCGTCACCGACACGGCAATGGCGTGCAGCCAACTCCCGAGGGCCGAATCGCCGCGGAACTGCCCGATGCGATCGAACGCTCGAACGAAGGTGTCCTGCGTCCACTCCTGGGCGAGCTCGGGCCGCCCGCTCATCCGGAGGATGAGACGGTAGATCCGATCCACGTGTTGCTCGTAGAACGAGCGTTCCGCCGCGGGATCCCCAGCCTTGAGCCGGTCGAGGAGAGCCGCGTCGGTCACGGAGACCCGGGGGGGAGTGCCGGTGACGGGGTGCGCATGCATGTGCGGCGTAAAGACACGGGGGGCCGGGAAAGGGTTGTATCAACCCGAAACAACCCACCACCCATGACCAAAAGCCCGGAACCCGGAACTGATCAGTTTAGGGTTCCGGGCTTTTGGTCGTGGGTTGTGGGTGTGCTAGCGGTTCGCTTCGACCTTCTGCCCCACCGGGACCTGAATCGGCTGCGCCGCCCCCGCCCCCAGCTGTCGTTCGCCCATCACTTTTGTGATGAAGCGCTGCCCTTCGCCGATGCGCTCGACTTCAAGGGCGATGGACTCCACGGCCTGTCCCATGGCCTCGAGGCGCTCGGTGACTTCCTTGGGGACCGGAGCGATCACGGTGGCGCCACGCTTCCAGATGCGGCGGGCGTAGGCGATCGCGATGGGGGCCAGCACGAAGATCGTGAGGCACGACCCGATGATCGCGGCGGTTTCGTCGTACTGCGGCTGCCGAGGGGTGGGGGGCTTTTCGACGATGGCACCGGGGACGGCGGCCGCTCGGGCCACCTGCGCGTCGGCCTGAGCCAGCTGCTTCTCGAGATCGCCGATACGGGCGTCGGCGTCCTTGAGCCGCGTCTCGAGCCCCTGCTTGTCCACCGGATTGAGCTCATCGCTGCGCAGCGCATTGCGGATGTCCTGCCGGGTCTCTTCGGCCCGATCGAGCTGGCTGCGGATCTCCCGTCGGGCTGCCACCTGCGCGTCATAAATGGCCGACGCCGACGCCTCCCCGGGCACGGTGACCGTCACCCGTCCGCTTGGCGTCGGGACTTCGATCACGTTGGGGACGCTGGGCGGCTGCGGCGGGGTCGGCTGCATGCGTGGGGCGGGCTGAAAGAATCGGGCCGCCCTCAACTGGAGCGGGCGGCCGTGCGTTCGACGCGTATCGACTGTACGATCTCTCCGGTCTCGGGTTTCGGCCACTGTCATTCGTCCCACGCGCCCATGCTTCGATCGTTGGACCGTTCGCTGACCCGCCCGGCGGGACCTTCCGCTGCCGTCGCGTTCGCGTTCGTGTGCGCGAGCGCGCTCGCGGCCTGTCGGGCGCCGACGCCAACAAGCGGGCCGGCGCCGGCATCGGCGCCGGCATCGGCACCGACATCGGCCCTCGGCGGGCGGGCGGTCGCCGCCGTCGCGCCGCTCACGCCGCTCGCCCCCGCGCTCCGGAACGCGCGCCTCCCCGACAGTCTCGCCGACAGCACCTGGTGGCGATTGGGCAACACCCTGTCCGAGCCGGGGGGCTACTTCCGCTCCGAGAACTTCGTGTCGAACGAACTCGGGCTGCAGT
>JBDHVK010000215.1:0-5525 GCA_039809645.1 Gemmatimonas sp.
GCGATCCCGGAGCGAGACAGCAATCCTTGGAATGAAGGAATCGCTATGCCATATTGACCGCAAACACAACAACTTAAGGTAGGACGCCTCGACGCGAAGAAGGGGCACACAGAGCCATGGCGCAACCGGCCAACCCCTTTTTCGATCAACCCATCCTGAATTCTCCTTACGAGGAGCCCACCCGGCACCATCCCCTCGACGAGGAGGGCCAGCCGCTCAACGAGCCGCCTCGCGATGGTCGACGCAAGTCCGAGCTGATCACGCCGGTTCCCAAGCCGCGCAAGAAGAAGGGCAGAAATGCCGATCAGGCCAGCCTCGACCTGCGCGCTGACGATGGGCTTTCAACGGCAGAACAGGCATACGACCCGACGCCGATCATCAACGAGATTCGCGCCTACGTCGGTGCCTGGCGGAAGCTGCCGCCCTCATCCTGGGGCGTCACGCCCGCCACGGCGCGGCTGCTCAGCTACTGGCGCAGCCATCAGTTTCAGGGCGTGCGCCCCTTCTTCTGCCAGGTGGAGGCCGTCGAAACCGTCATCTGGTTGACCGAGGTCGCCAGGAGCAGGAAGCAATACGCCCACATCTGGGAACACGTCCTCGGCGCGAACGAGCAAGCCAACCCCGAGCTGGTGCGCCTCGCGATGAAGATGGCGACGGGCTCGGGCAAGACGACCGTGATGGCGATGCTGATTGCCTGGCAGGCGGTCAATGCCGTCCGTTCGCCCACCAGCAACCACTTCTCGCGCGGCTTCCTCATCATCGCGCCCGGCATCACCATCAAGGACCGCTTGCGCGTCCTCTTGCCCAGCGATGTCGACAGCTACTACCGCGCCCGCGAGCTCGTGCCCGGCGACCTGCTGGACGACATCAGCAAGGCGAAGATCGTCATCACCAACTACCACGGCCTTGCCCTGCGCGAAGTGCTGGAGGTGAACAAGGTCGGCCGTTCGCTGCTCCAGGGCCGCCACGCGCCCATCGTGACGAAGGAAACCGAAGGCCAGATGATCCGGCGCGTGGCCGAAGAGCTGATGGGCATCAAGAACATCGTCGTCATCAACGACGAGGCCCACCACTGCTACCGCGAACGCGCCGACAACGAGGACATCGCGGATCTCAAGGGCGACGACAAGAAGGAAGCCCAGAGCGAGAACGAAGCCGCGCGGCTCTGGATCAGCGGCATCGAAATGTTCAAGCGCAAGCTGGGCGTGCGTGCCGTCTACGATCTCTCCGCGACGCCCTTCTTCCTGCGCGGCTCCGGCTTTGCGGAAGGCACGCTCTTCCCCTGGACGATCAGCGACTTCTCGCTGATGGATGCGATCGAGTGCGGCATCGTCAAGCTGCCGCGCGTCCCGACCGCCGACAACATCCCCGAAGCGGAGGTCCCGGTCTTCCGCGACCTGTGGGAACACATCCGCGACGACATGCCCAAGAAGGGACGCGGCAAGGGCCAGGGCGAGCTCGATCCCAACTCGCTGCCGGCGAAACTGCAAACTGCGCTGGTCGCGCTTTACAACCACTATCAGGAAACGTTCGAGAAGTGGCGGGCAGCGGGCATCGACACGCCGCCCGTCTTCATCGTCGTCTGCAACAACACGTCCGCCTCGAAGCTGGTCTACGAATGGCTTTCCGGCTGGCAGCGTCCCGTCGCCGAAGACAGCGAGGAGCTGCGCACCGTCCATCACGGCCATCTTTCGCTGTTCAGCAATTTCGACGAACACGGCAACCGCCTCGCCCGCCCCAACACGCTGCTGATCGACAGCAAGCAGCTCGAATCCGGCGCGGCGCTGGACGACGACTTCCGCCGCGCTGCTGCGCTCGAGATCGAGCAATACAAGCGCGAGATCGCCCAGCGCGAAGGCGCCGGCCAGGTCGGTGAACTGTCCGACGCCGACCTCCTGCGCGAAGTCATGAACACCGTTGGCAAGAAAGGGCGGCTTGGCGAGCAAGTGCGCTGCGTCGTGTCGGTGGCCATGCTGACCGAAGGCTGGGACACCAACACCGTCACGCACATCCTCGGCGTGCGTGCCTTCGGCACCCAGCTGCTATGCGAACAGGTGGTCGGCCGCGGCCTGCGCCGCTATTCCTACGACCTGAACAGCGATGGGCTGTTCAACGTCGAGTACGCCGACATCATGGGCATTCCGTTCGACTTCACCGCCAAGCCGCAGGTCGCGCCGGTCAAGCCGCCGAAGAAGATGACGCGCGTGGCGGCCCAGCGTGACCGTGATGCGCTGGAAGTGATCTTCCCCCGCGTCGTCGGCTACCGGGTCGAGCTGCCGGAAGAGAAACTCCAGGCCAGTTTCAGCGACAACTCGAAGCTCGTCCTCACGCCCCACATGACCGGGCCGGGGGAAACCTTGCTCGAAGGCATCGTCGGTGTGGGCGTCATGCTGAAGGTCGCCGACATGAAAGATATGCGACCCAGCACCGTATCTTTCGAGCTGGCCAAGTATCTGCTCTACACCCACTTCAGGGATGCCGACGGCGAACCCAAGCTCCATCTGTTCTATCAGATCCAGCGCATCGTCCGGCGCTGGATCGACGAGGGCTATCTTGAATGCAAGGGCGGCACCGGCCCATGGATGCTGCAGATCAGGGAAGTCGCCGCTCAGGCCGTCGAACGCATCTATCACAGCATCGCCGCCGCCATCGGCGATGAGAGCCGCATCCGCGCCGTGCTCGATCCCTACAACCCCAAAGGCTCGACCCGCCATGTCGGGTTCGTGACGAGCAAGGATCTGTACGAAACCGATCCGGCGAAGTGCCACGTCAACTATGTCGTGACCGACAGCGGCTGGGAGGCGGAGTTCGCCCGCGCTGCCGAAGCGCATCCGCGCGTGCTGTCCTACGTCAAGAATCAGGGCCTCGGCCTTGAAGTCCCGTACAAGGACGGTGCCACGGCGCGCCTCTACGTGCCGGATTTCATCGTGAACATCGACGACGGGCGCGGGCCGGAAGACCCGCTCCACCTAATCGTCGAGGTGAAGGGTTACCGGCAGGAGAACGTGAAGCTGAAATCCGAGACCATGCGTCAGCAATGGATCAGGGGCGTGAACAATCTCGGCGTCTACGGGCGCTGGGCATTCGAGGAATTCACGGATGTCTTCGAGATGCAGAAAGAGTTCTCGACCTTGATTGACCGCGCAGCAGAGGTGAGTGGCGAATGAGCAAGGGCAGAAAGAAGGCAGGCGGTGCGCCGAAGCAGGTCGAGACGCTGACGCACAAGGAGGCGAAGCGCAGGAACATCCCGACCGCCGAACTGCAATCCGCCGCCCAGCGGGCCGAGGAACTGCAGCCGTTCGAGCCCGTCGTGTACCCGCGCCGCCACCCGCTGCCGGAAGGAGCGGAGCGTCAGCGTGACAAGGACCTCGACCCGCAACTGGTGTGGAAAGGCACCCGCGTACATCTGAGCAAGGAGCAGATCAAGGAAGCGGCCGCCAACGGCTACGTCGATATCTCGGACGCCGAACTCGTCTGGCGCGGCAAGGACAACCAGGACTGGTCAGACCTCGTCGTCACCGCACCGCCGCTCTACATCCAGGAGAAGATCCATCCCAAGGCGATCGTCGACGATCTTGCACGCCGCACGAAGGACGCGCGCAAGTCTGCCGCAGGTGGCATGTTCGATCTGTTTGAGGATTTCAACGGTATCGATCCGGAAGCGAAGACCGAGTTCTATGCCCACGACCAGAACTGGTCGAACCGATTCATCCTCGGAGACTCCTTGCAGGTAATGGCGAGCCTTGCGGAGCGCGAGGGACTGCGCGGGCAAGTGCAGTGCATCTATTTCGATCCGCCTTACGGGATCAAATTCAATTCCAACTGGCAGGTGTCAACGCGTTCCCGCGACGTGAAGGACGGGAAAATTGACCAAATCTCACGCGAGCCGGAGCAGGTGCGCGCCTTCCGCGATACGTGGAAAGACGGGATTCATTCGTATCTGACCTACTTGCGGGATCGCTTCACTGCCATGCGGGATCTCTTGGCGCAGTCGGGCAGCATTTTCATACAGATCGGCGACGAGAATGAGCATCGAGTCCGCGCAGTAGCGGAGGAGGTGTTCGGTGAGGACAACTTCATATCGGCTATCTGCTTCAAGAAGACTGGCGGGCAAAGCACTCAAGCGATAGCCAATGTAAACGACTTCATTCTCTGGTTTGCGCGTGACAAGGAACACCTGAAAGCTCGCTCTCTTTACGTGGAGAAAATTCCGGGTGAAGAGGGCGCAACGAACTACGAGTGGATACAGGAAGCTGACGGGACTCGACGCCCGATGGTTGCCTCTGAGAAAGACGGTCGGAGTCCGCTACCACCAGACAGCGTAGTGTTGCAGCCCTATCCAATGTTCTCTGATGGGCCTTCGGAGCGTGACAAGCCGCTTCATTGGCGCGGCACCGACTACAGCCCCTCTTCCAACTCCCATTGGAAGACGCATGGCATTGGGTTGATCCGGTTGAACAAAGCGGATCGCTTGGTTGCCCAAGGGAAAACGCTGCGTTTCGTAAACTACCTGAGCGACTACAACGTAACGCCCATCATCAACATGTGGACGGACACGCAAACTAGCGGGTTTGGTGCTGATCGAATTTACATCGTTCAAACCCTTCCGTTAGTGGTTCAACGCTGCATCTTGATGGCGACCGATCCCGGCGATCTCGTACTTGATCCGACGTGCGGCTCCGGGACATCAGCTTTTGTAGCCGAGCAATGGGGTCGCCGCTGGATCACTATCGACACATCTCGCGTGGCGCTGGCGCTTGCCCGCACTAGGGTGATGGGCGCGAAGTATCCCTATTACCTTCTGGCGGACAGCAAGGAAGGCCGTCTCAAGGAAGTCGAAGTAACCGGAAAGCTGCCGGTCGATGCCGTCACACACGACGACATCCGCCAAGGTTTTGTCTATCAGAGCGCCCCGCACGTAACATTGGGTTCCATTGCCAACAATGTTGAGATCGACGTTATCTGGGAGGAGTTTCAAGCGAAGCTGGAGCCGTTGCGGCGCGACCTGAACGCTTCGCTCGGCAAGAAGTGGGAAGAATGGGAAATCCCGCGCGAGGTAACTGAGAACTGGCCAGACAAGGCAAAGAAGGCCCACGCTGCTTGGTGGGAGCAGCGCATCGCGCGCCAGAAGAAGATCGACGAATCGATTGCGAAGAAGGCTGATGTCGAACTTCTCTACGATCGGCCCTATGAGGACAAGTCCCGCATCCGCGTCGCCGGGCCGTTTACTGTCGAGAGTCTTTCGCCTCACCGCGCCGTGCCGTCGAGTGACGGCGAGCTGGTCGACGAAGTTGATTCCGACGACGGCAAGCGCAAAAGGACGCTGCCCAGAGGCACAGAGGAACTCAACGACTTCACCACCATGATCCTTGAGCACCTGAGAACGTCAGGTGTTCAGCAGGCGCAGAAGTCCGACCGTATCGCCTTCACCGCTATTGCCGGCTGGCCCGGCATATGGGTTGCCGCCGAGGGTAGGTTCATGGAGGGCGAGACGGAGAAGCGGGCTGCCATCTTCATCGGCCCGG
>JBDHVK010000216.1:0-5509 GCA_039809645.1 Gemmatimonas sp.
TGCCCACGTACAGCACATTCGGGTCGCGCTGATCGACCGCGAGGTCGCCGATGCTCGCCGAGCCGTACTGCTCGAAGATCGGCACGAAGGTCGTGCCGGCGTTGGTGCTCTTGAACACCCCGCCGGCTGCGTACCCGATGTAGATGATGCGCGGGTCCTTCTCGTACACCGCGATGTCATCGATCCGGCCTCCCATGCTCGCCGGCCCGATGGACCGGAAGCGGAACGGGGCGAGCGCCGGGTTGGTGCTCCGGTTGATGTACGCCGTGTCGCGGCGTTGGATGTTCGATTGAGCGGCGGCCGGCGCCAGTGGCGCCAGCAGGGCAGCCGCGAGCCACACGCGGGTGAAACGCACGACGGAACTCCGGTAGGGGGTCCGCCTAATGTGTCACATCGGGTTCACTTCTGCTGGCGCGTTAGATTGCGACACCCCACTTCCCTGTCGCCACCATGTCACTGCCTCCCTGCCCCGCCTGCAAGTCCGAGTACACCTACGAGTCGGGCACCCTGCTCGTCTGCCCCGAGTGTGCGCATGAATGGACGCCTGGCGGCGCCGAACCGTTGCCCGATGGACCACGGGTCGTGCGTGACGCGGTCGGAAATGTGCTGCAGGACGGCGATACGGTCACGCTCATCAAGGACCTCAAGCTCCGCGGCTCATCCACCGTGGTGAAGGTCGGCACCAAGGTCAAGAACATTCGCCTTGTGGACGGCGATCACGACATCGACTGCAAGGTCGACGGCTTTGGCCAGCTCGGCCTCAAGTCGGAGTTCGTCAAGAAGGCCTGAGGGCTTGCGATCCCGCCGCGGCGCGCCGAGCATAGAGACACGGCGCGCAGGGCGCCGCCCGTCCGCGGAAAGGGCCACCCACCTGTTGCGATACGGAGTTTGTCGCTCGACTACGAACTCCTGCCCTGCCGTGCGGACCCGGGCGTCACGGAGATCGTAGCATGTCCGAACAGCAGAACCCCGTGGGCGGCGCGCCGTCCGGCGATGCGCACGCCCTCGACCAGCTTCGTCAGCAGGCGAAGCAGCTCCTCAAGCTGGCCCGTGCCGCCGATACCGTCGTCATCGGCAAGTTGCGCGAGCTGCTCCCGCGCCTCGCGTCGCAGAACGACCGCGACATCGCCGCCTCGATCCAGCTGGCCGATGTGCAGCACGCCGTGGCGCGAAAGCTCGGCCACGACAGCTGGGCAGCACTCAAGGCGTTCTACGAAGTGCTTGATCCGGTACACGCCGAAGCCGCGCGTTTCCTCAAGGCGCTGCGCGAGGATGATACCAGTGGTGCGCTGCGTATCCTTGAACGCACCCCAGCGGTCGCGCGCTACAGCGTGCATACCGCCGCGGCACTCGGTGATGCCGCGACCGTGCAGGCGATGCTCGCCACCGCGCCGGCATTGGCAGTGGCGCCAAGCCCCGGCGACAGCGTGCCGCCGCTGATCTATGCGGTGTACGAGGACATCAAGCGTGAACGCGGGGTCCCCGCCGACGCGCATGTGGCTACCGTCCGCGCGCTCCTCGACGCCGGCGCCGATCCGAACAGTACTGTCGCGATCCCCGACGTGAGTGACCGAATTCCCGCGCTCTTCTTTCCCTGCAACGCTGGGAACGTGCCGGTCGCCCGCCTCCTGCTCGAGCGCGGCGCCAATCCGACCGACGGCGAGGCGCTCTACCACGCCGCGCAGCAGGGGCACCTCGCATGCCTCGAGCTGCTCGTCGAGTTCGGCGCCGATCTGCATCGCGGGCCAGCAGCCTACGGCAACACCCCGCTGCATTTCCTGGCCGCGCACACCCCCAACAACCGCATTGCACCGCAGGCGATGCGCGGTCTGCAGTGGCTACTTGCCCGTGGCGCCGACCCGCGCATCCCGAGTACCGGCACGTACGTCACCGAGCCGCAGCGCGGTGAGACGCCGCTGCATCGGGCGGCCGCTGTCGGTCATGAGGTGCCTGTGCTGCGCGCGCTGGTCGAGCATGGTGCACCGCTCGATGCCGCGCGCGATGATGGGCTCACCGCCTATCGACTGGCGATGCGCGGCGGCTACGAGGCGCAGGCGGCGTATCTCGCGCAGGCAGGGGCCAGCACGGCGCTCTCGCCCGTTGATGAACTCATGGCCGCGTGTGCATCGGGACGTGACACGGATGCGGAGCGCGTCGTTCAGGCGAACCCGGGCATCCTGACCGCGCTCGGCCCAAGTGAACGAGATGCGCTGGGACTGGCGGTGACGCGCAACAGCGTCGAGACGGTGCGTCTCATGGCCCGCCTCGGCTGGCCACTCACGCAGGAAGGCGAATGGGGAGGCACGCCGCTGCACTGGGCCGCGTGGCATGGCCGAACGGAGATGGTGGAGCTGCTGATCGCTGCGGGGGCGCCGATCAACGTGCGCGATACGCGGTACGGGAGCTCACCACTCGCCTGGTGCTGCCACGGTTCGCGCTACTGCGACCGCGCCAACGACGACGACTACCCCGCGATCGCCAATCGCCTGCTGGACGCCGGCGCCACGCGCCCCGAGACGTACAACCAATGGAACGAGAGTCCGGAGAGCATGGCGCGGCCGAGTGTGGTGGCGGTGCTGAAGGCGCGAGGATTCGCGGTGTAGCGGCAGCACCCGGAACGCAGACAACCGAACCCAGAACGCAGTGACTGACCCGTTTCTGGGTTCGGGTTTACGGCGTCTGAGTTCTATACTCGCACGGGAACGAGCAGATCCGTCCGCCACTCCGCCTGGGGCGTCGTGCGCATGTCCGTCCGGTAGATCTCGAGTGCCGGGCCCGCCCCGACGACGTGCCCACTCGCCGGCAGCGCCTCACCCATGAACCGCGACCACACGTCACCCAGGTTCTCGTAACCACCGATATGCGTGTGGCAGGCGTAGGTCCCACCCGCGATGCGCTGCTCCTCCAGGCCGTCCGGCATCGGAACACCCTCGGGAATGGAAATGCCGGCGCGTGAACGCAGCTCGTCGACCGACCTCCCCTCGGGATCGTCGTCGTAGGTGGCAATCATCATCGCGCCGGGGTGGGCATACAGCCCGGCGCGTCCGGCGAGCGCGCCAAGCTGTTCGAACGCGCGTCCGATCTGATTGAACGGCCCGATGTGCAGCACGGTGGCCAATCGCAGGTCGGGCAACTGCTGCAAGGTGATTTCCATACCAGCGCCTCCGGTATTGCGGGGAACGAAGGCACGCACCACGGCGGGCGTGTCGAAGTGGATGCCGCACGGCGTCGCGAGATGCGACCGCGCGCGCGGGTTCTGTCGGAAGCTGGACGGGGTCTCGCCGTACGCGGCGCGAAACGCGCGGGTGAATGCCTCGTGCGTTTCGTAGCCTGCGGTGAAGGCGACCTGCGTGACCGGATTGTCCGTGTGGCGCAGGGCGTGTGCGGCCCGCTCGAGACGCAGGCGACGCAACAGCTCGAGCGGCGTCTCCCCCACCATGCCGCGAAAGATGCGGTGAAAGTGAAACGGCGAGAGGTTGGCAAGCCGCGCCAACTCGGCGAGATCCGCCGAGTCATCGAGGTGTGTGACGAGCTGCCGCAGGACGCGGGTGACCGCGTCGAGGTAGAAGGTGCGAGTGTCCGGCTTCATGACCTTACGATAGGGTGCGCGACGCCATCGGGCTTGATCAGCCTTGCGCACTTTCCGGACGCGGCTGACTACGTGAAGCTGCCGCTGCCGAGGGCGGCGATGACGAGGCCGACCAGCGCGGCCGCGCCGACCACGACCGCCACGAGACCAGACAGGAGGGCGTTCCGACTCCGCTTCTTGCTCGCCCGCACGCCGTACGCCTTCGAGAAAGCGGCCCTCGTCGCGGAGTCGCACTCGGCGATCCGCGTCTGCACGACGCGCGGCACCGACGAGCGATTGGCGGCGATCCCCCAGTTGAGGCCAAACGCGGCAAGACTGGCCGCCGCGACACCCTTGGCAGCCTCACTCGCGCTCGACGTGGAGGCGGGAAGGAGCATAAACCCCGCCACGATGCCCGAGACGGCTCCGACCAGAACATGTCCATCGGTCGAGACACGTCGACCGCTCGAATCTCCCGCGATCCGCGCCGCAATGGAATCGGGGAAGGGACAGGTCACGATGACCGCCGGCGGCACTGGAGGAGGCAAGGGCATTGGTCAGCGAAACGGCAGTTCCGAAGAATTGAGCGCACCGACGCTTCCGTGCGATGCGGTGAGCGTGCGGCGATGGTAGTCGATTTGCCCGAGATGATATCCGAGGTGCATCACGAGATGGGCAACGTAGTCGGGCGTCTCGAACACGCGCCCCCCTTGCGGCTCCGGGAACTCTCCGGTGAGCTGCTCGTCGCTCAGCGACGCCAGCACCGGCAACACCTCACGCTCCGTATCGGCGATCAGCGCCAACAACGCCGCGCGCGAGACAGGCGGGGCACTGAACTCGAGCGCGCGCTGCCGCACGTAGCCCGTCTGCCCCAGCACGGCGCCGAAGTAGTGTCGCAGGTTGCCGCACAGGTGACGCACCAGAATGCCGCCGGAATTGGTGAGTCCGGGCGGCGTGAGCCAGAGCGCGTCGTCCGTGGGATATGCCTCCACCTCACGGCGCAACGAGGCCAGATCGCGCTCGACCAGTACGTGCAGGCTGCGCGCGCGCATCAGCGGCGAATCCGTTCGCGGACCAGCAGCGCGTTGCCGACTTCGCGCTCGCCGGTGGCATCCGTGGGCTTGTTGATCACCTGTCCGTCGATCACGAGGGTCGTACTCCCGCCGCCATCGAAATTGAGCGCATCCCACGCGCCGAGAGCCCGCACGGCGTCGGCCAGCTCGCTCGTCGTCATGCCCACACTGGTTGTGGCGCGCCCATCCACCACGTACAGCCAGACCGTTCGACGATCTTTCGACACACCAATGGCCGTGCGCGGATGTCTCGCCTCGGCGTTGCGCGAAATGGTGCCTTCGCGAATCGCCGCGGTGCGAGCCACGTTCACACCCTGCTCCAACAGGCGCGGCCACCCACCGAGCAGCAGCGCGGGCGCCTGACCATTGGGCAGACGCGGAAGCGTTCCGAGCATCACGCCGAGCGTGTCACCCACCTGCGCCCCCTGCCAGGCGGTCGCACGGTCGCCGTACCCTGCAAGCACCGCACCATCCGCTGGTATGACGCTCCCGGCCACGCTCGCCGTCGGCGCCGTCACCACGTAGCGCAGCGTATCGCCGCGCCTCCCCGCCAGCCGCACCACGAGCTCGCTCACCTTGCGCGTCGAGTCCTTGGGCGCAATCTCGCGCGGCGCATTCCGCCCGAAGCGCGGCGTGTACAGCGCGGTGTTCTCATACGGCCCCATCGGCAGCGCGTTGACCGCCAGCAGCGGCACATCCACACCGCGCAGGACGGCATGCCCATCCAGCACGTAGCGCTCCACCGACGCGCGTCCATCACGCGTCACCGCCACCTGCGAGTGCACGTTGTCGTATGTGTCGTAGGGCGACTGGGTGAGCATGAGCCCCTTCCACCACTCGCCAGCGGTCACCTGATTGTTCTCCGACG
>JBDHVK010000217.1:0-5508 GCA_039809645.1 Gemmatimonas sp.
AGCAGGCCGCGGCGCACCGCGCCTTCGAAGACCTCCCGCATGACCGTGTTCGGAATCGGCTCGCGTGTCTTCCGGTCACGCACGACATCGATGCCGAGGAACAAGCCTTCACCGCGCACATCGCCGATGAACGGATAGCGCTCCTGCATGTCGCGCAGGCGCGTCAGCATGTGCGCCCCCACCGCTTTGGCATTCTCGGCGAGCCGATCATCGCGAATGGTACGGATGGCGGTGAGCGAAGCCGCGGCGGCGAGGGCGTTGCCGCCGTAACTCGAGCTCGCGCCCGATGGCTTGGCCCATGGCTCGCTGAAGGCGATGGCGCTCGTGGTGAGCACACCGCTCACCGGGAAGCCGCCGCCGAAGGCCTTGCCAAGCGTCACGATATCCGGCTGCACGCCAGTATGGTCGACGCCCCAGAGGGTGCCCGTGCGCCCCATGCCCGTGATCATCTCATCGGCGATGAGCAGCGCGCCCGCCTCCTTCGCGGCCTCGGCCACGATGGGGAGGAACTCACGCGGCGGCACGACGTTGCCGGCCGTCCCCTGCATCGGTTCGATGATCACCGCCGCGACGGGTCCCTGCGGCTGCTGTCGGATCGCCTTGCGCGCGAACTCCCCGCAGGCGATGCCGCACGAGCCGTACTGCAGGCCGAACGGACAGCGGTAACAGTCGGCATACGGGATCTGGGTGGTCCCCACCGGAAACGGGCCCAGCCCATGGCGCGCATCGGAGCCCATGAGGGCCATCGCGCCTGCGGTCTTGCCGTGAAAGCCGCCCCAAAAGCCCACGATATCCTGACGCTTCGTGGCGCAGCGGCTCAGACGAATGGCCGACTCCACCGCCTCGGCGCCTCCCGAATAGAGCTGCAGCCGATCGAGTCCGGCCGGCGCGAGTGCCGT
Source organism: Gemmatimonas sp. (assembly GCA_039809645.1). GTDB lineage: Bacteria > Gemmatimonadota > Gemmatimonadetes > Gemmatimonadales > Gemmatimonadaceae > Gemmatimonas. Next base: position 900 of record JBDHVK010000217.1, read on the forward strand.
GAGCTCATTCACCAGCGCCGCCCGCGGCTCAGAGGTGAAGCTCCCGACCGAGAGCTTCGCGACCTGTGCCTGCATGGCCGCCACGAACTTCGGGTGCGAATGCCCCAGCGCATTCACGCCGATGCCGCCGATCAGATCGATGAACGTGTTGCCATCGACATCGGTGATGTGGCTCCCGACGCCGTGATCCATCGCCACGCCCGCCCAGAGCGCGAAGCTCTGCAACCCCGGCGCGAGATGCGCCTGCTCACGGGCGACGATGTCCTGTGAACGCGGGCCGGGGATGGCCGTCTGCAGATGAACGCGGCTCATGCCGTATGCCCGGCCGCAGAGGAGAACACGAAGAATCGATGCAAGGGATAGTTCCAGAAGAGCCCCACCAGCACGGAGCCACCAACGACGGCGGCCGGAAGGTGCCAGTGGAGCAGATCGACGAGCAGGAAGACCGCTGCTCCGTACCACAGTGCAGAGGCGCCGCTAACGGCGGCATAACGGATGGCCTCGGTACCGGTGAGCGCGAGCGCCGTCGTTCCGGCGCGCGGCGCACGGTGGGTGCCGAACACCCACCATTTCTTGATGGCGAAATCGGTGATGCCGCCGGCCACGGCGCCCGCCACGGCCGCCCCGACGTACCACAGGCCCGCGCGGGTCAGCACGAGGACCAGCGCCCACTCGAGGGCTGTCGCCACGCCGGTGGAGAACTGGGCCTTCACAAACCGGACGACCTCTACCGGCGAGAGCCGTGGCGCCGTCACCGCTGGCGCAGCTGTGCGCGGATGTAGCGCGTGCGCACGACGCCGGTGACGTTGGCGAGCACCGCAATGCAGGTCAGCGCGGCCAGTACCAGCCAATGGCGCGGCGGGTCGCCCGATGGCCACCACGATTCGATCAGCGTGGAGAAGATCGTGGCGACGATGAGGTATGTGGCACGCTCATGACGCTGCATGAGCCCCATCTTCGCATCCACCTGCACCGTCTCCCCCTTCGCGCGCGTGTAGCTCACCATCACCGCACCGGCACACGCGGCCACCGACACCGCGAAGCCGAAGGGATCGTTGCGGTAGTACCACGCGTAGCCGAAGAACACGATCATCTCCGCCCACCGGTCGATCACCGCGTCGAGTACCTCACCGGCGTCGGACGACAGGCCACGCGCGCGTGCGACCCCACCGTCGAGCGAATCGCAGATGGCCCCGAACAGCAGCACCCAACCGGCGACGCCGAAGCCACCCGCCGCCAGCGCCAGCCCGGCGATGAGATGCAGCCAGAGCGAGGCCCATGAGATGTGGTCCGGATGAATCCCGAGGCGCACCGCGACTCGGATGGCGGGCCGGAACATCCACAGCCCGTATTCCACGAAGAACCGGCTGAGCACGACGCTGTCGCCCAACTGCGCCGCGCGTGGCGAGGTGACCAGCCCATGGCGTGCCGTCTGCACCGCAAAGACGGCGAGCGCGCCAAGGAACAGCACCAGCACGGCGATGAGCGGCCCCCACATCAGCAGGGGCGAATTCAGCCAGGATTGCACGGCCAGGAACAAAGGAGGCGGGATGAGAGACGACCCTCGGTTTCTAGCGCGTGGGACCAGTCGCGGTCACCGCACGCCTCCGACTTTATCACAGCATTAACGGGCGCACCCGCCGGCGGGCGTCAGTCGAGGTAGAGCGACGCCGGGTCGGCGCTTGCCAACTGCTGGCAAAATTGCGCGATTCGGGTGACAGCCTGACCGACGTACGCAGCCCCCTGTTCAGGCGTCGCCTCATGGGGGCGCCCCACGCCGGTGTCGTCGGTGACCTGCGTCCAGCGCCGCGGAATCCACGCCCACCCCCGTTGCACCCCCTCGAAACGACTGGCACGCGCACGACCGTCCCCCCACGTGGCGCGATCGGGCACGACCAGGTGGGGCGCGACGTGCTGCATGGCGGCCGTTTCCAGCGCACCGGCGTGATCACCGGGTTCCACGAACGTGTGCAGGTCGCCGGCCTGCCACCAGTTCACGATGGCGAGCAGCAGATCGGTTTCGGGCTGCAGCTCGCGCAGGAGGGCGCGCAGCTCGTTGCCGCCATGCGCGTTGAGCAACACGAGCGCCTTCACGCCATGCGGCTCGAGGCTGCGGATCACATCGCGCAGCACAGCGAGCTGCGTGCTTGGCATCACGTTGATCGTGAAGCGCAGATCGAGCTGCGTGGTGTTCACGCCGAACGGTACGGCGGGCAGCGCCAGCACGCCGGTCCCCTGGTCGATGCAGGCGGCGGCGACGCGCGCCGCGATCTCGCCGCCGAGGATGGTATCGGTGCCGTAGGGCAGATGCGTGTTGTGCGGTTCGGTCGCGCCGAAGGGCAGGAGGGCAACGGGCCACGCGCCCTCGCGCATGGTCGGCCACGTCTGCTCCTGCAACACACCGGCACGCGGCGCGTAGCCGTCGCTCGTCAGGTCGGCGCTCATCGGCCCAGCGCGGCGAAGGTATCGCACGAGCGCGGATCGCCCGACTCGAAGCCCTGCCGAAACCACTTCTGCCGATCGGACGAGGAGCCATGGGTGAACGATTCCGGGCTCACCGAGCGGCCGGCCATCTTCTGCAGCCGGTCGTCGCCGACGGCGGCGGCGGCAGAGAGTCCTTCATCGATGTCGCCGGGCTGGAGCACGCCGGCGCGGGCGGCGTCGTGCCCCCACACGCCGGCATAGCAATCGGCCTGCAGCTCCATCGCCACCGACAGCTGATTCTTTCGCCCCGGATTGCGCGATTGCAGCTGCCGCAGCTGCTGCTCGGTGCCGAGCAGGTTTTGCACGTGATGGCCGATCTCGTGCGCCAGCACGTACGCCTGAGCGAAGTCGCCCGGCGCGCCAAACTTCGTGTCGAGCTCATCGAAGAAGGCGAGGTCGAGATACACCTTCTGATCGCCGGGGCAGTAGAACGGCCCGCTCGCCGCCTGGCCGGTGCCGCACGCGGTGCTCGTGACATCGCGATAAAGCACCAGCTTCGCCGGCTGATATTGCGACATCGTGCGGCTCCACGTCGCCTGGGTGCTGTCGAGCACCATGGAGACGAACTGCACCATGTTCTCCTCGCGCGGATCGTTCACTGGTGCGGCTGCCGACGACGGCGCGGGGCCCACGCCGCCACCGCCCAGGAATGGCGTGATCAGGTCGCGCTTGAACACCACACTGAGCACCACGAGGACGAGCATGCCGCCCACGCCGAGGCGCATGCCGCCCCCGCCGCCGCCGCCGAAACCCATGCCGCCCCCCGACGCACCGCGGCGATCTTCGAGATTGTCGCTTCGCCCACCGGGACTCCACCGCATCAGCGTGCTCCTTCCGGGGCGCGCGTCGCCACCGGCTTCATCGTGAGAAACTCCTGATCGTCGGCACCCACGGTGCGGAGCCAGACGAGGACTTCGATCATGCGCTGCGGACCCACCACACCGCGCTCGCCGGTCAGTCGCCGCACGAGTGTCAACTGCCTGCCGCGCAGCGTCCACTGACTCTCATAGCGCCCAAAGAAGCTGCGCGTATCCACCGCCGCCGGGAGGTCGACGGTCCATCCCGCCGGCAAGGTCACCCGCCATTCGAACGCGGTGGTCATTGAGGGAATGATGCGGGCCGCATCGATGGGCAGCCTGCGCGGCCCCGCCGCCTCGAGATCGCGGACGGCATTCCGAAACTGCCGCGCCGGTCCGCGCATCACGACCGGCACCTGCAGCACGCGCGTACTCCCCACCTCGCGGGCGGCATTGGCGACGCGCAATGAGTAATGCACATCGGGCTCCACCCGCAGATCGCGGCCATCGAAGCCGACCAGCGAATCGACGCGCGCATCCACGCCACCGTCGGTGCCGATGGTGTTCTGCGCGATCTGCCGGGCCATCTGCGCCCGCCGGCTGTCGTTCACCGGCGTGGCGAAGAGCGCCCGCGCGCCGAGTGCCGGCCGACCGGCCGGGCGCTCATGGCCGCGACCGACCGCGGTTCCACTCGAGTCGAGTTGATACACGAGTTGCAGCGTCGCCGTGGCGGGCGCGTCGACCGGCAGCGCGACAAGCTCCCCATCACCAGTCGGCGTGAGCCGCAAGCCGCGGCCGCCCTGATATGACGCGGGCAGCTCGCCATACGGGAGCAGATTCGCCGTGAGATCGGTGTACGTCCACGACGTCCCGTCACGCACTGCCGCGATCGCGTGATTGAACTGGGCCACACTGGGGGCGCCCTCGACCACGCGCCCCGTGAGATGAAGCAGCACCGGCTGGGCCTCGATGCCGGCGCGACGGAGGAGCGCGACGAACAGCGTCGTCTTGTCCTTGCAATCGCCAGCGCCCGACGCGAGCACCTCCTCCGCGGTGCGCGGCTGGTAGCTGCCGATCCCGAGCGCCACGCTCAGATAGCGGATGTCCTGCGCCACCCACCGGTGCCACGCGCGCACACTGTCGGCGCGTGTCCGTGCCTGTGCCGCGGAGATCACCGAATCAGCGGTACGTTGGACCACGGGTGACAGCGTATAGCGGCTGCGCGCAAGCCCATCGTACCAGCGTGCCAGATCGTTCCAGCTGCCCGGTGCGGCCACCACCACGGCCTGCTGAAAGTCATTGGTGTCGGGGGCGAACGGCTCGTTCGG
>JBDHVK010000218.1:0-5464 GCA_039809645.1 Gemmatimonas sp.
AGCTCGATGCGATGGCGTCGCGCGAGACGGTGTTCCTCTTCAACAACCTGCTGCTGACCGGCTTCACGCTGGTCGTGATCCTCGGCACGCTCTTCCCGCTGGTCGCCGAAGCGATCAAGGGGGCGAAGGTGACGGTGGCGCGCCGTTCTTCAACAAGATGTCGATCCCGATCTGCGTGGCCCTGCTCTTCCTGATGGGTGTGGGGCCGAGTTTGCCGTGGAAGGCCGCGACCGATGCGCAGGTGCGGAAGGCGTTCATGCTGCCGAGCATCGTGGCGGCGGTGGTGATGGTGCTGACGCTCGTGTTCGGTCCGAAGGATCCGTACACCGTGCTCGCGTTCGCCTTCGCGGCGTATGCGCTGGTGTGCAACCTGCGCGAGTACGGCGTGGGCATCGCGGCGCGGCAGAAGGCGCATGGCGAGTCGGCTCCGGTCGCCCTCGGCCGCTTGGTCGCGGCCAATCAGCGACGCTACGGCGGCTACCTCGCGCACATGGGCATCATCATGACGGCGGCGGCGATCACGGCGAGTTCGAGTGGCAAGGTCGAGCGCGAAGCGACGCTCAAGCCGGGCCAGACGATGCAGGTGAACGACGACCTGTCGGTGCGGCTCAAGACGCTCTGGGGCAAGGAAGAGCCGCGTCGTCAGGTGATCGGCGCCGATGTCGAAGTGCTGAAGGGCGGCACCGTGATCGGCATCATCGATCCGCGCATGAACTTCTATCGCACGCAGGAGCAGCCAGTGCCGACGCCGGCGGTGCGCAGCCGTCCGCAGGGCGACATCTACATGAACCTCATGGCGTTCACGCCCGATGGGCAGAGTGCCACGATCAAAGTGATCCTCGAGCCGTTCGTGCCGTGGATCTGGCTGGGTGGATTCATCGTCGCGCTGGGTGCGGTGGTGAGCGCGTGGCCGACGGCACGCACGTCGCGCCGTGCGGCGCGGGTGCCGGCGTCACGACCGGTGCGCGCCTCGAGCGGCCCCGTTCCTGAATTCTCCTGATTTCTCCTGAGGGGTAAGGTCGTATGGACTGGAAGCGCGCGTTCATGGTGACGGGGGCCGTCGGGGCTCCGTTCATCGCGCTGCTCGCCTTTGGGATGACGCGAGATCCGCGGCAGATCCCCTCGCCGCTGCCCGGGAAGGCGGCGCCGATGTGGACGCATGAGGTGTTCGCACCGGGTGCGGATCCGGTGCAGCAGCGCGCGGTGGGTGACACGGTGCGGCTCGCGGATATGAAGGGCAAAGTGGTGGTGGTGAACTTCTGGGCGTCGTGGTGCCTCGCCTGTCGCGACGAGCATGCCGATCTGTCGGAAGCGGCGCAGCAGCTCGCCCCGAAGGGGGTGAAGGTCTTCGGCATGCTCTACAACGATCAGCCGCCCAACGGCGTGCGCTGGATCGCGGACATGGGCGGGCAGTCGTATCCCTCGCTCACCGATCCGGGCGCGCGCACGGCGATCGACTACGGCTTGTACGGCGTGCCGGAAACGTTCGTGATCGATCAGACGGGCAAGGTGGCGCACAAGTTCATCGGCCCGGTGACCGCGACCGCCCTGATGGCAAAGGTGGACTCGGTGCTCAAGGCCGGTGGACAGGGCGGCGCGGATAGCGCGGCCAAGACACCGGTGCCGACGAAGGGGGCGCAGTGATGCGGGTCCTTCGGATGATGGGCGTGATGGCGCTCCTCGTGCTCGGCGTGAGTGTGCCGAGTGCGCGTGTCGCCGCCCAGGGGCAGACGGTCACCGGCACCGTGGAGACGTCACCGGGGGGCACGACGAACGTGCCGATCCCCGGTGCCGACACGGTGCTCGATCGTCGCGTGCGGGATGTGTCACAGCGACTCCGATGCCCGGTGTGTCAGGGCGAGAGCATCCAGGAGTCACCGGCGGAGCTGGCCGCGCAGATGAAGGGCGTCGTGCGCGAGCAGCTGGCGGCGGGGAAGAGTGAACAGGACGTGCTGAACTACTTCCTCGCGAAGTACGGCGACTGGATCCTGCTCGAGCCGCGCGCCGAGGGGATCAATCTGCTGGTGTACTGGATCCCGGTGATCTTCATGCTGATCGGCGGCGCGGTGCTGTTCATGACTGTGAAGAAGTGGATCAAGCCGCGGGCGGCGGTGCCTGCCACGGATGATGCCGGGGCGGAGCCGGGCTCCACTCCGGTAGGTGCGGAGCTCAATCACGTGTGACGTGAACGGCTCACACAGAGTGCACAGAGCCACAGAGCTCACAGGGGCGCGCTTCGGATGGACTGGAGCGCGCCCCTGTGAGCTCTGTGGCTCTGTGTTCTCTGTGCAAGCAGTTCGATCAGCTACGACCGCTCAGTACTAACGCTGTCTACGCGACCAGACATTCCAATTGGTACTTGTACCGTAGTACTACGTAATTCACGGAAAAGTTGACGTATTTGTACGGGGATTCCCTGATAGTACGAGTTGCGCGGAATCGTCATATCAGCACCGAGGGAAGAGGGGCACGTTTCTTCAACGCTGATGTGAGGGTTACCATGCGCACGCTAAAGGCAACACTGGGCGGACTGTCCGCCGCCCTGCTGATGGCCGCGGCGCTCAGTGGATGTGCCGACGACAAGATTGTGTATCGGGACAAACCGCTGTTCGAAACGCCGGCTGCTACGGCGGCAGGGTTCATCGGGTACCAGTCCACGACCAGCAAGACGCCGACGTGCGGCGCCTGCCACGTCGAGGTGCTGGGTGAGTGGAAGGAAACGAAGCACGCTGGCGCGTGGGCCACGCTCCAGGCCAACGCCGGCAAGAAGGGCTATTGCGAGGCGTGCCACAGCGTCTCCAATAACGGCAACGGTGCCGCCGACACGCTGGTCGGCTACCGGACCACGAAGGACGCGCGCTACCAGGACGTGCAGTGCGAGTCCTGCCATGGCGCCGGCACGACGCACATCACGAACCCGACCAAGAGCAACGTGCCGCTCGTCTCGCTGAAGCCGTCCAGTGGCTTCTCGAACGGCTGCGGTGCCTGCCACTCGGGCGTGCACAACCCGTTCTACGACGAGTGGAAGGTGTCGGGGCACGGCACGCTGGCGCTCTCGAAGAGTGGGGCGTGGGGCGCGCGTGCGGACTCCTCGTACTGCCAGGGCTGCCACACGGGCCAGGGCGCGCTCGCGAACTGGGGTATCGCCCAGCGCACGAACTACAAGGAGAAGGCGAAGGGCCCGGGCGATACGCTCACGATCACGTGCGCGATCTGCCACGACCCGCATGCCAAGAACAACACGGCGCAGCTCCGGTTCTCGATCTCGGTGAACAACACCGAACAGAACCTGTGCATGAAGTGCCACAACCGTCGCAGCGTCCCCGATCCGACGTCCTCGCGTGCCGCCCACTCGCCGGAAGGCGCGCTGCTCACGGGTGAATTCGGGTGGGTGCCGCCGGGCATGGAACTGCCGGCTGGTGTCACCAAGATCACCACGACGCACGGCTCGACCGCGAATCCGCGGCTCTGCGCCGGGTGCCACGTGAACAAGTGGACCGTCACCGACGCGACGGGCAGTTTCCAGCAGAACGTCACCGGTCACCGCTTCCTCCCCACGCCCTGCGTGAATGCGAACGGTGCGCCGACGGCCACGCAGCCCGCTGCTGGCGCCGATTGTGCGGCAGGCACGACGCGCTCCTTCAAGTCCTGCGTCGCCAGCGGCTGCCATGGCAGTCAGACGGCCGCGCAGAGCGCCGAAGCGATCGCCGAAGGCCGCGTGAAGACGCTGGCGCTCGAGGTCAACCGCCTCGTCGCCCTCGTCAAGGCGCAGAAGCCGGGTGAGTTCAGCACGACCGACAACAAGATCACGACCGCGGAAGGCGCCGCCTTCAACTCCGGATCGGTCTACAACACCACGACCAACGCCGCCACGGCGGCCGTCATCCACAACCCGTACCTGGTGGAAGCGCTGCTGACCTCGAGCATCGCGCAGCTGAAGAAGGACTATGGCGTCTCCGTGACGGCCGGTCTCGACATCAGCAACACCTTCCTGAAGCAGAAGTAACACGCAGCACGGCGGAGGTGGTGATGACGCCACCTCCGCTGCAGCAGGTGCAGGACACGACGGTGCGCCGGGAGGGGCCGTGTCGGGCCCAGCCCGGCGCACCGGAGTAATCACCCCCGAGAACGGTATGCAAACAGCAGGCATCACCCCCGGACTCTCCGCGGGAACCCCACTGGGTCTCCCTCACGGACTCCTCACGCAAGCCGCCACCCTCGCCGACTCTGCGGCCAAGGGAGCGGCGTCCGCACATGGGGGCGTGAATCCCGAACTGGTCGTCAAGAACCCGGTGCCTGGCTTCATCGGCCAGATGCTGCAGTTCGGATTCAATCTGCCCGCCTGGGTGCAGGCCGGTCTTGCCGTCATCGGCGCCGTGGTCGGCGCGATCGTCGTCTTCCTGGCCTGGAAGAACCGCGACGCGATCCTGACGTGGTTCAACACGCGCTCGAACGGCTACAAGATGGGCCTCCTCGCGATGGGGAGCTTCATGGTGCTCGGCGGCGCCAGCGCGGCGTACGCGGGCAATCACTACATGGAGCACAACAACGACTTCTGCATGAGCTGCCACGTGATGGGCGATGCGTGGACGGCGTTTCAGAAGTCGGAGCATCGCAAGCTCGAGTGCCACCAGTGCCATCGGCAGAGCATGGTCGCGAATGCGAAGCAGCTCTACTTCTGGATCGCCGAGCGCCCGAGCGAAATCCCGGAGCACGCGAAGGTCCCCACGAAGATCTGCTCCGAGTGCCACGTGCAGAGTCGCGCCGACAGCGGCTGGAAGCGGATCATCCGTACCGCCGGTCATCGTCTCCACATGGAGAGCGACTCGAGCGCGCTCAAGGAAGTCGCGTGCGTGACGTGCCACGGCCAGGAAGTGCACCGCTTCAAGCCCGTCGACAAGACCTGTGGCCAGAGCGGCTGCCACCAGCAGAAGGACACCAAGATCGTCCTCGGCTCGATGGCCGGCCAGACGTCGCAGCACTGCACCGGGTGTCACACCTTCACGCGCGTCATTCCCGAGAACATCTCGATCGACTCGACGCGCCAGTACCTGAAGCCCACCGGTGGCCCGACGAGCTGCTTCGGCTGCCACAAGATGAAGGACCGCCTCAAGGGCTTCAACGTCGACGATGATCGCGGCCACAAGGGCGTCTGCGGCACGTGCCACAACCCGCATACGCAGACCGTGCCCAAGATGGCGTATCAGAGCTGCGCGCAAGCCGGCTGCCACGCCGACATCGCGACCAAGAACGAATTCCATGCGAAGAGTGGCAAGCACAGCTCGCCCGAATGCGGGCAGTGCCACCAGGCGCATACGTGGAAGCCGATCGGCACCCAGTGCATCGACTGCCACAAGAACATCCAGAACAACGACGCGAAGCCGACCACGGCGAACCAGAAGAAGTCGGCGGCGAATGACGACGCGGCCGGTGCGGATCAGGGCGCCCATGCGCTCCTCCGCCC
>JBDHVK010000219.1:0-5446 GCA_039809645.1 Gemmatimonas sp.
GACCGCACCTGCCCGGTGGTGCGCACATGCAGCACGAGGTCGCCCTCGCGCGCCTCCTCGGCGGCCACCGGCAACGCCAGCGCCGGCCGGCCGGAGTCGTTCGCCATGGCTGCGAGCGAATCGCCGGCGGCGGAACGCGACGAATCGCCGGTGGCCGCGCCGCTCTTGGAGCACGCCACTGCCATGGGCGCCACGATCAGCGCAACGGTCGCACAGAGTCTGGGACGAAAGGCATTCATTGAGGCGGGGTTGGTCGTCTGCGCTAGGATAGCACCGCGCGTCCGGCCATGCGACATCATTTCGACGCAGCCGGGGGATTTCCTGGAATTGCGTACACCTCGAGTTGCTGCAGGTCGTCGTCGGTGCGGCGGGCGACGACGATTCGGTCGCCGGTGTGCCCCACGATGCGTGCCCGCCCCGGAATGCGAAGCCGCCGCGTAACGCCCGTGCCCTTCGTGAACTCGAGGTACTCGGTGAACGACTCCGACGGTGCGCGCGTCCGGCGCATCCACACCACGCCATCCCGAACGGCGCGCAGCGCATTGTCCGACCAGATTGGCTGCACGCGCGGCATCTTGTCGCGTACCGCCGCTCGCGTCTCCGCCGCGCGCGCGCTATCGCTGACCGGCACGCGGGGTACGGAGGGCATCGGCGTGGTGGCCGCAACGCGGCCGCTCGCATCGAGCCACTCCAACCGCTGGCCCTCGGCGCGCGCAATGGCCACAGTGCCGTTTGGCGTGACCGCCCAAGCATCCTGCGGCGCGTACGGCACAAAGAAGTACGCAACACCCGCCGGTCGGCCATTGGCGCCGGCCGGCATTGCGGAGGCCACCATATCGGCACCGGCCAGCACAGCGAGCGTATCCAGGTGGCCCGACGCTGCCGTCCACCGAAGTAGCGCACGTTCGGGTTTGGCCGGCGGCGCCGACGGAAACCAGAGCCCATACGCGTTACCGCGCGCGTCGGCAAACTCGGCGTAACGGAGCACGCGCTCGTTGGGCCCGAAAACCCGAGTGCGCAGAAACGCGCCGTTGGAGTCGAACACCATCCACCGGTTCTGGGGCGGGTCGATCAACGCCGACTCGCCATTCGGCAGAGCGAGCAACTGCTGCGCCGACTCATATTCTCCGGGACCCGCGCCGTGGCGTCCAAGGATCGTCCGAACGCGCCCGCGGTCCGTGACGCGCACGAACTCCCGCGCCCCCGGATCCGCCACCAGCATCGACCCATCCCCGAACAGCCGGACCGCGCTCACATCCGTGAACTCGGCGCCGGTTTGAAAAAGCGCCGTACCCACCGTCACCGCTGGCTGCGCACCGGCAGCAGTGGCGATCAGCAACCCTCCAAGAACAAGCGATCTTCGCATAGCACTTCCCCGGAACGAAGTACCCAAGGTTCGACCCGCCCAGCGCCGATTGGCGGCGCCGCGGTTCACGTCCTCCGACTTTTTATGGAAGCCCGCGTATCAATGCATAGAGTCCAGTGATCCTTTCATCGATCATTCTTGCACAGATCGCTCAGCCCCACCTGGAGTTGCGACCAATTATGCGAGCGCTAAGAAAACGCCAGCAGTGGTCAGTCGACTTCGTGAGCAGACACTCGTGGAGTTTCGTCGTCCACGGCAGTCAAGTTACGAACACGCCGTCCGTCAGCCATCACGTCGCTGACGAAGTCCAAGCTCTACCGTTGATTCGCACCGACAATGGGTGGCCAAGGCACGCGCTTGAGCGCCACCCGCTTCCGCAGTCGATGCCAGACGCGCAGCCCCGCTTCACGGTACACACGTCGCGCCCGCTTTCGAGCACCCCCTCCCCGTTCTTGCGCGACTGATGCCGCTCCGACGATCGCGCGAAGACCGCGGAGCGGAACGCTTAGCGATCCGAGCGCCCAGTTAATCGCCTCGACTTTACCGGAGACGCAGATAGCTGAGTCCCATTTCGACCAGGTCAGAAGACCAGGCCCGTAGATACTGCGCTTCGTCCTCTGTCGGACACGAGGAGCCGAGCAGCTCGTTGATCCGTTCGGTGCTGAATCTGGACAGCCGGCCGTTGAGCGTCGACCCGTCCAGCGAATTCAGATGGAACCTGGTCGGATGCCACCAGTCGCGTGACAGCAGGAAGCGGGGAGGCTACGCGACATCATGTCTATTCGATGCCGGTCTCCCCCCGAGGCAAGGTGGTTCTCGCTGCAGAATTGCTTGCGTTCGCGCGATCAACTACTTGATCACTCGTGATCATTCACGGACGCCAGCGCCTCGCTTTACGATGGACGGCGTCGATTGCAGAAGGAGCATCGCCGACAGACACATCGAGAACGGCCGACGTGGAGATATGAAAGGTCGAACGGCGGTCAAAGAATACCTGACACCGAGCGCGCGCACGCTGTTGCTCATCGCTTCAACGCTGCAATTGACCGCATGTGCCGTCGACGACGAGAAGGGTCGCCTACCTGCTACAGGTGGGCTGCTGCTTTCTGCACGCAACCACGACCTCATTGAGGCCACTCTCGATATGCGAGGGGTCCAGCTTTCCTCAGACTCTTCAGTAGTGACATGGTCCGATAGCGAGGCACGGGAACGTGGAATCTCCGGTTACACCGCCTCTTCGCTCCAAGTTCCAGACGGCCTACGTATTCGCGGTGCGGCTCCGTTCGACGAAGGTTTGAGCCTGCTGGTGACGCGTGGCCGGGATATCGGCATACTGTCGCATCACGATGACGCGGCGAATCCCCGATGGATTCGGACGCATCGCTCTGATTCACTCGCAGCTGCCGCCTTCGTTGCGCGCAATTGGTGGTTTGCGACACTTGACTCATCTGGCGTTCAGGTGTTTCGGAGCGACGGTCGTCACGTAGACAGCCTATCTCGAGTGGCGATCCACCGGGACACATCGTTGCTACGCATGAGGAGTCGACCGGTCGACGTACGCCTATCGATTTCGGGGAACGGGTACATGGTTGCAGTTCTGTCCGACTCGCTGCTCTTGCAGTGTGAGTCAAACGGGGGGCAGCGCTGGGCGAACGCACGAGCCTCGTCACCTCATGAGCGACTTCTGACGGCACTGAGCTTGGATGGCAAGTTTCTGATTACCACGTCGCTAGACAACGGTCCACAACGGACGGCAGCCGTCGTCGACAGCACGTGTACGACATTGAGAAGCACACCACTGCCCGAACTCATGGTTCCTCTTGGGGCATTCTCGAAGACATTACTCGTCGCAGACTTTCGGCAGAGTCGACGGCTGAGGTTTTTTACCTGGGAGTGGGCGCAACGCGAACAGCATCAACAACGGAGGTAGCATGAAGTTCCGAACGCTGAAGGGCCTCGCAGCTGTGCTTTCGATCTTGGTTCCCGCGATGGTCGACGCGCAGTGTGCCGTTTGCTCCAATTTCGGCCAACCGCTCGGTTGCAAGTGGGGCCCCTATCCCGACGGCTGGAAATCCTGCACAAATATCTCGGGCGGATGCGATATGTCGGGAGATTGCGGTATCGCTTCGATTCTTGATCTTGACGGACGAGTTCGCCTCGCCCCGTTGAAAGAATCGTACCGGATGGTCGGCCCCACGCGTGAGGTGGCCGCCGCAACGATCGCGGTGCAGTTTGCTTCGATGGTGGCCTCGATCGATTGCAAAGGGAGGTTACTGAGCAGTGACATGTCCGAAACCAATCGCGAGACGGTTTCTCGAATCGTGATCTAAACTGGAGCGCCCCCTCCCATGTCCCTCAAGGCCGCCGCGCTTTTTGCTCCGACCTTTCTTGCTGGCCTTATGGCCCCGCCGTCTCGCATGCTTTGCCAGTCGAGCAATCGCCTGAGCTTGAGCCGTCCGACCTCTCTTTTGAATACGAGCGACGAACGGATCAACGTTGATGGTAATCTTCGCGCGGCCATCGGGTCCGACGGCCGAATTGCAGTCGCCGAGGGCGGCGGTGCGTACGTAGGGTTGATCGATGCGCGAGGCCGCCTTCAGCGCGTCGGACGGGAAGGAGGAGGCCCGGGAGAATTTCGAGGTGGGCTAAGGGTGAGTTGGCGTCGCGACACGCTGGTCGTGACGGATGCAAACGCCCGACGCACCACTCTCTTCTCCGGTGGGCGGGTAGTACAAACCGTATCGTTTCTCGGTACTGCTTCGAAGAACGGCTCTCTTGAAACACCTCTCTTTCTGACCGAGAAGGGCGCGGTCTGCCCCGTGATTGGCGGTCGCTCCGCCCGTGATTTTGGCCCGCAAGCTACCCCATTGGTGCTAGCCTCCGTCGATGGCCGCGAGCTCATCGATACCTTGTTCCCGCTGAACGAGCCGCTAGGCCGCCTTGTCATTCAGCGAGCATCGAGTACGACCATACTGCTGCAGCCATTTAGCGCGTCAACAATCGTGGCTTCAAACGGCGTTGGGACTTATTTTGCCAAGGTCGAGCGCGACGCCAGAGCCGGCGTGGGAGGACTCACAGGATCCGCCGGAACCGTGTCGCTGTTCAGTGCCGACGGGAGGCCTGTGTACTCCACTGCCGTTCCCTTTCGGATGAGGCGACTCGACTCAAAGGTCGTCGAATACGTCATTGATACTATCCTCGAGCCAATCAATCGCCATCGAAAGGGCACCGCACGTATCACGCGAGAAGACTATCGTCGAGCGCTGATCACGCCGCCGTTCTTGCCGTCAGTAGCGGGTGCGATAGTGAGTAATGACGGATCTCTCCTTCTGCGCGAGTGGACCGCGCCGTCTGACAGCGCAGACTATCTGGTGCTCGACAAACACGGGAAGACTCGCGGTTTCATCAGAGTTGCGTCGAGCCAACAGGTGATCGCGGCTGACGAGAGGCAGGTGGTACTTGTTGGTGAGCGACCAGATGGTGATTGGGAGCTCAGCCGAGCATTTTGGGAGAAGTCCTCACGGCAAAGAAGCCCGTCGCGACAATAGAGCGTTACGCCCGCTCTCGTCCAGACTCGTGCTCATTGAGCCACTTTCGTCCACGGCAGCTTCTCAGCAGACTCTATCGCCCTAGCCAACAGCTGAGGCCGATGCGCTGACCAGACAGCCACGGCGCGATGACGAAGAGTCGACTGTGGTGTCACCTTGAGTAGAGACCATGGCTCACCCGTGACTCGCGCTACGAAACGTGAGAGGGTTGCGAGCTCTCGTCCTTGGTTCGCGGCAAGAGCGTAAAGAGTCTCTCCTGCCTGTGCACGCCTGTGCATCTCCACCACGTACCACCAATTGCGCAACAGATTGTACTGCGGCAGGTCTTGCGCACGGAGCCAACGCGCCAACGCTGCGCTGTCACCAACTCCCAAGTCTCCAGCAGCCATTCGTGCGGTGAGCTTCAGATCGAGGCCCGCAAACAGCCTCGGCAGATCGGGACAAGCACGCGTCAGATACGCAAAGACTGCCTCGACAGAATGCTCATTGAGTTCCATTGCTGCTCCACACGGCGGACGGCGGACGGCGGACG
>JBDHVK010000220.1:0-5428 GCA_039809645.1 Gemmatimonas sp.
TACGTGGAGCGGCCGGCCGCCGTGCCGGGGGTCATCGTGGGCGTCGTGAAGGGTGGCACCCCGCGCGACACGAGCATCGTACCCACGCACGATCTGAGCGTGTGCAAGCCCTTCACCGAAACGCAGGTGCCGAGCAAGCAGGGGGGCGTTGGCAACGCGGTGGTGTGGCTCGAAGGGGTGGCCGAAGGCCCCAAGGACGACGCACCACGCCGCGTGAAGCTGACGCTCGACGGCTGTCACCTCGAGCCCCACGTTCAGCGCGTCGCCGCTGGCGGCACCGTGCTCGTGAACAGTCGCGATGCGATGATGTCGCGCCTCCAGTTCGTTGCCGCCGGCGAATCGATGAGCCGCGCGAGCATTTTGCTGACGGACGCCGGTCAGATCGTCCCCACGAGCGACGTCACCGCGCCACCCGCCCTTGTGGAAGTCCGCGACGACCGCCACCCGTGGGTCCGCGGCTGGCTCGCCGTCGCACCGCATCCGTTCGTGGCCGTGACCCAGGCCGACGGCCAGTTCCGCTTCGACAACGTGCCCCCCGGCAAGTACACGCTGGTCGTGTGGCAGGAGAAACTCGGCGCGCGGAAAACCACCGTGCGGGTGGAGGCGGGAGTGCAGGCGGGGGTGGAAGTCACGTTCTAAAACCCAGAACTCATCACCTAAAGCCCGAAACCCTGAACTGATCAGTTCAGGGTTTCGGGCTGTAGGTCTTGGGTGGTGGGTTGGAAGTGGACTACGCGCCTATCGCGTACAACCGCGCGTACACCCCATCCTCGCGTCCGAGCAGCTCGTCGTGTGTGCCTTCCTCGGCAATCTGGCCCTGGTCCATCACGATCACGCGATCGGCGCGGCGGACCGTGCTGAGGCGATGCGCGATGATGAGTGTGGTGCGGCCGTCGAGGAGTTCCTCGAGCGCCTCCTCCACGAAGCGTTCGCTCTCGGTGTCGAGGCTCGAGGTGGCTTCGTCGAGAATCACGACGGCGGGGTTCTTGAGGAACACGCGCGCGAGGGCGATGCGCTGGCGCTGACCGCCGGAGAGCTTCACGCCGCGTTCGCCCACGCGGGTCGCGAGTCCGTCCGGCAGCCGTTCGATGAACTCCCACGCATGCGCGGCGCGCGCGGCGGCCTCCACCTCGACGTCGCTCGCCGAGGGACGCGCGTAGGCGATGTTCTCACGCAGCGTGCCGCTGAAGAGGACGGGCTCCTGCGGCACGACGCCAATCGCACCGCGCAGGCTGTCGAACGACAGATCGCGCACATCCACGCCATCCAGCATGATGCGTCCGGCGCTGACATCCCAGAAGCGCGGGAGCAGACTGGCGAGTGTCGTCTTTCCCGCCCCCGAACGTCCCACCAGCGCGACGACCTCGCCGGGTGCCACGTCGAGCGTCACCGCGCGCACGACGTCGGTCTGGTCGGCCTGATAGCGGAACGACACCTGCTCGAACGCCACCGCGCCACGCACCGGGGAGGGCAGGCGGCGCGGCTGCGCCGGTTCACGCACCGTCGCTTCCGAATCGAGCAGTTCGAAGACGCGCGTAGCCGCGCCAGCGGCTTCCTGCACATTGCCGAAGAGCGTGGCCATCGAGCCCACCGCGCCGGCCACGAAAAGCGCGTAGAAGAGAAACGCCACCAGTGTGCCCGCCGTGAGCTTGCCGGCCAGCACCTGCGCGCCGCCTTGCCAGAGCACCGCGGCCACGGCGCCGAAGGCCACGAAGCCCACCACGCTGAAGAAGAGCGCGCGCGTGCGGGCGCGCTGCACGGCGATGCGCACCAGCTCGGCGAGCTGCGCCGAAAAGCGGCGCGTTTCCTCCGCCTCGCGCGTGAAGCTCTGGACCGTGCGGATGGCGCCGAACGCTTCGTCGGCCATGCCCATGGCCGCGGCGATGCGATCCTGCACCGTGGTGCTCGCGCGCCGCAGTGATTTGCCGAACACCAGCGCCGCGCCCACCACCACCGGCACGATGGCGAGCGTGGTGAGCGTCAGCCGCGCGTTCGTCACGAAGAGCATGATCACGCCGCCCACCAGAAAGAGCAGCTGCCGCGAGAACTCCGAGATCCACGTGCTGAGCAGGTTCTGGAGCACCGCCAGATCGCTGCTCAGGCGGCTCGTGAGCTCGCCGGTACGCCGCTCGGTGAAGAAACCGGGCGAGAGGCGAATCAGATGCGCGAAGGTCTGTTCGCGCAGCGTGGCCACGATGCGTTCGGTGGAGCTCGACAGGAGATAGACCTGTCCGAAGTTCGCGACGCCCTGCACGGCAAAGACGCCCACCAGCAGCAGCGCCAGGCGGTCGAGCGCGCGCGCGTCCTTCAGCTCGAAGGCCGCGTCGAGCAGGGCACGCAGCACGGCGGGAAACACCAACCCCGCCGCGGCCGCGAGCACCAGAAAGACAAACGCCACCGCGAGACGGGTGGCGTAGGGGCGCACAAGTGGCCCGAGGCGAACGAGGACACGGGCCGATGCGAGCCCACGGCTCACCGCTGCACCGCCCGGTCCACGGCCATCGCCACGAAGAGCAGCGCGAGATAGAGCAGCGAGTACTTGTAGACCCACCAGGCCGGCGCCGTCCACGGCTGTCCCGCGCGAGCCGCCCAGAGCACCCTGAGCACGCCCCACATGAGCAGGCCGCCCAGCACCAGCGCGCTGGCCAGATACAGCAAGCCGAAGGCGCCGTAGAGCACCGGGGCGATCGTGAGCGCGAGCAGGATGATGGTGTACCACACCATCTGGTGCATCGTCTCGCGTTCGCCCCACACGAGCGGCGCCATGGGCACCCGCGCGCGGCCGTAGTCGACCTGCTTGAGCAGCGCGAGCGCCCAGAAATGCGGCGGCGTCCAGTAGAACACGATGAGGAAGAGGATCAGCGCCGTGACGTCGAGCGTCCCCGTCACGGCTGCCCACCCTACCAGCGGCGGAAACGCGCCGGCCGCACCACCGATCACGATGTTGTGCGGCGAGGTGCGCTTGAGCCAGCGCGTGTAGATGAACACGTAGAAGTAGAAGCCCGCGAGCGCGAGGCCGGCCGTGAGCACATTGACGAAATGCGCGAGCATCCAGGTGGCGAGCGTCGCGCACGCCACGCCGAACGCGAGCACCTGAATGGGCCACATGCGCCCGCTCGGAATGGGGCGGAGGCGCGTGCGCGCCATCACGTCGTCGATATCGCGGTCGAGGTACATGTTCACCGCGTTCGCGCCGCCGGCCATCAGATAGCCGCCCACCATCACCAGCAGGACCGTCACCCAGCTCGGGCTCCCCGCCGCGTACATGGGCGCCGCCGTCGTCACCAGCAGCAGCGAGATGATGCGCGGCTTGGTGAGCGAAACAAGATCGCGGGAAAGCGGGGTGTCCGACGCGGGTGGAGTCGAGGCCACGACGCCGCTCATGTCGCGGCGGAGACCGCGCGGCCACCCACCGGCGCGGCGCTCGTCGGCTGCGCGCCCACGGTGCTCCGGCCGCTCGCGATGCGTGCGAGATAGGCCATGCTGAACGTGGTCACCCAGATGAGGATGCCGGTCGCCTGATGCAGCGACCGCACCACGCCCGGGAAGCCGCCGGTCACCATCCACGCCGCCCACGCCACCTGCAGCACACCCAGCGCGAGACCGATCCACGCCGCCGTGATGACCGGCGACGCTTCGCCGCGCTTGCGGAACACCATCGGCAGCGAGATGAGATGCAGCACGAGCGCGTAGGCGAGCAGGCGATGGGTGAGCTGCACATGCTGCGCACTGCCGGCGATCGAGCCTTCTCCGCAGAGCGGGAAGCCGGCGCAGGCCACCGCCGCCCCTTCGACCTTGGCGGTGAGGCCACCCATCAGCACGACCACCAGCGCCAGGATGGCCGCCGCCGTGGCGCCGCCCACCGCCTTCGTCGTGCCCTTGGCACCGATGGCCGAGGCGCCGCCCAGACCACCGGCGCGAATCGTGGCGGTGGCCAGCACGCCCAGCAACGACGCCGCCAGCAGCTTGTGCACCACCGTGGCCCACGCCGGATTGCCGGTGAACACCGTCACCGCGCCGAAGATCGCCGGCGCAAACCAGAGCGCGAGCGCCAGGCGGGCCGCGTTCCATACGCCCCCCGACGCGCCGACCGCCGGCAGCTTGCGATGCGTGAACGCCGTCGCCACCAGCGCGGCGATGCTCACGAAGAGCGCCAGCGCGAGATAGCGGTGCGTGACCTCGATGATGAGGTCGATCCGCTCGAACGGCGGAATCCAGTAGCCGTAGCACTTCGGCCAGTTGTCGCCGCATCCCATGCCCGAGCCGGAGATGCGCACGATCGCGCCGAAGATGATGTGCACGAGCGACACGCCCAGCGCAGCATAGGCCGCGCGGCGCACCGCAGCAGGAGCAGCAGACGAGGTCATGACAGGGGCAGCACGAAGGACGAAACGAGCGGGATTGCGGGACGCGGATCCGATCAGCGCGCCATCAGGCGCCAGGTCCCCACGAACGTCGCCACCAGCCCCGCGATGGGCAGCAGCGCCCAGGCCACTTCCATCCAATGCCGCGGGGTCGGCACGCCTTCCCGAGGCGCGTTCGGCGACGCGCCGGCCGGATCAGCGTTGAAGAGGCCGCGCACGATGAGCAGCTGCGCAAGGACACACACGATCACGAGCACCCAGAACAGGGGCGTGGCGATCAGTGCCGGAAGTGGGGCGGGCAGGGGAGACATGACCCCCGAAAACTAGGGAGGTGCACCGCGAAATGGGGAATTGGACCCCGGAGATTGTGCGCGCCCCCCCGTGCAGAGTGGAGCGCCACGTACTAGCATAGCCCGCATGGCCTCCGCCCCAGACTCAAAGCCCGTGACCGGCGCCGCCGGAACGCCCACCGAATTGCCGCGGACCCTCGGCCTCTGGAGCGCGATCGCCGTGCTCGTGGGGACGACGATCGGCTCCGGCATCTTCCGTTCGCCGGCGGGGATCGCCGACAAGCTTCCGGGGCCGCTCCCCATCATTCTCGTCTGGACGATGGGCGGCCTGTTTTCCCTCTGCGGCGCGCTCACCCTGGCCGAACTGGCCGGTGCGCTGCCGCGGACCGGCGGGTACTTCGTGTACATTCGCGAGGCGTGGGGAAGGCTGCCGGCCTTCCTCTATGGTTGGTCCGAACTGACGCTGATCCGCGCCGCCGCGCTCGGCGGCATCGCGACCACCTTTGCGCAGTACGCGCTGCGCGGTCTGGGCTACGACCCGTCGGTCCAGCCGTACGACACCTACGCGCATTGGCTCGCGGCCGCCACGATCGCCACGATCGCCGCGATCAACGTGGTGGGGGTCAGGTGGGGCGCGCTCATCCAGAACACCACCACGCTCGCCAAGTACGGCGGCCTGGTGATCATCGTGGTGCTGGCCCTTGCGCTCGGGCTGCCCAGGACCGGTGGCCACTACACCCCGGCCATCCCCGAGGGGAGCATCTCGGTGAGCGC
>JBDHVK010000221.1:0-5409 GCA_039809645.1 Gemmatimonas sp.
ACCGGATTGCGCGCGGGCACCCCCGTCGTGGGCGGCGGTGCCGACAATGCCTGTGGCGCCGCGGGGGTGGGCGTGGTGTCGCCCGGAAGTGGTGTGGCCAGCTGGGGCACCTCCGGCACGGTGCTCGCCCCGGTGTCGCGCCCGGTGGTGGATCCGGCGATGCGCGCGCACACGTTCGCGCATGTCGCGCCCGAGACGTGGTATGTGATGGGCGTGGTGTTGCAGGCGGGGGGCGCGTTCGCGTGGTATCGCGAGCACCTCGCGCGCGGCGAGTCCGATCAGGCGCTCGATGCCGAAGCGGCGCGCATCGCGCCGGGCGCGGACGGGGTGACCTTCGTGCCGTACCTGCAGGGGGAGCGCACGCCGCATCGGGATGCCTCGGCGCGTGGTGCGTTCATTGGCCTGAGTCTCGCGCACACGCGCGCGCACTGCACGCGCGCGGTACTCGAGGGCGTGTGCTTCGCCATGAAGGACTCATTGCAGATTCTCGAGTCACTCGGCGTGGCGCCGCGCGAGCTGCTCCTCACTGGCGGCGGCGCGCGGAGTGCGTTCCTGCGAACGCTGCAGGCCGAGATCTACGACCGACCGGTGGGCACGGCGACCCGAGAGGAGGGGCCGGCGTATGGCGCGGCGTTGCTGGCGATGGTGGGTGCCGGCGCGCACCCTACGCTCGCCGTGGCCGCGCAGGCCACTGCGGCTCGCGGCGAGATGCTGGAGCCGGCGGCGGGCGCCTGGCTGGCTTACGCGCCCGCGTACGCGCGCTTCCGCGCGGCGTACGGGGCGTTGCGGGCGATCACCACGAGCGGGTGATCGCCTTCGAGCGCCCTACCGCCGCTCCATCGCGTCGCGCACGTCGAGCAGGATCTCGAAGTACAGCTGTTCGCGACGGTACGCAAAGTCGAGCGACGCCATCTGGGCCGGATCGCCGGTCTCCTTGGCGCGCTCGAAGGCTTCGCGGTACATCTCTTCGAGATTGTTCAGGATCCGCTCACGGGAACGCGACATACGCAGGGCCTCGAGGGCTTTGAAGGTCAGGCGGGGCGGGGCGTCATCGTCCGTCTCGACACTTTCGGTGGGGTCGAGGAACTTCGTCAGCCGCTCCAGCATGAAGCGACGGCCGCGATCCTGAATGTCCACGGGTGAGAGGGCTACTGGTGATGACGAGATGAACCGCGCAGAGGTCTTTGCCCGCGATGGCTACCGCTGTGTGTACTGCGGTGAGCTCAGGGCGCCGGACGAACTGAGCGTCGACCACGTCCAGCCGCGGATGCGCGGCGGGGACGGGTCTCCCGGCAACGTAGTAAGCGCGTGCAGGGGCTGCAACACACGGAAAGCGGGGCGGTCGCTGGCGCGGTTCCTGGCCGAGGAGCCCCCGGAGACCCGCCGGAACTTCTTCCGCCTGGCACGGTACGTATGGGCGAGGCATCTCAAGGCGGTGGCCGAGGAGCTCGCGCGCCGGGGCATTGAAGACGCCCCATCGGAACTCGTGGAGGGGGTCCGTGGGCAGCGCGGCTCCGAGGCCAGCGTCTTGGAGGAAACCCAGGACTCATGACCAAAAACCCGGAACCCTGAACTGATCAGTTCAGGGTTCCGGGTTTTTGGTCGTGGGTTCTGGGTTGATCCCGGTTATGGGTGGGTGCTGGGTTCCGCAGCCATCCGGTGGAACACGTGCTCCTCCAGCACCCGCCCGCCCTTCAGGTGCTCCATCACGATCCGCTCGAGCAGCTCCATCGTGACGTGGTGGTACCACACCCCCTCGGGGTACACCACCACGATGGGACCGCCCGCGCAGACACCGAGACAGGGGGCTTCGCTGCGCTTCACGCGCGTGGGGCCAAAGAGCAGCCCTTCGCGCTGGAGCAGCGACGCCAGCCGGGAGTAGAGGCTCCGCCCCGCCCGGTTCTCCTGGCAGAAGCCGCCCGTGCATACCAGCACATGACGGCTGTACGCTTCCATCTCCGGCATCATCGACTGCGGCTGCGACATCGGCTTCAGCGGCTCAGGGTTCCGCGGGTGGGACGACCACGGGTGCGCTAGGGCGTCGGCGGGTTCTCGCGCGCCTTCTCGGCGGCCGCCCGTTCGGCGGCCCGCTCGCGCACCAGCAGATACATGCCGCGAAGCGCGAAGGCGGTTCCCATGAGGGCCACCGCGATGCCCCGGCTGCCCGTCGACTGCAGGAACCGCGAGGCCGCGGCGCTCATCAGGAAACCGCCGCCGGCGTAGACGAGCCCCTTGAGCTGGGTGCTGTTCCAGCGGCCATCGCGCGAGTGAAGGAGGGCGGAGCCGAGGAGCCAGGCGCCGCCGGTGCCAACAATGGCAGCGGCGAGGGTGTCGCGGTCGAGGGCCATCAGCAGGAAGCTAGTCGGTCATCGACGCCAAAGGGCAAGCAGCAGTTCGAGCACGATCAATCCGACGATCGCGAGCTCGAGCGTCTCGCTCCGGGCCGCCTGGGCTTCGTCGTTCAGCATGGCGTAGGTGTCCCGAAGGATCGCCAGCTTGCGGTCGATCCCCGTGCGCCAGACCCGCCCGCGGAACAGCTCGAGCGCGGCCGAATAGACGCGCGCCAGATAGACGTCGTCGGTCACCTTGAGGGCGTTCTCCACCCGCTCGACCAGCTCGGTGGAGTCGGCCACCTGCGCCTGCAGGCGCGACAGCAGCCCCGCGAAGCGGCGCCCGGGAAAGAGTGCCCGCCGCGCACGGGCCGCCTCGATCGCGTCATACAGTCGCGGTAGCTCGGCGTCGAGCAGCGCATCGTAGTAGCGAAGCTCCAACAGCTGCGCGTTGGCGAACTCCATGATGTACTGCACATCCGTATCATGGTCCCCGGGCTCGATCACCAGCGCATTCTCCCAGGTGACCACCGCCAGATCGTCGGCGTAGTAGCTGAAGCGATGCGGCAGCAGCTCCCGGCGCGCGTCGGCGCTCAGGGGACGGCTTTCATGAAGCAGCAGCGGCACGACATCGAGCGCGGCGAGCGCATCGGCCGTGAGCGGCTCGCCCTGCTCGGTGGTGATCCGAGAGACCCGGAAGACGGCATAATCCTCCCGGACGGTCGCGTGCGCGGGCCGCTCCACGGCTGCGGCGATGCGATCGGCAAGAAGTCGCAGGTGCCTCTGTACGAGTGCATCGATGTCGCCATGATGCTCGACAAAGTGCGCAAATTCGGTAAAGTCCTCCCACGACAGCGCGGCGTCCGGACGAACATGCGTCCGCAGGGACACGACGCCGAAGTCGAAGACGCGCGCCGACAGCTCGAGTGAACAGGCGCGCCCGCCCACGACCAGCGCCTCGCCGCCGAGCACAACCGTGATGGGCGGGTTGCTGATCTGCAGCGCCTGTGCCTCGCCCCGGAGTGGGCGGATCCGTTCCGGCGCGCTCGCCGCGAGGAGGTCGAACGCGCGGTCGAGATCGATGGCGTACCCGATATCGAAGAGGCGATAGCAGACCGCAGAGCCGGAAAGGACAGGCATGAATTCCCCATCCGCACGAGTGGACGGTTCCGCACAACGCGAAGGACCGGTACCGTTGAATATGCCGCTCACCCCACTTCCCGGCTCGCCGGATTCCGACATCACCAGCAAGGGATACGCGTTTCCCGACCGCCTGGTCAGCACCGCCTGGCTGGCGACCCATCTCGACACGCCGGGGCTGCGTCTGCTCGAGTGCAACGAGGATGTGCTGCTGTATGACGTCGAGCACATTCCGGGCGCGCAGAAGCTCGATTGGCACATCGATCTCAACGACCGCGTCGAACGCGATTACATCGGGCGCGGCGCGTTCGAGCAGTTGCTGCGCGCGAAAGGGATCGACACGCATACGCCGGTGGTGTTCTACGGCGACAAGAACAACTGGTGGGCAACGTACGCGCTCTGGGTCTTCGAACTGTACGGGTTCACCAACACGCGCATTCTCGACGGTGGACGCGCGAAGTGGATCGACGAGGATCGCGACATGACCACCGAGCGGCCGTTCTATGCGGCGTCCGCGTGTGTGGCGCCCGAGCGTGACGACGGGCGCATTCGCGCGTTCCTGGCCGATGCGCGAGCGCAGATGGACGCGGGGCGGCCGCTCATCGATGTGCGCTCACCGCAGGAGTATACCGGCGAGCGGTTGCACATGCCCGACTATCCGCAGGAGGGAACGCTGCGGGGCGGGCACATCCCCGGCGCGCGGAGCATGCCCTGGGCGAAGGCCGCCGAGGCCGATGGTTCGTTCAAGGATGCGGCGGCCCTGCGAGCGCTTTACGAGGAGGAACTCGGGCTCGCGAAGGATGACGCCGTGATCACCTACTGCCGCATCGGGGAGCGGTCGAGCCACACCTGGTTCGTGCTCACCTATCTGCTGGGCTTTACAGCGGTGCGAAATTACGACGGGTCATGGACGGAGTGGGGGAATGCCGTCCGGGCGCCGATCCGGACGGGATCCGCGCCGTAACTGATATCTCAGAGGGTCACGCCATGAGCTCCGAACAGCTGAAGGACACCGTCGCCATGCCCGCCGCCGGCAAGCCGCCGGCGAAGGTGAACGTGAGCTGGGCCGGCGAGCATCGCTTCGACGGCATGCGGCAGAGCGGGAGCCCGTCGATCCGCATGGATTCCACGGGCCAGACGGGCCCGTCGCCGGTGGACACGCTGCTCTGCGCGCTCGCCGGGTGTACCGGCGTGGACGTGGTGGACATCCTCGCCAAGCGCCGCACGCCGGTGCAGGCGCTGTCGATCGAAGTCGAGGGCGAGCGTTTCGCCGGGACGCCGGGGCGCGTGACGAAGATCCATCTGGTGTATCGGATCATCGGCGCCGACATCGAGCGGGCCCACGCCGAGCGGGCGATCGAGCTGGCGGTGACGAAGTATTGCTCGGTGCGGGATTCGCTGGATCCCAACATGCCGATTACGTGGGGACTCGAGTTGAACGGGGCGTGATCGCCATTCGGGCGTGCGTCCCTTCAATGCCCGCTCGCACTTTCGGAGCCGTCGTCGCCCGCACCTACGGCACCACCGTCACCGTCGTCGTCACCGTCCGGGTGATGGCGTAGTACCCCGCCGCCTGCAGGGCCACGGCGCGGAAGGTCAGCGGCATCGCACCGACCCGCACGCCGGTCACCGTCCAGTCGGCGTCGCCACCCGAGGTGGTGATCGTGCCGGGCGGATAGTCTGACAGCGTGATGACCGGCGTTGGCGCGTTGCGCGGGACCACGACCGTCATGGGAATCGACACGGTGCGGCCCACGGACACGGTGATGGAGGAGGGCACATCGAAGATCGACAGCGCCGGCGCCGGAATGATGTTGAGCGTGCGCGTCGCCACGAGCGTGGTGGTCTGGTATCCGGGCGCCGAACCGGTCGCGGCGAGCCGCACGGCCGTGTTGCCCGGAAAGTAGGTGGTGATCACGCCGTCGACGTCCACACTTCC
>JBDHVK010000222.1:0-5383 GCA_039809645.1 Gemmatimonas sp.
CACTGGGTGGAGCACACCTGGTACGCGCCGCCCATTCGCGCGGAGATCGCCGCGACGTTTGCGAAGCACGTGGGCGTGCCGGTGGACCACGTGCTCGTGACGCAGGGTTCGAGCGAGGTGCTCTCCATCATGGGCGTCGCGTACGGCATGGGGGGCGGTGAGCTCGTCACACCGTGGCCCACGTTCGAGGACACGCCGCGGTGGGGTGACACGATGCAGATGAAGGTGCATCGCATTCCGCTCGACGATCGACTCGATCACGATCTCTACCAGATGGACGCTCGCATTGGGCAGAGCACGCGGCTCGTCTACGTGTGCAACCCGAACAACCCCACGTCGAACCTGGCCGACGACAAGGCGCTGCGGGAGTTCGTGTCCAACGCCGCGCATCGCGCGCCGGTGATCGTCGACGAGGCCTATATCGACTTCGTGGATGTGCCCGGACACAAGAGCATGGTGGATCTCGTGCTCAAGGGTGAGAACATCCTGGTGACGCGCACCGCATCCAAGATCCACGGGCTCGCCGGGCTTCGCGTGGGCTTCGCCATCGCACGACCCGATATCCTCAACAAGATCCGGCAGTACGTCTCTGGCGATGCAAATGTCTTTGGCCTCCATGCCGCGAACGCCAGCCTGCAGGACACCGAGTATCAGGCGTTCGTGAAGCAGCGCAACACGGCGAGCCGTCAACTGCTCACCGACACGCTCACCAAGCTTGGCAAGCGGGTGGCACCCAGCCAGACGAACTTTGTGTTCTTCCAGGCCGGCAAGCCCACGACCGAGATGCAGAAGTACTTCGCCGCGAAGGGCTTCACCATCGGGCGCCCATTTCCGCCGTACAACGACTGGTGCCGCGTGAGCATCGGGACGCCGGAGGAAATGCAGCAATTCTGCGCGGCGTTGCCTGGGGCTTTCTGAACCCGCCAACGCCAGACCCAGGACCCCGAACCCCAAACTGATCAGTTTGGGGTTCGGAGTTTCTGGTATGGAGGAGTGGAGTTACGTGCCCCGCGGTTTGGCCCTGCGCGTCGCCTCCGCATTGAGCGGATCCTCCGGCCACGGATGCCGCGGGTATCGCCCGCGCAGCTCCTTGCGCACCTCGAAGTAGCTGCTCTTCCAGAAGCCCGCGAGATCTCGCGTGACCTGCACCGGGCGCTGCGCCGGCGAGAGCAACTCCATGGTGACCGGCACCCGACCATCAAGGAGCAGCGGCGTGCTCGTCCAGCCGAACACCTCCTGCAACTTCACCGCGAGTGTGGGCGCGTCGGGCGTGCGGTAGTCCACCGCAATGCGCGAACCGCTCGGCACCTCGAGATGCGTGGGAGCCAGGCGATCGAGCGCCGCGCGCTGATTCCATGGCACCATGCTGGCGAGTGCGTCGTGCCAGTCCAAGTGCTCGAGCTGGTTCCAGCTGCGCACCCCATCGAGGAACGGCGCCAGCCACTCGCGCGCCGTCGCCACCAGCGCGTCATCGGAGACGTCTGGCCAGTCGCCGCCGAGGTGGTGATGCGCGAACGCCAGTCGCTCCCGAAGTCGCTGGGCGCCGATCGTGAGCGGCCAGGCGCTCACGCCGATGTCGTGCAGATGCGCGAGCACCGCGTCGCGCACGCGCTCCGGGTCCGCATCGCGCAGCGGCTTCTCCTCGAGCACGAGCGCGCCCAGCATCACGCGCTGCACTGCCTGCACACGCTGCCCGCGCGCATCCCACGTCACGAGGGCGTCGCGCACCACCTGGTCGCCAAAATCCGCGAGGATCTCGTCGAGCGAGATGGGTACAGCGCGCGCAATGCGATACTCCGGCGGCTGCCCATCGAGCTCCGCGATCGCCAGATATGGCGCATCATGCAGCGCGTCATGTTTCGCCAGCGCCGCCCCACTGCCATTGCGCAGCAGATACCGCGGTTCAGTCCCCGCCCGCCGTTGCGCCACGCGATCCGGGTACGCCAACGCCAGGAGTGAACCGGTAGCCGCATCATCCACCCCGCGGTCCCCGTTGTCCCCGCCGTCCATGCTTCCGCCGTTCCAGCTTCCGCTGTTCCAGCTTCCGCCCTTCACACTCCCGCCCTTCAAGCTTCCGCTTTCCCGCGTTCGCCGAAGAATCTCCCCTGCCGCCACCCGCACCCGCCGTCTCACCTCTCGATCCACTCCTGCGTCTCGCTCTCCCACCACCGCCTCCACGCGCAATCGCAAGTCTGACGGCGTCGCGGTGAATCCCCCCTCCGACCGCAGCACATCGCGCTCCTCCAGGAGCGCCGCAATCAAGGACGCCAGCGCCGCCGCCCCGCGTGCCGCGCCCACCAGCACCAGATGCGCCAACCGCGGCGCCAGTGGCAGTGCCGCCATGGCGCGCCCGTGCGGCGTCACCCGACCCTCGCCATCCAACGCGCCCAGCTGCGCCAGCAACGTGCGCGCCTGCGCGAACGGCCCCGCCCGTGGCACGTCGAGCCACCGGAGCTGCGCCGGATCCGTCACCCCCGCATCGGCCAGTTCGAGCGCGAGGCCTGCAAGGTCGGCATCGAGAATCTCCGGAGGAGTGCTGGCGAGAAAGCCATGTTCCTCATGCGGATCCCACAACCGATAACACACGCCGGGGGCCGTACGTCCGGCGCGCCCCCGTCGCTGATCGGCACTCGCGCGGCTCACACGCGTGGTGCGCAAGCGCGTGAGCCCCGCCGCTGCGTCGTAGCGCGGCAGGCGCGACTGCCCCGCATCCACCACGATGCGGACCCCCTCGACGGTCAGGCTCGTCTCGGCCACACTCGTACTCAGCACCACCTTGCGCGTCCCGATCGGTGCCGGCGCCAGTGCCGCATCCTGTTCCGCAAGGGACAGCGAGCCGTGCAGCGTGTGCAGCCGCACCTGTGGCGGCAGCGACCCCTCGAGTCGCTCGGCGACGCGTCGCTGTTCACCGGCACCGGGGAGGAAGACGAGGACATCGCCGTCATGCGCATCGAGCGCCTCGCGCACCGCGCGGCTGGTGGTGGCCTCGAGTCGTTCGTCGGCGCGTGGCGGGCGATAGCGCGTCTCGATCGGAAACATCCGCCCGGCGCTGCGCACCACGGGCGCCGGCCCCTGCGCATCGGCGATGAGCCGCGCCACCGCATCACCATCGAGCGTTGCCGACATCACCAGCACTCGCAGGTCGCCTCGCAGCACGGCCTGCGTCTCGAGCACGAGCGCCAGCCCCAGGTCCGCCTGCAGCGAGCGCTCATGAAACTCGTCGAAAAGCACGGCGCCGTACGCTTCGAGTGCGGCATCCGCCGAGAGCAGCCGCGCGAGCACCCCCTCAGTGACCACCTCGATGCGCGTCTGCTTCGAGACGCGCGTGTCGCCCCGCACGCGATAGCCGACGGTCTCGCCGACCGACTCGCCGAGGGTGCGGGCCATGAACTGCGCGGCGGCGCGGGCCGCCAGTCGACGCGGCTCGAGCATCACGATCCGTTGACCCCGCAGCCACGGCTCCTCGAGCAGCGCCAGCGGCACGCGGGTCGTCTTGCCCGCGCCGGGTGGCGCCTCGAGCACGGCCGCCGGGCGCGCGCGCAACGCGTCACGCAGCGCCGGCAGCGCCTCGTCGATGGGGAGCGCGGTGGTGAACCTCATGTGACGTCGCGACTCAGCGACGCCGCCGCGTCGTGTCGAGCTGTTGCACGAGCCACTGCTGGGCGCGGTCGATCACGTCATCCGCCCCACTGCGTACCAGGCGCACCGTGAGGCGGGCGTCCACGACCGGCGAAATACCCACGCGCTGCCAGGCCGACCCGTCGGTGCGCCGCAGCTCCGCCGCCGGCACCTGCACCGCCAGCCGCCCCGGCAACGGCACCGGCACGCCCTCGGTGGGCGAGCCGGCGGTCGAGGCGCCGATGAAGGTGATGTCGGTCGTGGCTTCGAGGGCGAGCGCCAGTCGCTCCATCGCGCCGCTCGTGCGCTCGTCCACGAGCGCGACCAGCCGGCCGGCGTAATGCCCCACGGTATCGCCGCGACTCACACGCGCCCGTGACTCACGCTCATCGGGGCACTGCTGCGTGGCCTCACGCAGCGACTCGGCGAGACAGGGCGCGCTCTGATAGCGGTGCAGTTCACGCGCCACCACGGCCACGTCGCGCGCGCGCACCGCGGCGAGCAGGTGCGCGCCCACGAGGCTGCTGTCGGCGAGTTCGCCGCGAAGATCGATGATCCACGCGCGCGCCGCGCGATGTTGTGCGATGGCCGCATCGACGGTTTGGTCGGTGAGGCGATCCACATCGAGATACGCGATGCCGTTCGGCAACGTGAGCGAGGCCGCCTGCTGTGGCCGCTCGACCGTGGGCAGCAGCGGCACGAAGCGCTCGCGCCGGGTCACCGTCACCTGACGCTCGCGATTGTTCGCGTCGCGCAATCGGAGCAACATGCCGCCCTCCGCCCCGCGCGGCAGCAGACGCATGAGCGCATCGGTGCGCGCGGCGTCGTTCGGCGCCGACACATCGCGGCGATGTTCGGCGAGCCACGCCGGAATGGGAAAGCCATCCACGGCGAGAATCTCGAGGCCGCGTTCGAGACCGGCCGCCCGCACGTCGGCGTCGTTCAGCACATCGGTGATGATGGCGCGCCCATCGATCAATCGGACGCGGAACGGCGCACTCGCCAACCCGCGCACCGAGTCGGCGGAGGGGCCGGCCAGCTGCACCTGCGCATCGTCGAAGCTCGTCACCAGATCCCGCAGCGCGCCGGCGTACTGCACCGCCGTCCGCGCGGCTTCGAGACGGCCGATCGTCCGGGCAAACACGGCGTCGATATCGTCGTCGTAGAGATCGCGATGCGCATGCCGAGCGCGCATGGCGCTCCACAATCGGGCACCGGCCAGCACCCGCGCGCCCATGAACGGATAGGGATCACTGTCGTAGTAGGCCGGCAGCGCCGCGGGGCGGCGCACGAGTGGAAAGCGGAAGGCGCGCGGGGCGCGGCCGGCGCGCAGCAGCGTCATCGCAGTGCGCAGCGCGGGCGCGCTGTCGCCGGGTGCGGCCGCCGGCAGCACCGTGGTATCCGCCACCAGACCGCTCGAGCCGTCGGCATGAACCAACTCACCGGTACGTAGCCGCACGGACAATCCGTTGCCGATGTCGATCCGCACCGACGGCACGAGCGCATCGTCGCGCACCCCACCTTCGGCCACCAGCGTGCCACGCGCGCTGGCGATCAACCCGAGCACACTGCGCGGCAGCACGCTGTTGGCGTTGGCGAGGATCATGACCCGTCGCGGCGTGGACGCGCGCGGAATGAGCAAACCACCATCGCGCACGAGCCACGAATCATCGAAGCGCCACGCGCCGGCCTCGAACCGCATCCCACCCACCCGGCGTGTGCGCACGCTGCTGCGGGTGAACGGCAGGCTGGCCAGCGCCTCCAC
>JBDHVK010000223.1:0-5351 GCA_039809645.1 Gemmatimonas sp.
GTTCGCTCGGCCTGCAGGTCGCGTCGCTGGGTGCACTCGCGTTCTCGGCGATTGCCATCATCGGATCGGGACTGCCGGCGATCGCATGGGGCACCGTGCTCATCGCGGCCGGGTGGCCGCTCTATCGGGTGATGCGTCGAGCCGCCGTCGCGGCCTAGGGTCACGCGCGCGGGTACAGAATCATCTGCGTGCACCGATAGTACGCCAGCACCTTCGCGGTCTCGGCATGCGTCACCGTCGCATCCCACACCTGCGTGGAGCGGCCCGCATGCACCAGCGTCGCCACGCAGCGCACCACGCCCTCGCGCGCCGTGCTCACATGATTGGTCTTGAGCTCGATCGTCGTGAAGTTCTCGGCGCCGTCGGGGAGGTGCGAGATGCAACCGAACCCGGCCGCGGTATCGGCCAGACTCACAACGGCGCCGGCGTGCAGATAGCCATTCACTGCGGTGAGCTCATGCCGAACGTCGAACTCGGCGTGAAGCTCACCCTCGGCCACATGCGTGATGCGGATCCTGAGGTGGGCAGGCAGGTGCGACGACGCGCGCTGCTGAAGCTGTGCGAGTGTGAAGCGAGGCATGCCGCGAAAACTATGCGGCGGGCGAGACGGGCGTTACCACACCTCGCCGGGGCGCCAGTCGCAGGCCAGCGGAGCGCGCACATTCAGACTGCTCGGCGTGCGCGGAAGGCGGAGAATCATGATCTCCTCCTCTGGCGTGTTCACGACCGTATCGCGCTCGCGCACGGACAACGGACCACGCCACAGCTCCCACCCGAGTCGCGCGTACCATGCTTCGTCGCTCGGGGAGAGCGCGCCGAGTTGGAAGGAATCGATCAGTGCCGGCACCGCGCGCATGAGTCGCGTGGCGTAGCCGTTACCCTGGGAGCCCGGCAGCGTCGCCACCGCCTCCACATACGCGGCGTGCAAGACCTGCCCACCGTCGAGATACAGCACACGGGGCACCCACATCACATGCGAGACCAGGCGGCCGTCCACCGTTCCGAGCAGATGCACGCCGGGCCCGATGTCCGCGAGGTAGGCGGCGAAGGGCTCCTCGTAGGCCTCGGTGCACAGCGTGACCACGGCGTCACGCTGCGACGTCGTCAGCGCCGCGGATTCGACAATTTCGACGTGCATGCGGTCACGCCGTGTGCTGTACGCGCTTGCCCAGCGGAGCGAGGCTTACACTCGCCAGCTTGAAGTGCGCCAGCCCGAAGGGAATACCGATGATCGTCAGGCAGCAGCCAATGCCGGCGATCACATGCGCAATCCACAACCACACGCCGGCGAAGAGGACCCAAAGCAGGTTGGCGATGCCGGTGCCGGGGATGATCTGCTCCCCGACGCTTCGCGCATCCACCAGCGCCTTGCCGAAGGGAAATGCGGCGAACCCGGCAATGCGAAACGCCGCATAAGCCCACGGGAGCCCCACGATGGTGATCGCCAGGATGCCGCCCGCGAGCATCCAGCCGAGCCACGAAAAGAAGCCGCCGAACACGAACCAGAGAAGATTGCCGAGGAAGATCATGGCATCCCTACGCGTCGTGTCCGGCGGCTGTTTCGACGCGGCCCGCGGGAGGCGGGCCGAGCCGTGATGAGAACTACTTGAGCGCCGCCTCCAGCGTTGCCAGCGCCTTCTTGGCGTTCGCCAACTGCTGCCGGTGCGTTCCCGGCGGTGCCTTCATCGTGGCCTGCCGCACGCCACTGCCGTAGTAGCCGCTGATGACGCCCTGCAGCGCGGCACCCGGGCCGCCACGCCCGCCGCGTCCGCCGCGTCCGCCCGCCGCCGGCGTCAGCCCGAGTTGCTGCGCCACCGCCTGCAGCTTCTGCTGCTCAGCGCCGGTCGCGTTCTGGAGCTTGGTGCGGAACGCGGTCGTGGCGGCCGTGAGCTTCGCCGACACTTCCGTGGCCTCCACGAGGAAGGCCTCGCGCGCCTTGTGCTCGAGGAGGGTGACATCGCTCGCCGGATCGCCACGTACGGTGAAGGTCTGCTTCGCGGTGTCGCGACCGGCGACCATCGTGACGGTGAATGTTCCGGGCGCGACGTGGAATCCGCGGGCCCCGATGTCGTGCGCCGGAATGGGAAGCGCCGGGCGACGACCGGCGCCACCCGCCGCGCGCGTCATCCCACCAGCGCCCGCAGGCGGTGCCGGCGGACCACCGGCCTCTTCACCGCCCCCCCCACCGAAGCCACCGAAGCCGCCGGTGGGCGCCGGCCAGCGAAGATCCCAGTTCGTGCGCTGCACCACGCCGTTCTTCGTTGACGCGGTGAAGGTACGCACCGTCTTGCCCACAGCGTTCGTCACGGTGAAGCGCACCGTGTCTACGGCATTCGGCAGGAAATACGTGAACGTCGCGCCCTCGGCCGGGTTCTCGGCGGCAAAGAAGGCGTGCGCGGCGGTGGACACGTCGGCGCGATAGAGCGTGAGCGTTGCCTGGCGCACCGGGAACAGTGTCGCCTTGGCGGGTGCCGCGGCGCCAGCCGTCGCCGCCCACTTCACCAACGGCGTCGCATCATCGAGCACCCAGATGGAGCGACCATGCGTGGCCAGCACGATGTCCTTCGTGCGGGGATGAATCACGATGTCGTCGTACCGCGTGGGCGGCAGATTGGCCTTGAGCTGCGTCCAGTGCGCGCCAGCGTCCATCGTGTAGTAGAGGAAGCGCTCGGTGCCGGCAAGCAGCACGTTCGGCACGCCCGGAAACTCGGCGATGGAACGCACCGGCAGCCCACTGGGCAGACCGTCGGTGACCTTGGTCCAGGTCGCGCCAAAGTCGGTGGTCTTGAAGATGTACGGGGTGAAGTCGCCGATGCGGTGATTCTCGATCGTCGCGTACGCCGTGCCCGGGCTCGCGGCGCTCGCCACGATGCGATCGACGAACGAGAGCGCCGGCACGCCCTTGATGTTCTTGCCGACCTCTGTGAACGTCCTGCCGCCGTCCTTGCTCACCTGGATGTTGCCGTCGTCGGAGCCAACCCACAGTACCAGCGGCGACACGGGGTGTTCGGCGATCGTGGTGATCTCGCTGAAATTCGTCTCCCCGTCATTGCGTGACAGGCGGATGTCGCTGTTCTTGATGCCGGCCATCACCAGCGTGTCGCGATTGAGCGCCTTGGTGAGATCGGCGCTCGCGGTCCACGTGCTGCCGAAGTCGCGCGAGGTGAGCAGCTTGTTGGCGCCGAGGTACACGGTGCCCGCCTTGTGCTTCGACGCGACAACCGGCGCCGTCCAATCGAAGCGGTAACTCTCGCCGCTCGGCGCGACGGGCTGAATGTCCCAGCGGTCGCCGGTCACGACATCGACGCGCGTGATGTTGCCGCCACTCGACGTGCTGTACACATAGCGATGACCCTTGAGGTCCACCGCCTGCCCGGTGCCGTCGGAGAAGCCGATCTGCAGCCAGTCCTGATTGAGAATGCCGAGCCAGTGCGTCGTGGCACTCGGGCCCATCCACGAGTGGGCGTCCTGCATGCCGCCGTAGATCCAGTACGGATCGCGATCGTCAACGGCGACGCGATAGAACTGGCCGATCGCGAAGTTGTTGAGGCGCGCGTAGGTGTAGCCGAGGTCCCAGCTTTCATGCAGGCCGCCGTCACCGCCGAGGAGCACATGGCGCGAATCGCGCGGGTCGATCCAGAGCGAATGATGGTCGTCCTTGAGTCCCAGGTCGTACGTCGGCGAGTTGGGCATCGGCTCGAAGGTCGCGCCGCCGTTCTCGCTCTTGCTGGGCTGCACGCCCATCATCCACACGCGCTGATCGTTGTTCGGATCGATGGTGGGGTGCGAGAAGTACATCGGGCGCGGGTTCGTGCCACTCACACGCTTCCACGTGGCGCCCGCATCTTCAGTGCGATACGTGCCGCTGCCGGTGGCATGCTCCACCGTCGCGATGAGCACATCGGGCCTGGACATCGCGATGGAGAGGCCGATGCGCCCCTTGTCGCCGGCCGGGATGCCGTTCTCGATCTTGTTCCAGGTCGCGCCGCCGTCGGTGCTCTTGTAGAGCCCACTGCCCGGGCCACCGCCGTTGAAGCCGAAGCTCGAGCGCAGACGCGAATACAGACTCGCGTACAGCACCTGCGGGTTGCGCGGATCCATGATGATCTCGTTCGCGCCGGTCACCGAGTCGGCCGCGAGCACCTTGGTCCACGTCGCGCCGGCATCGGTCGTCTTGTAGACGCCGCGCTCACTGGTGGGCTTCCACAGATTGCCGGCTGCCGCCACCCAGGCGATGTTCGGATCGGTGGGATGCAACAGCACGCGCGCGATGCTCGCGGTTTCGCGGAGCCCCAGGTATTTCCACGTGGCGCCACCGTCGGCGGAGCGATAGATGCCGCCGCCCCACGTGCTGCTCTGCCGGTTGTTCTGTTCACCGGTACCGGCCCACACGATCCTGGTGTCGCCGGGAAAGATCGCGAGATCACCAAAGGAGTTTTCGCCCGTCTCGTCGAAGATCGGCGTCCAGAGGATGCCGTGGTTGGTCGTCTTCCAGACGCCGCCACCAGCGGCGGCGACGTAAATCGTGGAGGGATCCTTGGGGTCGACCTCCACATCGTGGATGCGACCGCCCATCACGGCGGGACCGACGGAGCGGAAGGTGAGACCGTCGAAGGGTGACTGCGCCTGCAGCGGCAGGGCGCCGGCCAGCAGGACCGCGGCGAGAACAGAATTGCGCATGAGCTCGGATGGATCAGGGGGTGAACCCTGAATGTGCCGTTAACGGCGCCTTATCGCCATGCGCCTTCACAGATGTCCGCCGTCAGCGTCGAACGGTATGCAGGCGCTGATCCGCTGCCCCTGCACCAAAGGCGACAGCAACACGGAGGACTCCATGCGCACCATGACACGAATTCTGACCAGCGCCGCGATGATCATTGCGGCACTCGATGCCTGCGCCCCACCCGCGGGCGCGGGCGTCTACAACCGCGGCGGTGTGGTGTACGTGCGGCGCGCGCCACCGCCGCCCATGGCCCGCGTCCTGCTGGCGAGCCCCGGTCCAGGATACGCGTGGTTCGAAGGCCGATGGGTCTGGAACACCGGGCGAGCCGACTATGTGTGGGAACCCGGTCGTT
This sequence comes from Gemmatimonas sp., assembly GCA_039809645.1. Taxonomy (GTDB): domain Bacteria; phylum Gemmatimonadota; class Gemmatimonadetes; order Gemmatimonadales; family Gemmatimonadaceae; genus Gemmatimonas. Next base: position 5,076 of record JBDHVK010000223.1, read on the forward strand.
ACGTTGCCATTCCCGCGGGATACCGCCGCTACGAGCCAGGACGATGGGTGCACCGCCGGCAAGGATATCTCTGGATCGAGGGTCGCTGGCGCTGAGGGACGGAAAGCCAGAATCGTGACGACGAATGGTTGCGAAGGCACCATTTGCCGTTCGGGCGAGTTGATCGGACATTAGTGCGGGTCACCCTCAGCCCTCGCGCCTCATGGAACAGCTGCCATCCCGCCGGGACTTTCTTGCGACCACGGGAGGCGCGGCCTTCGCCGGCGCGTTTCTGGC
>JBDHVK010000224.1:0-5255 GCA_039809645.1 Gemmatimonas sp.
GCGCGTCGCTCTCGAGAGTGAGCCGAGGTGACTGCAACGTGCCGCCGATCAGGATCCGAATGGCAAGCGCGGGGCGGGCCGGCTGCTGCACCGTGTACTCGCCGGTGATCTGCAGCAGCGGATTGATCTCCTGCGTGCCGATGAATTGCACGGCGCCCCGCTTCACCTGAAAGCGCTTGCCCAGGAATTCGTACTCGCCGCGATCGGTGTTCACCACGCCGTCCAGCGCGAGCGCCTGGCGACGACGGTCCACCACGACACGCAGTTCACCGTCCGAGAAGACTTCGATGTTCGCTTCCGGCGAGCGCACCCACGTGTCTCGATCGACCCGGAGCCCGAGGTCCATGCGCAGGTTGGCCAGCAGGGGGGACTGCGCCGGTACCAGCTCGCGCGTCCGCACATCGCTCGTATCGAGCACCGCAAAGACGGCCGGATCGCCGGCGCTGATCACCTCGCGATCGTCCGGCCGAGGGATGTACATCACCCCCTCGCGAATGCGCGCCTGCCCGCTGACGAGCACGTTGTCAAACGGGCCGCGGGCGGTGATGTCGGCGGACGCCCGCACCCGCCCCTGATCGTTGTCGAGCACCCGGGCGTGGTCGGCCACGAAGTGCAGGTCCACCGACGGCGCCTGGATGGAGCGAATGTCAATACCGCCTTGCAGCGCGAGGCGCCCACCACTCCACGCGACAAGCGAGTCGAGCACCACCGTATCCTGCGCGAGTCGCAGGTCGCCGTGCACGCCGGTCACGTCGATGCCAAGCGACGCCACGCGCGCGGCGGCGTCGCGTATGCGAACGGCACCGTCGAGCTTCGGTTCCCGCAGCGTACCACTGAGGGTGACCCGGCCCGTTGCCGCGCCGCGCAGGTTGGCCAATGCGTCGGTGAACCGGCTCAGCAGGTCGAGTGGCAGGCTGTCGGCGTTGAGCGTGCCGCTGGCCGGCCAATCCGGAAGTCGGGAGCCACTCACACCGCTCAGCGCAAGATTGATGGGGAGTGCCGCGGTGGCGGTCGCGAGCGTCGGACCCGCCGAGTCGCGCAGTACCGCCTGCGCCTCCAGTCGCTCGGCGGCATAACGCCCGCTCAGTTGCACGTCGGGAACGGCGGCATCCTGATAACGCGCCTTGCGCAGCGACACGTCGGCCGTGATGCGCGGGTCCTGCGCGGTGCCCACCACGCGACTCTCGAGCGAGAGCTGCCCGCGCCCGGCGAGGTCGCTCTGTGCGAGGCCGAGCAGATCGCCAAGTTCGAATCGCTGCACGAGCAGGGTGAGATCCACGGCCCCTTCGCTCGGAACGCGCCCATTCGCGAACACGCGACCGTCCGTGCCACTGCGCAAGTCCAGACTGTCGATGAATACCCCTGGTTGCCCCCAGCGAATTCCGCCCGGGTGAACGGTCGTCCACCGGGTGGTGTCGAACCGCAGCCGAAGGTCGCGCAACAGCACTTCCTTGCGATCGGCGAAGATGGCGTAGTCGGCGCGCGCGGCATAGTCGCGCGCGCTGTGCTGGTACACGGCAACCTGCGCCGTGCCGCCGGCGGGCCGATGCTCCGCCGCAATACTCACGCTGTCGAGCGCAAAGCCACCAAGGCGCGCCGAGTCCACGCTGGCGCTCAGCTGCAGCATGGCGCTGTCGGTGAGCAGGTGATTCCAACTCAGTGTGGCGCGTGCGCGCGACACGGCTTGCCCGCGCGCGAGCAGATCGCGCACATCTGCCGTCCCGCGCACGGCGAGCTCGTGAATCGTTCCCGTGACTCGTCCGGCGGCGCGCAGCGATCCGGCGAGCGTATCGCGGGGGATGCTGCGGGCACTGTCGACCGGCAGCGGCTTCGCTGGCGGCTCGACGCCCGCCGCGCGCGCCACCGCCATCGCGCGTGCCTCTCGCAGCGAATCCTGAACACGCAGCGCATGGCGCTCGGCGGTACGCAGCGGGCGCGGTGGTACCGTGCCCGTATCGGCGGGCGGCAGATAGCGGGCGAGCGTGTGGAGACTGTCGACGCGCACCTGCCAGTCGAGTGTGCCGGGCATCCCCTCGCGCAGCCCAAGCGTACCACTCGCGGCGACGCGCGTGGCCGGACCGAAGAGCGTCAGCGTGTCGAGCGTCAGCAGGCCATTGGCGGCGCTGGCGCGTAGCGCGACCGAGTCCACCGCGACCGTGTCGAGACGCGAGGCAAGCAGCTGCGCCCGCACGGTGCCGCGCATGGTCGCCGGATCCAGGCCACGCGCACGCGTCTGCGCGACGGCCGACAGGGACGTGCGCGGCGCCTTGCTCGACACGGATTGGGCGTTGAACAGCACGGTGCGCACGTCCATGGCGTAGCCAAGTTCGCGGCTCGCCAGATCGAGCGTTCCGCGCGCCGCGATCTGGCCGCCATCGGGAGTGCGGAGTGCGGCATCGATCGCGAGTGCGCTGAGTGGGCCCTGCGCCCGCACCGGTCCTCGTACGACGCCCTGCAGCCCCGCGGCCGGCGCGAGCTGTCCCACCGTGGTGAGCGCCAGCGGCGACGCGATCAGCTCGACATCGAGCGCCGCCAGACCGCGCGCATCCATGGTCGCCGCGGCACGGCCGCTGAGTTGCGTGAAGGCGCCGCCTTCGCGGTGTTCGAGGGTGAGCGCGCGCGCCTCGATCGTGCGATCGCTGCGGCCACTCAGGATGGCCTCGCCGCGATAGCCACCGCCAAAGGGCAGAGCCGGGACAAAGACCCGAACCAGCCGCGCATCGACCGGGTTCGCCAGGACATGCAGAGCGGTGGCGCGCGCCACGCCCTCGGCGAACCCGACCCGCCCTTCGGCGCGCAGCCGACTTCGCGCACCCTGCCGGCGATCGGTGAACGCCAGGTCGCCATTCACCTGAAGTGCCGCAAGTGTGCCCGTGCCTGCGACATGGCCGTTGAGCGAGCCCCGCACCGGCAGCGCCACGTCGGGCACCAGGCGCGTGATCAGATCGGTCGACAGCGCGTCGAGCGAAAGGTCGAGCGTATCGAAACGGAAGGCGTCCGCCGGGGCCGTCGCCGAGTCGGTACGACGGGTGAACGCCAGCGAGCCGCGAATGCGGGTCGAGTCGCTCACGAGATCGAGCTGGTGCACGGTATACTGTTGAACCGCGCCAACCCATTGCACGTCGGCGGTGAGGCGAGCCTCGCCGGTTTGTGGAAGCTCCGGGAGGAGGAAGCGCAGGTCGGCGAGTGCAGCCGGCGCCCCCGTGGCGGCAAGTTGCAGATCACCCGAATCGAAACTGTACCGACCCGTCAGCGTGAGGTCGGAGGCGGGGAGCTGCGCGTGAATGTTCCCAAACCACACCGAGTCCGTGTTGACGTCGAAGACGCCGCGCAGCTGGCGCACGCGCGCGGGGAGGTCGCCCTCCGCGAGCGTGACGACCGCCTGGAGTGTATCCACTTCGATGCGGCGTACCGGGCGATCCGGATCGGCAATGCGGAGCAGCGGCAGGTGTCCGTTGAGATCATCGAAGCGCTGCACGCGGCGCGCGGTATCGCTGGCCATGCGCACGAGCAGCTGGCTTCGCCGAAGCGACACATCGCGCAACGTGATCCAGCTGCCGAAGCCGGGAGCGCCTGGCGGCGCGGTGGTATCGGTCGGGAAGATCCGCTCGTAGTTCCAGGCGCCGCGCGCCGGCTTGTCGAGGACCACGCGCGCGCCGATGAGCTGCACCTGCGAAAGCTCGAGCCGCTTGGAGAGCAGCGGCCAGAGCGCGTACTCGATCTGAACCCGGTCGATGTCCACGAAGGGCGCATCGGTGCTGTCGGCGAGGTGCAGTGAGTCGAGGGTGAAGCCGCGCAGCAGGTTACCGCGCAACGCGCCGATCGACACCCGGCCGTGCACGGCGCCCTGCAGCGCGGCCAGCGCGCGGGTGCGCACCTGCGCGCGGCCCCAGCTGGTGTTGGTCAGCACGAACACGCCGCCAGCAACCGCCGTCGCCAGGACCGCCGCGCCGCCGGCAATCCAGCGCAGCACGCGCCCACCGCGCATCAGAAGGCCTGCCCGATGCTGAGGTGCAGCGTCAGCCGGTTGGCGAGACGACGGATGAAGCTGTCGCGTTGCGACGGGTCCGGATACACGCGACATCCTGTCGCGTCGCCGCTGCACGACTCGTTGGCATGGACGGTGACGAGACGCGCGCGACCGGTGGAGTCGGTCTCCTCCGTGATCACCCGCAGCGCCTGTCGCAGGGTGGGGCGAAAGCCCAGGTCCACGCGGATGGGACCCACCGGCGATTCGTAGCGCACCCCGAATCCGGGGGTGATGGCACCGGTGGCATTGCGAAATGGCGCACTGGACTCGGTGCCAAGGAGCGCGGCGTCCACAAAGACCGCGCCCACCAGGGCGCGCCACACCGGCACCCGCACTTCCACACTGCCTTCGAGCAGGCTGGTCCCGCCCAGCGGTCGCACCTGAAAGTCGCGGTCGCGCAATCCGTCGGCGTCGAGCGAGCAGTTGGCAATGGGCGTGGTCGGCGCACAGCGCCACGTCGTGTCCGTGCCGGTGACGGTGCGGCCGCGCAGCACCTCCGGCGCAATGGTCAGCACACGCGGACCCAGCTGATTCTCGCCAAAGCCCCGCACGCTCTGCGATCCGCCGGCGTAGAAGCGCTTGCGTGGGTGCAGCAGCTCACTCGGCGACGTCGCGTTGTCCGGCTCGCTCCGACCGCCACCGAGCGCGCGCACCCAGCCGGCGCGCAGATGACCGGCGACGACGGCGCGGCGAATCGGGAGCGGGAAGTACACGGTGGCGTCGGCCAGCGCCCGGTTATAGCGGAAGTCGCTCGCTGTGACCTGTGAGGCGTGTTCGATCTCTCCACGCAACCGGAAGCCCTGCGTGGGCGAGAAGGGGGCGTTGGCACGATCGGCCTGGACGGTGATCGCCAGCGGCGAAAGACGCTCGCGCCCGCCGAGGGCGCCGATGGTGGGTTGATCACACACCCCGTAGTTCACGCAGAAGTAGACATCCCCCGCCTCGACGCGATTGACCTCGAACCGGTAGTTGGCGCTCAGCGGCAGGCGCATGCCAAGTTCACGCGTAAAGGTGAGGCTGCTGCCGTACCCGCGGTCCACGAAGACGCCCGGGGAACTCCGGCGATGCGTGAACAGGCCGGCGCTCAGCGTGTTGCGCGGCGAACCGGCCCATCGCTGTCGGACTTCGGCGCTGGCCTGATAGGTCGGGGTGTAGAAGCGCCCCAGTGCGTTGTCACGCGCGATGTTGGTGAACTGCACGAAGAGGTCGCTCTTCGTGAGCTGTT
>JBDHVK010000225.1:0-5227 GCA_039809645.1 Gemmatimonas sp.
TCGCGCAAAACCTCGCCGACTTCCAGTCGACGACAGAGCTCCAACAGCAGGTGCTTCAAAGCGCCGCGATTGAGTCGTGGACGACCCGAACCGACACAGTCTGGCTCGTCCTCGACAGCCTCGATGAAGTGCGCATGCGCATGGAAACCGTTGCCGGCATGTTGCTCGAAGAGCTGCAGGCGCTCTTTGCACGACTGAGCACGGCCCGTTTGCGCGTCGTGATTGCCTGTCGACCGCTCGTTATCCCGCCGTGGTTTCTCGAGCGTCTCCGGGACGTTGTCGAAACGTTCGCCGGGGGCGCGAACGCGCCCGCGTCTCGCCCAGCTGCCGATGCAGAGGAAGCTGATGACAATAGCGCCGAATGGGCGGAAGCCCCCCACGCGAATCCACGTCGCCGTCGCGCGTCGCGACAGCGTTCGACACCGCGTTCATCGTGCTGAATCTGATGCTGCTCACCAAGAGCGATGCGGAGCGGGCGGCCACGACGTACCTCGGCTCAGCCGCAGCCAGCGCGTCGTTTTTGCACGCCGTTCGCGCGGTGCACGTTGGCGCCTTCGCCGCACGGCCCGCGACGCTGCGCGCGCTACTGCAGCGATTTCAGCACCAGAACGTCCTGGAGCGCGATCAAGTCCAGCTGTATCGAGCGCTGTGTCTAGAACTCTGCACGGTCGCACCCGATGCTCGCGACGCGGCCACGTCCCGCGGGGATCGCTATCGCGTGGCGGCTCGACTGTGCGCGGCCGTCCTCTTTGGCAACTTCGATGGCGTGCAGCACGATGGTCCGGCCGACACGAGCGATCAGTTCGTGGATACGTACCGCTGCGATGGCACGGAGTTCGTTGACCATAGCCTGGTCCGCGTCGCCGCTCTTGACCTTTCTCGCGCTGCGCTGAGCACGGGATTATTCGCGAGTGTTGGAGCGGGCGTCACCGCCGATGGCGACCCCGTCGCGATGGCGCCGCAGCGACTGTTCGCCGAGTTCCTCGCCGCGGAGTGGGTGGTGGCCCAAGACATGGCGCTCCCGCAGATTCTCTCGCTCTTGCAAGACAGCGCGGACGGCGCGCGCCGCGTGATTCCGCAGTTGAAGCAAGTCGCTGCGTGGCTGGCGGTCATGGACTCTCGAGTCCTTGAGGAGCTTGGCGCACGCGATCCGGAGCTGTTGCTCGCGAGCACCGTGGTTGATCTCCCCGTTCGTCATCGTCCGACGCTCGTGCGCGCGCTGCTTGCGCACCCTGGCGGCGACACAATTGAGCGCGCCACGCCGAACGCCACGCTGGCGTACGAACGATTGGCGCACGACGGGTTGGAACAACAATTGCGCGAAGTCCTCGAAGACGCCGCTCGAAGCGCCGCGGAGCGCCGCATTGCGCTCGATATCGCGCGCGCCTGCGCTGTGGTGGGCCTCGCGAGTGCCGCCGTCGACCTCACGCTCGACGAACGCCAACCGTATCACGTCCGCACCTGCGCGGCGATGCTCGTCGCCGAAACTGCCGATGCCAGCGCGCAACGACGACTCATGCCCGTCGTCCGCGACGCCGATTTCGACGATACCGAAGAGCTGCGCGGCGCGGCACTGTTCGTCAGTTGGTCGCATTTTTCCGCGAGTGAGCTCTTTCCATTGCTCACACGTCCGCGACGCCCGAACTGGAGTGGTAACTATCAGATCGCGCTTCGCGACATCGCCGCGAAGCTTCCGCGTGGTCACGTTTCGAGCGCGATGACGTGGTTGGCCTCTCGGCGCGCGCGAACGGAATCGTCAGCCATGGCGGAGTTGGTCGAATCCATCCTCGTGAGTGCGATTCGAGCCAGCGACGATGACACGATTCGGCAACCGCTCGTTCGTCACATTCGGAAGCTACTGGACCACCATCTCCCGCTGACACCGAGCGAGTTCGCTGAGTCCGCCCCGACCGTCGTCGCGGCCATTCGCGAGATTGGCCCAGCGCGTCTGAGCATCGTCGCGGACCTGTTCGCGACGGCCGATCTCCGCGCTGCGACCGGCGACAGCCGTGACGCCACCGATCACCGAACGGACGCACCGTCCGACGGCGTCTCGATCTTGCCATACCGAATGCCCGAGTTGCTTTCGAGCGATGATACTCCGTGGGCCCTCGATCAACTGGCAGCCCTGCCCGCCTCAAGTGCGCAGCGACCGTCCTGGCGACTCGCTATTCGGTGGCTTTTCAACCCGACAGCGCCCGGCCACTTGGAGGCGGCGCTGCGTCATCGTCACGATGCCGACATCGCGACGGCCACATTCGATTGGTCACAGCATGAGACCCTCGAGGCTGCGCGCTCTGCGTTGTCCACCGCGACGGCCGAAGCCCAAGCCGCGGAGGACGCTCGGAATCGCGAGCGCGCCGCCGCGGCCGCCGCTGACGCCGCGCGGACGCCACCTCCTGTCGATCATCGCCTGCGCGAGATTCTCAACGCGAACGTCGTGACGTCGGCGGATGATAACGTTGAGGCGTCGGCGGGTGAACCACCTGAGTCGCCATCATCCGTGCCGCATTGGTCGACGTGGGCGCGGCTCTTCTTCGCGTTGGTCCTCGATGACGCGACGGGTGCATCGTTCGCTCCCGTTCCGTCGCTCGACACAGTACACGCCGTTCAGCGTACGCTGTCAGTCATGGAACGCCGAGGCCTGGTCGACGCCGCGCTGAGGTATCTGAATACCGAGGCCCCCGAAATGGATCCGTTCCCTGCGTCGGGCGGCTTGGGATGGCAATCGTTGCACGGCGGCGCCGCGGCTCTCCTCCTCGCACTCGAGGCTCCGGCGCGTTTCGATGAGATCGACGGCGGTGCGTGGACGCGCTGGATGCTCACATTGGTGCGCTACGCCACGTATCAAGCGCAGGTGGATGACCGATACGCCGCCGAACTGTTCCGCGCGGCGAATCGCCAGTGCGCAACGACACTCACCCAAACGCTCATCGACGCGCTCACACAGTCCTACGTCGACCGACGCCGGCCATTGAGCGCCGCCATCGAACGCGCCGCACTCGCGATGCTGCCCGTTGCAAGCGGGTTGGTGCAACGCGCCCGCGAAGGCGCGTTCGGAACCGTGGCCACCGCGCAACTTTTGAGCCGGCTGCTGCAGCTGGATGCCTCTATCGCTACGGTGGCTCGGGAAGCCGCTTGCGACGTGCTCCTCGCGCCCGACGCGGACGTCGGCGACCGTGTGAGAGTCGAGCCAACGTGGGCGGTTGCGATGGCAGCCGCGCTGGTGACCGACGCTCACGATTCGGGGTGGTCGTACTTTGAGTCGATGTTGCAGGACGAGCCAACGTTCGCGCGTTCGGTGTTCCTCTGCGCCGCTGAGCATTTGCGCTATGTGCAGACCGGAGGCGTGTCGGGGTCGGCGCGCAAACTCAGCGCCCTGTACGGACTGCTGCAACGCGCCTTCCCGCCGGAAGCGGACGTGTGGCACACGGACGTCTATTCACCCGGCGCGGTGGATAACGCCGTGCGTTGGCGCTATCAGACGCTGCAGGTGCTCAAGCGTCGCGCCAACGCTGTCAACCGACTTCCGAAAGTCCCCAGAAATGACTTTTGAAATTCCCCACCCCGAGGTTCACTCCGCGTGTTCGGGATGCGCGACGGGGCGGAGCAGGCCGGCGCGACGCTTTTCCTTGAGGCGATACGAGTCGCCCTTGATGTTCACCGTGGTGGCGTGATGCAGGAGGCGGTCGAGGATCGCGCTCGCGATCACGGTATCGCCGAAGACCTCGCCCCACGCGCCCAGGCTCTGGTTGCTGGTGAGCAGGATTGAGCCGCGCTCGTAGCGCCGGCTGATCAGTTGAAAGAAGAGATTGGCCCCCTGCCGGTCGATGGGGATGTAGCCGATCTCGTCGATGATCAGCAGCTTTGGCTGGGTGAGGAGCTTCAGTCGCTCCTCGAGGCGATTTTCGTACAGCGCGTTCCCGAGTGAGGCGATCAGACCGGCGGCGGTCGTAAACATCGTGCGGAGGCCGAGCTCACACGCCTTCATCCCCACGGCCACCGCCAGGTGCGTCTTGCCGACGCCCGGCGGACCGAGCAGCAGCACGTTCGCCCCTTCGGCGATGAAGCGGCCAGTGGCGAGCTCCTTGATGATCTTGGGATCAATCGACGGCTGGAAGCTCCAGTCGAAAGTGTCCAGCGACTTCTGAAACGGAAAGCGTGCCATGCTGACGCGCATGGCGAGGTGCTTGTGGTGCTTGGCGGCCAGTTCGAGCGCGAGCACTTCGTCCAAGAAGTCGGCGTACCCGAGCTCGCGCTTCGCCGCCTGCTCCAGCAGCGTACACAGCTCGGCGTCGACGCGGTGGAGGCGGAGCCGCTGACACGCGGCACTCATCCGCTCGAGTTGTGGCGTCGGATGGGCCGCGATCATGCGACGCCCTCCTCGACAAGCGCCGCATACACGCGCAGGTCGCGCACCGCGACATCGGCACTCGCGGGATACGCTGGATCAAAGCGGGGCGGCCCGACGACCGTCGCGCCGCGTCCGACCCGCAGGAGACCGGCATAGTGGGCGGGATCCATCACCACCGCGCCACGGCCGCGCGCCTCATGGCGCGCGATCACCGTGCCGCCCGCGAGCATCTCGAAACTCCCGAGCAGCTCGCGCACGACAATCGACTGACCGACGTACTGTACCGGGACCGAGTACCGGCTGCCCTTCACCTGGACCATGGCGTCGGTGCTGACGACCCGATGCCGCACGCGCTCATTTGCGTACACGCGCCGGGGGCCGAGGGGCGTGAGTGTCTCGTGCGCGAAGCGGTCGGCCGGGCGCTCGTGCGTGGTCCCATGGATCCGCTGATCGGCCACGGTGGTGGCCCACTCGCGGAGCCACGCATTGAGCGCGCCCCACGAGGCAAACCGCCGGCCGGCCAAGGCATTGCGCTGGATGTACTTCACGCCCGACTCGGTCTTGCCCTTGGTCTGCGGCCGATACGGCCAGTGCGCCCACGGCGTGAATCCGTAAAAGCCCGCGAAGTCGGCGTATGAACCGCGCCGGGTTCTGAGGAGACTCGGTTAATTGAGTGCCAAGCGCTCCGCAGGAGCCGCTTGGGTGCGGTAGAACTGCTCCTCGAACTCCGCGGGCGAAACATAGCCCAGCGACTCCAGAATGCGCTGCGTGTTGAACCAGGCGACCCATTCCAGCGTCGCGTACTCCACGTCCTCGAATCCTTTCCACGGCCCGCGCCGATGGATCACCTCCGTTTTGTAGAGCCCGATGATC
>JBDHVK010000226.1:0-5172 GCA_039809645.1 Gemmatimonas sp.
TTCAAGAGCTCTGACCCCTTGATCAGACACGGGATTCAAGAGCTCTGACCCCTTGATCGCTCCGGATTTCAAGAGCTCTGACCCCTTGATCGGACACGGGTTTCAAGAGCTCTGACCCCTTGATCGGACCCTGATCGGGGTCAGGGCGCGGACGCGTTCCCGCGGAACATGAAGTAGCAGGCGCCCAGGATGCACAGCCCTGCCCACAGGTAGTCGAGCGTCAGCCGCTGCTTCATATAGAAGAAGGCGAACGGCACGAACACGCTCAGCGCGATCGCCTCCTGCAGGATCTTGAGCTGCCCCAGCGACAGCGCCGTGTACCCCACCCGGTTGGCTGGCACCTGCAGCAGGTACTCGGCGAGCGCCACGCCCCAGCTGATCAGCGCCGCGATGTACCAGGGCTTGTCGCTCAGGTTCTTGAGGTGGGCGTACCACGCGAACGTCATGAACACGTTCGACGCCGAGAGCAACAGGATCGTGCGGAACAGCACCGACATCGTTAGGCCACCTCGCGCTTCTGCATTTGTCCCTGTTTCCATCCCAGCCACATGGTGAGCACCAGCCACACGGCGCTCATGGGGGCGGCCAGCAGGGAGATCTCACTCACCGGCAACCCGCGCCCCGAGAGGAGTGCGTAGCTCCACGCGCCGATCTGATCGCCACTCCGGTACACGAAGGTGTCGATGAAGTTCTTCGCCTTGTACTTGTCTTCGGGCGAGACGACCGTGAACAGCACTTCGCGCCCCGGACTCCAGAAACCGTAGTTGCCGGCACGCCGCAGTACATTGAAGACCACGAAGGCACTCACGGCGCTGGCCGCCGGCACAAAGCCGAGGACAGAAAAACCGATGATGCTCATCACCGGCAGGATCGAGAGCGTCACCGCGACCCCCAGCCACTTGATGATGCGGCCGGTGATGAACAGCTGGGCCAGGACCGTGAGCGTCTGTACCGTCAGGTCGATGCGCGCGAGAAACGCCGTCCGTGCCCCTCGGTCGGCGAACGCCGCCTTCACGATCTCGGCCTGCTGGAAGTACAACACCGTCGTGCCGATCGTGAACATCAGCATCGCGAAGCAGATGCCGATCATGTAGCCACTGCTCAGCACATGCGTGATGCCACTCCACGCCGTGCCGCCCACGCTCTCCTGTCGCTCCTCCCGGGCGCGCGTCTCGCCGCGAAAGCTCCGCGGAAATCGCTGGACGCACTGCACGGTGCTCTCGAGCATCGCCCAGGAGATGACCACGAGCACGCCCGTCCCCACATGCTTGGCGAGCAACGCCGTCACGAGCGAGCCCGCCATCGCACCCACCGTGCCGCCCACGGAAATGAATCCGTAGAGCCGCTTCGCCTGCTCCGCGGTGAAGGTGTCGGACATGAAGCCCCAGAACACCGACACGACAAACAGGTTGAACACACTCGTCCAGATCCAGAAGACCGGGACGATCCACGCCTCCGTGTGCGGCAACCAGGTCACCGCCGCGCCGAAGCCGAGCAGACAGGCACCGAAGCAGCGGTATACCACCGGGATGAAGCGACGCACCGGCACGCGCGCCACGAACCCTGCCGACAGCGGCTGGAGCACCAGCGTGGTGATCAGCGTCCCCGTGAAGAGCCACGGCAGCTGCCCCACACCGGCGGCTACGCCGAGCGCATCACGAATGGAGCGCAGGATGAAGTAGCTCGCCAGCAGGAAGAAGAAGAACACGAAGGCCAGCAGCGTCGCCTTCCATTCTCCCTCTTCCACCGTGACCAGCTTTTCGATCTGGCGACGAATCACGACGCCGCACTCAGCACGCCGTCAGCCGCGCGCCGCATGCCACTCCTTGAGCACCTGCACTTCCTTCTCCGGCGGCAGCCCTGCCTTGAGTGCCGCCTGTCGCTCGGGCGGCTGCGCGTGGAAGTACGTGAGGGTATCGCGCGCCGTGTCGGCCAACGGGCGGAAGGTGAGCCCCGCCGCCAGCGCCTTGCCGATGTTCATGCGCGCCCAACCGGCGCTGTCACCGCGGGGCGGCATCCACACCGGCAGATCCGCGTACGGGCGCAGCTTCCGTTCCAGCAGGAAGTCGGCATCGATCCAGGTGAAGCGCGTGTTGCTCGTCGTCACCGCCTTGCAGCCGTAGAGCATCTCGCTCACCGACAGCCCGGCGCGTGGCCCAACCGTGTTGTACGTGCCCGTGGCATCCGCTTCGCACAGCCGCACGATGAACTCGGTGAGATCTCGCTGATCGATGAACGCCACCGGATCATCGGGTGTCCCTGGCGCGAGCATCTCACCCCCCTGCTCCACGCGAATCGGCCAGTACGAAAAGCGATCGGTGAGATCGCCAGGGCCCACGATGAGCCCGGGCCGCACCACAAGGACCTTGCTCTCGCCGAAGACCGCCTTCGCCTCCTGCTCGCACTTCACCTTGAGCGGCCCATACGCCGCCTTGGGCGGCTCGGCGTCGGCGGCCGCGGGCTCGTGCAACAGGTGCGTGTCGGCTTCGGTGATGCCGATCGGCCCGCGACTCCTGTACGTACTCAGCGTGCTCACGAAGACGTACTTCTTCACGTTCGGTGCGAGCACCGCGCCCGCCTCGCGCACCCAGCGCGGGATCTGCGTGGGATTGTCGATCACCACATCCCACTGCCGGTTCTTGAGCGCGGCGTAGCCATCGGGCGCGTTGCGATCGCCAATCAGCTTCTCGACCTTGGGGAAGAGCCCCGGGTTGGTCTTGCCGCGATTGAACAGCGTGACCGTGTGGCCGCGCGACATCGCGTACTCCACCTGATGCGGTCCGATGAAGCCGGTGCCGCCCAGGATCAGAATCCTGAGCTTCTTCGGGGGCTGCGCGGCGACGGTCGACATGCTCACGTGCCGCTCTTCGCGTGCCACGCCGCCAGCACCGCTTTCTCCTTCTCCGGCGCGATGCCTGCACGCGCTTTCTCCTGCTCATCAGCCGGCCGCGACTTGTACCAATCGAGCGTCGTCTTGGCGGTATCGGCGAGTGGACGGAAGGTGAGCCCCGCCGCATACGCCTTCTGACAGTTCACCTGCATGAAGCCCAACGTCGGCCCCATCGCCGGCTGCCACACGGGCATCTCGCTCCACGCCCGCACCTTCTGCTCGGCCAGGAACTCGGCTGGCACCCAGGTGAACTTCGCATCGCTCGTCGTCACCGCCTTGATGCCCAGCAGCATCTCGGCCATCGTGGTCGGACTCTTGGGGCCCGTCGCGTTGAAGGTGCCGATGACATGGTTCTCGCCATTGCGCACGATCCACTCGCTCAGGTCGTGCACATCGATGTACTGCACCGGATCGTTCGGCGTCCCGGGCGCCAGGAGTTCGCCGCCCTTGTCGATGCGGACCGGCCAGTAGCTGAAGCGATCGCTCAGATCGCCCGGGCCCACGATGAGTCCGGGGCGCACGATGGTGACCTTGTCTTCCCCGAACTGCGTCTTGGCTTCCATCTCGGCGCGCACCTTGTTCGGGCCATACGCGCTCGCATCATTGCTGGCCCAGATCGCTTCGGCGCCGGGCGCATTGAGCGGACCGTTCTCGTCCATCCCCGGCTTGGAGTAATCGCTGAAGACCGAAATGGTGGAGACGAAGATGTACTGCCCCACGCGCCCCTTGAGCGCTTCACCCGCATCCCGCACCCAGGCCGGATTGCGCACCGGGTTGTCGATCACCACGTCCCACGTGCCCTTCTTCAACGCATCGTGACCACCGGCCACGTTGCGATCACCGATGAGGCGCGGGACCTTCGGGAAGATTCCCGCGTTGGTCTTGCCGCGATTGAAGAGCGTCACCTTGTGCTTCCGGTCGAGCGCGTACTGCACCTGCTGCGGGCCGATGAACCCGGTGCCGCCAAGAATCAGGATGCGCAGCGGCTTGGGCTGCGCGTCGCCCGTCTCCGGGCGATACGCGAGCGGGCGAACGCCATCGGCCGTGAAGGCCTGGGCAGCACCCGGCAGGCCGAGGCCGATCGCGCCGCCAAGCAGCGCCGACGACTTGAGGAAGGTGCGACGATCGAGCGACATGTGCAGTCGGGTCAGGGAGTATTGAGGACGTGATCCGGGCGTGATCAGAGCGTGATCAGGGCGTGATCACGGCGTGATCTTGCGATCGAGCTGCTGAATGGTCTTGGTCGACGCCGGCCGCTCCTTCCGGAGACGCGCCGACACCGCTTCGGCCCGCTCGAGCACGCGCAGCACATTGCCACCCGCCACGCCCGCGATTTCCGCGTCGGTCCAGCCGCGCTTCACGAGCTCCGCAAGCAGATCCGGATACTTCGAGACATCCTCGAGCCCCTTCACGGTCTCCGTGATGCCGTCGTAGTCGCCGCCCATGCCCACATGCGCAGCACCCGCGACCTGCTTGATGTGATCCATGTGATCGGCCACGTCCGAAATCGTCGCGCCGGGGAACGGGTGCGCTTCGCGCCACGCCGCCACCGCCTTGAACTGCGCGTCGTTGTCGTTCGGATACTTCTTCCCAATCGAGTCACGCACCGACGTCAGCGCCTTGTCGTAGTCGGCCACCTTCTGCGACACGAAGCCGGGCACGAACGTCACCATCACGACGCCGCCGTTCTTCGGCAGGCGCGCCAGAATGCTGTCGGGTACGTTGCGCGGCACATCGGTGATCGCGCGCGCACTCGAGTGCGAGAAGATGACCGGCGCTTCGGTGGTGTTGAGCGCGGCGCTCATCACGCCCGGGCTGACGTGCGACAGGTCGACGAGCATGCCAAGGCGGTTCATCTCGCGCACCACTTCCTTCCCGAACGGCGTGAGCCCGCCGCGCAGGGGCCGATCGTTCGCCGCGTCCGCCCAGTCGAGCGTCACGTTGTGCGTCAGCGTCATGTAGCGCGCGCCCAGATCGTAGTACGCGCGGAGCGCGCCGAGTGAATTCTCGATCGCATGCCCGCCTTCCATGCCGAGCAGCGAGCCGATCTTCCCCTGCGCGTACGCCTTGCGCACATCCGCCGCCGTGAACGCCGGCATGAACACATCGGGGTACTTCGCGATGATGCGCTTGGCGATATCGATCTGCTCGAGCTGCACGCGCGCATACCCCGAGTCGCGAATCTCGCCCGGGATGTACACCGACCAGAACTGCCCGCCCACCTGTCCCTTCCGGAGGCGTGCGATGTCGGTCATCCCCTTCGTCTGCCGGCGGAGGTTGTA
>JBDHVK010000227.1:0-5165 GCA_039809645.1 Gemmatimonas sp.
CGGCCGGCGGCGCGTCAGCCGCCGTGCGACGGCGACGAGCGGCCGCGGGCGGCTGCGGCTGGGCCTTTTCGGCACGCGCGCGCTTTTCGCGCTCCCAGCGGGCGCGAATGCGGGATACCTGATCGTCGGTCAGCAGCGACAAATGGCTGCGAACCGGCACGTCCATCTGGCGCAGCAGTGCGATCACCTCGTCCGCCGAGATGCCGAACTCACCCGCCATGTCATGCACACGAAGCTTGCTCAACCCATCCTCCTACCGCGAAACGCGCGTCGCGTCGCCTGCCGGGAGTGCCCCGGCTACGGCGCCACGTATCCCGTGCGCCAGCGCTTGATCTACGATCCCGATCGCCGCCGTGGTTTCCCGCCCCACCGCGCCGCCCAGCTCGGCCGCACTCGGCCACTCCATCATCTCGACGCGCCGGGCCCGCAGGACCGGCACAACCTTCTCCAACGAGTGGCGCGACACGTCCTGCGCCACGATCGCCAACTGCACGTTGCCCTTCTGCGCCGCGACGCGCACCTGCTCCACCCCGATCACCACCAGCCGCCCACGGGCGCCCAATCCCACGAGGCCGAGCACCTTGCGGCGCACCGCCTCAGCGAGGGGCTCGGGGGCGTTCTCAGTCACGCCTGATCCGCGCTGTCATCCTCGGTCGTCAACTCATCGATGATGGCCATGATGCGGTCGGCTTCCTCGGGCGCGATGCCCGGTAGTCGCAACAGGTCATCACGATCGAGATCGAGGATGTCGTTCAAGGTGCGATACCCCGCCTCGGCGAGCACGGCGACCGTCGCGGTCTCGAGCCCGTCGATTTCGTTGAGCGGCACATCGGCCTCGGCCTCCTCGGGGAGCGGCGCGAAGAGGGGCGATTCCCCGCCCTTCTCCATCCACTCCCGGCTGGAATAGAGGTCGATCTTCCATCCGGTCAGCTCCGACGCGAGGCGCACGTTCTGGCCGTTGCGGCCGATCGCGAGCGAGAGCTGATCCTCGTCCACCACGGCCTGAATGGTGCGCGAGATGGCATCGCTGAAGACGCGCGCCACGCGGGCCGGCGCGAGCGCCAGCTTGGCGAAGCGTTCCGGATCGGGGCTCCAGGGCACGATGTCGATGCGCTCGCCGCCCAGTTCGTTCACGACGGCCTGGACGCGCGCGCCCTTGAGGCCCACGCAGGCGCCGACCGGATCGACGGCGTCGTCGCGCGACGTGACGGCGATCTTGGTACGGCTGCCGACTTCGCGAGCCGCGGCCTTGATCTCGACGATGCCCGACTGGATTTCGGGGACTTCGAGCTTGAAGAGCGCCTGCACGAAGAGCGCGTCGGAGCGGCTGAGAATCAGACGGGGGCCCTTGGGCGTGTCTTCGACGCGCTTGAGGACGGCGCGCACCGGTTCGCCCTGGTGGTAATGCTCGCGATGGTTCTGCTCGCGATACGGAATGATCGCTTCCGCCTCGCGAAACTTGTTGAGCATGACGACCAGCTTTCCTCGCTCGATCTGCTGCACCTCGCCGGAGAGGAGATCGCCCACGCGCCCGGCGAATTCATCGCGGATGCGGGTGCGCTCCCCTTCGCGGACGCGCTGAATGATGCGCTGCTTGGCGGCCTGCACGGCCGTGCGCCCGAACTCGAGGAAGTCGACGGGAATTTCCATCACGTCGCCCACCTGGAACTCGGGATCCATGAAGCGGGCCTCTTCGACCGTCACTTCGCGCGACTCGTCGGTGACCTCGTCCACGACGGTCTTGAGCAGCACGATGCGGATCTCGCCCTTGGCTTCGTCGATTTCGACTTCCGCCTGGACGTTGGCGCCGTGCTTCTTCGCCAGGGCGGCATGAATGCCATCCTGGAGAAGCATGTGCAGCTCCTCGCGCGTGATCTGCTTCAGATTCGACAGCTCACGAAGCGCCGTGAGGATTTCCGCCGATCCGGCCATCAGACTCCCCTATCGTTTCCAGTGAAACGCCAATCGCGCCTGCGTGACGTCGGCAAGGGGCACGGCGACTTCCCGGCCCTTCCCGTCCCGCACGAGCGCGACCTCGGCGCCTTCCTCACCGTTGAGGGCGAGGATCTCGACTTCCTGTTTGCCACCGGCCAGCAGCCCGCTCGTCACGACGGCATGCCGGCCCACGAACCGGCGCCAGTCTGCCGCGTGCCGCAGCGGGCGATCTGCCCCCGGCGACGACACTTCGAGTACATACTGCTCACCGACCAGCGCACCGGCCTCGAGCCGCGCCTCGAGGGCGCGCGAGACCTGCGCACAGTCGTCGATGGTGACCTTCTCCCCGTCGCGCCGATCGATCCGGAGCTCCAGGACCGGGCGGGCCCGCGACCCTCCGCGCTTCAGCTCGACGAGGTCAAATCCCAGACCGTCAAGTTCTTTGGCGACAAAGGCTTCGATTGACTCACCCACCAGCAGGTCTCCCGTGCGTTCGTCTTCGGCCTGCCCGCCGAGTGCTGCCGGATTTCGCCGGAATCAGCCCCCAGAGAACAAAAAAGTGTGGGGGCCATCCCCACACTTCTTCCGCCCGCGTGAAGCGGCCGAGGTCACGAAGAGGTTCCTTCTCAGTCTCGCAAGCTAGGCCTCAACCACAAGCTGGTCAAGAGGATGCCAGCGCGATCACACCCAACTGACGCCCCGCGTCGCCGGCGCGGTGACTGAAAAATCGGTCATTATGGCACTTGGTGCACGAGGCGCTGATGGTGATTTCTGGGACACCCAGCCGCCGCGCCTGTTCCGCCAGGACGGCCCGAACGTCCAGATACCCTTTGCCGCTGGCGGCACGGCCGGTCACTGCCACGATCACCTCCGGCCCCACTTCGTAGCAGCGACCGCAGATTGCCGGGCCAAGGTGGATCACACACTCGCTCGCCGGGAAGCCCAGCCGGGTCATCAACCCGAGCCCGACCTCGAGAATGTGTGCCGCCGTGCCGCGCCATCCGGCGTGGAGGGCGGCCACTGCCCCGGCGGGATGCGCCACGAAGACCGGTGTGCAGTCGGCGACGGTGACGGCGAGCGCCGTGCCGGCGGCGAGGGTGAGGTGGCCGTCAACGCCATGACCGCGCAGCCAGCCGCGCCAGCCATCGCCATGCGTGGTGACCGCCGCGCCGTGCACCTGATGCGCACAGGCCAGTCGCTCGACGCCAAACCGTTGCAGCTCCTGCTGCAGGGTGGTCCACCGTCCGATGACGTCCTCCACCGACTCCCGGGATCCGAGCCCGAAAGATCCGTTGGCGCGGGTGGTGGTCCATCCGCGCACACCGGCCGGGAGGCCGGGCACCGCGTCGGCCTGATCGAGGAGGGGTAGTTCCAGCGGCACGGGCGTCAGCGGGCGCTCAGCTCGACGCGCTTGATGCGCGCACCCAACGCGCCCAGGCGCTGTTCGATCCGCTCGTATCCGCGCTCGATCTGCTGGGCGTTGTTGATCGTGCTCGTGCCGTCGGCGCAGAGCGCCGCGAGCAGCATCGCCATCCCCGCGCGGATGTCCGGGCTTTCCACCGTACCGCCGCGCAGCCGTGTCGGCCCGCTGACGATGGCGCGATGCGGGTCGCACAATACGATGCGTGCGCCCATTCCCACCAGCTTGTCGGTAAAGTAGAGCCGCGACTCGAACATCTTTTCGAAGAAGAGGATCATCCCCTCGCACTGCGTCGCGGTGACGATCGCGATGGACATGACGTCGGCGGGGAATGCCGGCCAGGGCTGATCCTCGAGCTTGGGGACATGCCCGCCGAGGTCGCTCTGAATGAGGCGCGACTGCTCGGCCGGAATCACAAGATCGTCGCCTTCGACTTCGCAGCTGATGCCAAGCCGTTCGAAGCCCATGAGCGTACTGCGCAGGTGCTCCACGCCAGCGCGTTCGATCCTGAGTGCCGATCGCGTCACCGCGGCGAGGCCAATGAACGACCCGACCTCGATGTGGTCCGGGCCGATCTCGTGGGTGGCGCCGCCGAGCGGCAGTCCCCCCTCGATCGTGTAGACGTTCGACCCGATCCCCTCGATGCGCGCGCCCAGCGCGACGAGGAAGTTGGCCAGATCCTGCACGTGCGGCTCACTGGCGGCGTTGCGCAGCACGGTGCGTCCCGTGGCGGCCACCGCCGCCATCAGGGCGTTCTCCGTGGCGGTGACGCTGGGCTCATCGAGAAATACATCGGCGCCGGTGAGCCGCCGCGCGTCGAAGCGGAACCGTTCGCCCAGCTCGTACGTCGCGCCCATGGCTTGAAGGACATGGAAGTGCGTATCGAGACGCCGCCGGCCAATGACGTCACCGCCCGGCGGCGACAACGTGACCGTACCGCAGCGCGCGAGCAGCGGCGCAGCGAGCAGAATGGAAGCGCGAATGCGGGCACACATTGTCGGATCGAGATCGGCGGCCTTCACATCCTGCGCATGAATGCGGAGCTCATTGGTCCCCGTCCACTCACAGGAGGCGCCCGTCGTGCGCACGAGCTCGACGAGCGTCTCGATGTCCCGAATGCGCGGCACATTCCGCAACTGCACCGGCTGGTCGGTGAGCAGGGCGGCGGCCACAATGGGGAGCGCGGCATTCTTGTTGCCGGCCGGACGGATCGATCCGTGCAGGCGCTGGCCTCCCTCGACGACGAACTGAACGGCGGACATGCGATGCGGGCTGAGTGAAGATACGATCAGGCCACGAAGCTTAGCTGCCCACCGGCATGGACACGAGCCTGACGAACCCTTAGATCACCCCACATGGCCTTCGCGAGTCCTCTGGTACTGCACCTGTTGCAGGCGGCGACCCGCCCGGACACGATCATTGCCCGGACGATCCCCGAGCGTGGCTTGCTCGAGTGGACCAACGGCATCCTGCAGCTGATCGTGCTTTTGCTGGCGGTGGCAGCGATGATTGCCCTCATCCTGCTCTTCACCGCGATGCGCGCGGGCATCCGGCGCCTGACCGACACGGCGGACCGGCTCGCCGCCGACGCCAAGCCGATGCTGACGCAGGCCAACGCGATGGTGAGCGACGCCCGCGCTATGGTGCAGACGGTGCGCCGCGACGTCGATCGGCTGAGCGATGGGGTGAGCGCGGTTTCGGACCAACTGCTGGACGCCGCGGAAACAACGGCGCAGCGGGTCGACGAGGTGAACGCTGTCCTCGACGTGCTCCAGGACGAACTCGAAGACACCGTGCTCACGACCGCGGC
>JBDHVK010000228.1:0-5137 GCA_039809645.1 Gemmatimonas sp.
GCGAGACTAAGGATGGTGAGGCATGAGCCACGACGATCGCAAACGCGCGATTGGCAAGGTGGTCTCGGTCGCGGCCGATCGCTTCGTCGTCGAGATGCACGCCGGCACCGACAATTTCACGGTCGTCGGTTTCGATGATGTCCACTACGTTGCCCGCCTCGGCTCGTTCCTGATGATTCCGGTTCAGACGGAATATGTCGTGGTCGAAGTCGTGGGCCTGCGGGAGCGGGACATCGCCGGTGCCGGGCGAGGTGAGGGGGAGTTGGACAAGGCGGCGTCCGCGAAGTATCTCGACGTCGTGCCGGTCGGGATGTTGCCACAAGACCGCAACGCGAAGTTCCGCTTCGGCGTCTCCGTCTTTCCGTCGCTCTACGCTGACGCGCTCTATGCTCTCGATACGGAGCTTGATCGCGTATTCGAGACCGACAAGCCGAGCGAGCCTGCTAGGGGCCTCGATGGCACCGTGCCGGTGCCTGAAGATGCGACGCGCTTTCGTGCCCTGTCGATCGGCCGCTCGGTGGTGTTCGAGGGCTACGACGTCAAAGTCCGGATCGACGACTTTTTCGGCGGCCATACCGCTGTGCTTGGGAATACGGGCAGCGGCAAGTCCTGCACCGTGGCCTCCGTGCTCCAGTCATTGTTCGACAAGGCGGATGAGTTCCACGCCCGAGGGGCGACTTTCGTGGTATTCGACGTGAACGGCGAATATGCCAATGCACTGATGCCGCTCGCCAAGGAGAATGGCATTGGCGTCGCCCATGTCGTGCTGGATGGGACGGCAGCCGACGGCAAATTCCGCCTTCCGCATTGGTTCCTGGAGCAATCCGAATGGGAACTGCTGCTTCAGGCCAGCGAACGAACCCAACTTCCGATCCTGCGGATGGCACTCGGCTTGGCAACGCTCTTTTCTGCGGGGGCAAGCGTTGAGCTGAAGGGCATAAAGAACCACATTCTTGCTACCTGCCTGAGCCAGATTCTCCGCGACGATACTGGTAGTCCTTCGAAGCATGATCGAATGGTCGGCCTGCTACAGCGGTTCAACACCGCCGAGATCGGCACGGCGAAGATCAAGCCATACATAAAGATCAACTACGGTCAGATGGCCGATCCAGATGGTCTGACGAAATACCTGCTCGGTGACGCAAGCGGTGGCGGGTTCATTATAGACGGGCTGAAGCTGCCAGCCTATTCCAATCTGCCGTTCGACTTTGCGGCATTGGGCGAGGCGCTCGACCTGGCGATACTTTACGAGGAGGCACACGGGAACAGGCAGATTCGAGACTATTGCTCGCAGATGCTGACGCGCTTCAAATCCCTGGAGGAGCGACCCGAATACGAATTTCTTCGCCACAATGCCGCGGGCGGACAGGTCGAACTGTCCCGCGACAGGTTTCTGGAAAAACTCCTGGGCCTTGAGCGCAATGGAACGAACTGGCTCAAGCGGGATCAGATCATCATCGTCGATATGAATGCGGTCGAGGATGAAGTCGTCGAGCTGGTGGCATCCGTGCTCGCGCGGATGGCGTTCAGATTGCTGCGGCAAGCCGATCCGCGGAATCGCTTTCCAGTGCATCTGCTTCTCGAAGAGGCGCACCGATATATTTCCGAAGCAACCTCCCGATATGCAATCGATGCCAGCAAGATCTATGAACGCATCGCCAAAGAGGGACGAAAATACGGGCTTTTCCTGTTGGTCGCCTCGCAGAGACCAAGCGAACTCTCGAAAACCGTGCTCTCGCAATGCTCGAACTTCGTTATCCATCGCATACAGAACCCGGATGACCTTTCGCAGATCCGGCAGATGACGCCATTCATTTCCGAAGCGGTTCTGAAGCGTTTGCCGTCGTTGCCGAAGCAGCACGCGCTCGTCTTCGGGACATCGGTGAACCTCCCGACCACCTTCAAGGTAAGGGAGGCAAAACCGCTTCCGAAAAGCGATGACGCAAAAATCGGGGAACTCTGGTTCCACGAGGAGGGCCGGGCGGCCCTGGTCAGGATCGCGCCGTCCGCTCCAGCCGGCCCCCCCGATACGGCCACAGCATGATGGGCCAGCCTGATGCAGCAGCGCTGGAGGCGGCGGCAGCTCTCCTGGAGGCAAGCCAGGACTACCGTGTTCTCCGTCGCCTGCAGCCACGGGCGCCGGTGACGGCGATTCCCGAACAGGATACCCGCCTCGGGCTGTTCGTGGACGTGGAAACGACTGGTCTCGATCCGTCGAAGGACGAGATCATCGAGCTTGCCATGGTGCCATTCCGGTATTCTCTCGATGGCATCATCGTAGATGTCGGGGAACCTTTTGATCGACTTCGAGAGCCAGTGGCCCCCATACCGCCCACGATAACCACGCTGACAGGTATAACCGATGCGATGGTGGCTGGCCAAAGGATCGATCAGGAGGAGGTTACGCAATTCGCGCTTTCCGCCGCTGTCGTCATAGCCCACAACGCTGCTTTTGATCGCAGGTTTCTTGAGCGCTTCTGCCCATTGTTTTCGTTCAAGCCCTGGGCCTGCTCGATGTCGGAGATCGACTGGGCTGCGGAGGGGTTCGAGGGCACCAAGCTCGCATATCTCGCAGTGGGTTGCGGTTTCTTCTATGATCGGCATCGAGCAGCGAATGACTGTTTGGCGGCGGTGGAGGTGCTGTCGCGCGCACTTCCGAAGTCCGGCGTCAACGCACTTGCCCACCTGCTCGCGCGTGCTCGCCTGCCGACATGGCGTATCTGGGCCGAAGGCTCGCCCTTCGAGTTCAAGGATCAGCTCAAGTCGCGGGGGTATCGTTGGAACGGAGAGGAGAACGGCCCCCCCCGTGCCTGGTACATCGATGTTGCGGATGAACAGAGAGAAGCAGAACTGGCCTTTCTGAAGAAGGAAATCTATCAGCGCGACGTTGACCTGAAACCTTCCAGGATTACGGCCTATGAACGGTTCTCCGAGCGAGTGTAGCAGGCATTGGACAAAACCTGGGGGCCAAGTCAGCAACGCTCGCTTTGGAAGCAATTCCTGTCTAACTTTAAGTAAACGGACAAAATAGTTGCGCGATTCGGCGCGAGCAGAGGATTAACCTGAACCGATGTGGCCCGACAATGAGACTGAACGGGACTTCCTGAATTTCTCGGGCGTAGCAGACACGGTGGCGGAGATCATCGTTCAGGCGCGAGGACGGCCGATCTCTATTGGTGTGTCCGGGGCTTGGGGCATCGGTAAATCCTCGCTGATCAAGCTCACTCAGGCGTCGCTGGCTGCGCGGCCCCGCAAGGAAGGCGAGCGGGAATTTGTGTTCGTCGAGTTCAATGCCTGGCTTTATCAGGGCTACGACGATGCGCGCGCCGCGCTCATGGATGTGATCGCAACCAAGCTTGAGCACGAGGCCAAGGCGCGTGGTAAAGCGGTCGATAAGGCCAAGGCACTGGTAAAGCGCGTGAGCTGGCTGCGGGTCGCCAAGCTTGTTGCAGGCTCGGCGGCGGCGATGTCGCTCGGCCTGGCGCCCACCGGATTGCTCGGCGAGGTATGGGGGTTGGGCAAGCGCTTCTTGTCAGGCGGCATCGATGGCGAACTGATCGAGGAGGCGAAGGGCAAGGCAGGTGAGGTCGCCGAGACGGCGAGCGGATTGCTTAATCCAAAGGAGGAAACATCGCCGCCCAAGGAAATTCAGGCGCTCCGGGACAACTTCGAGGAAACGCTTGAGGAACTCGGCGTCACGCTGGTGGTGCTGATCGACGATCTCGATCGATGCCTGCCCGAAACGACGATCTCGACGCTTGAGGCGATCCGGCTGTTCCTGTTCCTGAAGAACACCGCCTTCGTGATCGCCGCCGACAATGACATGATCAAACATGCCGTTCGACGGCACTTTGAGGGTGTCCCCGATGATCTTCTCGTCACAAACTACTTCGACAAGCTGATTCAGGTGCCAATCCGTGTGCCGCCCTTGGGCACCCAGGAAGTGCGCGCCTACATGATGCTCTTGTTCGTCGAGAACAGCGACCTTGCGGATGATGTAAAGGAGAAGATCCGTAGCGGAGTTGTCGCCCAATTACGACAGACTTGGGCAGGCAAGCGCGTCGACCGCGCGTTTGTGCAGTCGCTACACGGTTCCTTGCCTGCCGAGTTGATCGGCCGCTTCGATACTGCGGACCGCTTGGCCCCGCTCATGACGACAGCGTCGGGCATTCTGGGCAATCCACGCCTGATCAAACGATTCCTCAATGCGCTTGCTATCCGCATGACGATCTCCAACGCGCAGGGCGTCGGCGTCGATGAGGCGGTCTTGGCCAAGCTGCTGTTGTTCGAGCGGCTCGGCAACGCGAAGGCATTTGCCGAATTGATGGCACAGGTGAGCGCAAGCGACACCGGCAAGCCTGTCTTCCTCGCCGAATGGGAAGAGAAGGCGATCGCGGGGCAGGAACAAGCTCTGGCAGCACCTTTTGATGAGCCCTTTTTCGCGGAGTGGCTGACGCTGCCGCCGACACTCGCTGACACGGACCTGCGGGGAGCCCTGTATGTGAGCCGTGAACATGCGCCGCTGATCACGCCCGAGGACCGCCTTTCCTCGGAGGCAGCCGAGCTTTTGACGGCGCTCTTGCAACATCCGGAGATGGCATCGAGTCTGAAAGACCGACTTCTGCGGGTGCCTCGGACCGAAACCACCGTGATCATGGACCGGCTTCTGGATCGTGCGCGGCAGGAGCAGGAATGGGGCGTACCAGCAGTTCTGGAAGCCTGCCTTGTCGTGGCCGACGCCGACCCGCCGCAGGGTGCGAGGCTTGCCGCCTTCTTGGGCGAGCGTCCGGCCGCGCAGATCCAGGCGAATATCGTACCGAAGATCGGGGACCAGCCATGGTCGAAGGGGGTCTTCGACAACTGGGATCGGGGGCAGGTGTCCAGACCGGTTAAGGCGGCGATCAAGAGGCAGAGGGAAAATGGGAACGTCACAATCTAGTGGAGGCCCGGGCAGCGGCGTCTCGATGGTGCCACCCTGGACCCCGGACCCGCCCACGGGAGAGGCGTCTGGCAATGGGGCGGAAGGCGGGGACGCTCCAGCCGATGACGGTGCTGCGGCCCCCCAGGTTCCGCCGCCGGCGCCCGCACCGCTCGCCCCTCCAGCCCGCTTTCTTGGTGCGCGTCGTGCGCTAGGCGA
>JBDHVK010000229.1:0-5132 GCA_039809645.1 Gemmatimonas sp.
TCCGCGGGATACGCCTCCTCACCGGCGAGCACCGCGCCCAGCGCCTCGCGGAGCGTTCGATCGCGCGGCAGGTAGTCGGCGGGGAAGGGAACCGGCTCCTGCAAGCGGAGTTGCGTGCGGGCGGTATCGTTGATGCGCACCACCCGTTGGCGCGCATCGACCGCAATCACGCCTTCGTTGAGCGACTCCGTCAGCGCGACGAGCAACGACTCTTCGGCGTGGAGCGCCTGCAAGCGGGCGTCGAGCTGCTCCGCCAGCCGACGCAGCGCGTCGGCGAGGTCGCCCATCTCGCCGCCGCCGATCGCGAGGGAGGGGCGTTGCGTCAGATCGCCGGCGGCGATGCCCCGCGCGACATCCCGCAGTTCCTCGATGGGCCGCGCGACCGGGCGTGCAAGCAGCTGCGCGAGAACGGCGCCCACCAGAATGGCGGCGCCCCCGGCGAGCACGATGTCCCGGCGGATCGCCGCCAGCAACTCGTCGGTCGATTGGGCCGCGACGGGCTCCTCACTCCGCACGCGCTCGGTGACGCGGCGCTCGACGGCCACCAGGACGATGGCCATGAGCAGCGTGGCCACCACCACGCTGTTGAGTACGATGCGCTGTGTCAGCCGCATCGGGCGCGGACCTCCGGCGCGAACGACTGGTTACAAGCCACGCGGTGCGCCGGCGCGCAGCCGATAACCGAACCCGCGCACCGTTTCGATGAGCTCTCCCGCGACCCCGAGCTTGGTCCGCAACCGCTGCACATGCATATCCACGGTCCGTGTCTGGATGTCGGGTGCAGCCTCCCACACCGTCTCGAGCAGGTGACCGCGCCCCTGAACCCGTCCGCGCCGCTCGGCCAGCGTGAGCAGCAATTTGAACTCCGTGGGCGTCAGTTCGACGTCGGCACCGTCCACCCGAACCGCCATGGCACCGCGATCGATCTGCAGGGGGCCGATCGCGAGCACATCGGCGCTGAGGGGGGCGGAGGTGGATCCCGTGCGGCGCAGGATCGCCTGAATGCGAAGCACGAGCTCGGCCGGCGAGAACGGCTTGGTCAGATAATCGTCGGCGCCGAGCGACAGGCCGCGAATGCGATCGGGTTCCTCGCGTCGGGCGGTGAGCATCAGCACCGCCACGTCTCGCGTCGACTCCTCACGGCGTAGCGCCTCCAGCACATCGAAGCCCGACATCCCCGGCAGCATCAGGTCGAGCACGACCAGCGCCGGTCGTTCGCGCTGCGCGATGGCCAGGGCGTCCGGCCCCGAGGCCGCAATGGCCACGGAATAGCCCGACTTCTTGAGATGATGCGCCACGAGCGCGACGATCTCAGGTTCGTCATCGACGACGAGAATGCGTTCGGCGGTCGGCGGAGGGGCGGTCATGCGAAGCGGTCGAGGGAAAGGGCGCTATCCGAGCGCCGGTTGCGCCGCGACGCCCGACGGCGTGGGCGCCAGCGCGCGCTGGTACAGCCGACGATGGATCTTGGCCACGATCATCTCGATGGCCACCGTGTTGCTGCCGCCGCGCGGCACGATCACGTCCGCGTAGCGCTTGCTGGGTTCGACGAACTGCAGGTGCATGGGTTGCACCGTGGTCAGGTACTGATCGAGCACCGATTCGAGCGTGCGCCCGCGGACGGCGGTGTCGCGCCGGATGCGACGAATGAGTCGGATATCGGCGTCGGCGTCGACGAACACTTTCACATCGCAGAGGGCGCGCACGTTGGCGTCGGCGAGCAACAGGATGCCATCGATGACCACCACAGTGGCCGGCTCGATGCGACGGGTGCGCTCGCCGCGGGAATGGGTCGCGAACTCGTAGACGGGCATCTCCACCGGCTCGCCCCGCGAGAGTCCCTCGAGGTGCGTCACCAGCAACTCCACGTCGAACGCATCGGGATGATCCCAGTTGACCTGATGCAGCTGCTGCAGCGTGAGATGCCGGAAATCGCGGTAGTACGCGTCCATCTCGAGAAACGCGACCGAGGCCTCGGGGAGCGCTTCGGCGACCTTGCGAGCCACGGTGGACTTGCCTGAACCGGTTCCGCCCGCGATGCCGATGATGAGCGGTTTCATGAGCGGAGGTTCCGGAGTGATTGCAACACGGTGAGGAACGTGCAAAGGGGTCATGTCCAGCCCGTTACGAACGGGTAACGGATCGGTATCGGCGGAAGATCCCACACTGGACCGCCGCGACCGCGCAAAGTTCGCGGGGGCTGGGGGGGCGGGCAAGCCGGGAAACCCCGCTTGTGGGCGGGGTCCACCCCGGCAACCCCTCCACAGCCCTGCCGGGGACGACTAGCATTCCCCTATGGAACGGATGTCATGCCCCCATCCCGGTAGCTCACGCCGGTGGGTGTCGAGAATGCTGGTCTCGGCCGCGCTGCCGCTCGGCCTCGGGCTGCTGCTCCCCGCGGGCGCGGGCGCGCAGCAGCAGGTTTCGCTGGTGGTCGCCGCCACCACGGATGTGCACGGGCGCATCCGGGCGTGGGACTACTATGCCAATGCCGCGGATCCGAGCCGCACCCTCGCGGGGGCGGCCACCATCGTGGATTCGGTCCGCGCGGCAAACCCCGGTGCGGTGCTGCTGGTGGAAGGCGGCGACATCCTGCAGGGCAATCCGCTGACGTTCGTGGCGGCCAAGGTCGCACCGCCGGTGGCGCATCCGGTCATCGCGGCGATGAATGTCATGCGCTACGACGCGGCCGTGCTCGGCAATCACGAGTTCAACTATGGCGTGCCGTTCCTCCGCAAGGCGATGAACGATGCCCGCTTTCCGTTTCTCGCCGCCAACATCGAGACGGGACGCGGCGCGCCGTTCGTCGCGCCGTGGATGCTGACGCAGCGCAAGATCGGCAAGCAGACCATTCGCGTTGCGATCATCGGGGCAACCACGCCCGGCTCGAATGTGTGGGACCGCGACAATCTGCGCAGCGCCGAGCTCACCGTGACGGACATCATGCCGGCGGTGAAGCGTGCCGTGGAACAGGCGCGGAAGAAGGCCGATGTGGTGATCGTGCTGCTCCACTCCGGACTCAACGAACCGGCGTCGTACGACACGCTCAGCACGGGGCTGCCCTCCGAAAACGTGGCGGCGCGGGTGCCACGCGAGATCCCGGGCATCGATGTGGTGGTGTACGGCCACTCGCACAAGGAGATGGTCGACACGGTGATCAACGGCGCGCTGGTGATGCAGCCGCGCAACTGGGCCGCGAGTGTGGCCCTGGGAACGCTCACGCTGCGCAAGGAGCGCCGGCACTGGAAGGTGGTCGGGCACCGGGGGCAAAGTGTGAAGGTGGCCGGGCACGCGGAGTCGCCCATGGTGGTGGCAGCGTCGAATGGCACGCACAACAAGACGCTCGCGTGGGTCAACCAGCCGGTAGGCCGCACCAGCGTACCCTGGCGGGCCGACAGCGCGCGGGTGGCCGACATGCCGATCACCGATCTGGTCAACGAAGTCATGCGTCGGGCGACCGGCGCCGACCTCGCAGCGACCGCGGCCTTTGCGCTGGACGCCGGGCTCGAGCCCGGCAACATCACGCAGGCGGCGCTCTCCAAGCTCTATCCCTACGACAACACGCTGCGCGCCGTGCGCATTTCCGGTGCGCAGCTGCGGCTCTTCCTGGAGCACTCGGCGCGCTACTATCGCACGCTGGGCGCCGATGGTCGCGCACCGGCCGGTGGTCTCATCGACCCGCAGGTCCCCGGGTTCAACTTCGACGTCGTATCCGGCGCCGACTACACCATCGACGTGTCGCGTCCGGTGGGGAACCGCATCACGCGATTGGAGTACCGCGGGAAGCCCGTGGCCCCGCAGGACTCGTTCACGATGGCGCTCAACAACTATCGGCAGGGCGGGGGCGGGGGCTACACGATGCTCGCCGGCGCGCCGGTGGTCTTTCAGAAGGACGTCGATATCCGTCAGCTGATCATCGACGAGGTGCAGAAGGCCGGCGCGTTGGATCCGGCGCAGTACGCGCATCGCAATTGGACGCTCGAACCGGCGGCCGCGCGCGCGATGGCGTATGAGGAGCAGCAGCGCGGCCGCAGTGCGGAGGCGAGTGGCAGCGCACCGAGCGCGCCCAAGCCGCCGTCCAAGCCGCCGGTGGACCGGCGAACACCTTCTGGAGGTTTCTGATGTCCGACGCGACTGTCCGCGTCTTCGTGAATGAGCGCGGGGTGAGTGTCCCCGTCGGCGCGACGGCGCTCGACGCCGTGCGCGCGCTACTCCCCGACGAGGCGACGGCCATCGAGGCGGGAAGCCGTCGCCTGACCGACAGCCGCGGGCTGCCCGTCGAGGCAGGGGAGCCGCTGGTCAATGGAGCGATCTATCGCGTGGTGTCCGCTCGGGCGGCGCTCAGCGAGGCCGACGAGAGCGTGGCATGAGTACGCTGTCGCCGGCCTTCGTGGAGGTCCTGCAGCGGCTCCCCAAGGCGGAGCTCCACTGTCATCTCGATGGATCGCTGCGGCCGAACACGTTGCACGAACTGAGTGTCGCCCGCGGCATCGTGCTGCCGGCGCATACGGCGGAGGATCTCGCCGATTGGATGCGCGTGGATGATGCGCACAATCTCGAGGAGTACCTGGCCCGATTCGAACGCACGCTTGCCGTGATGCAGACTGCGGCCGAGATCGAGCGGATCGCCCACGAGTTCGTGCTCGACGCGGCACTCGACGGCGTGCGCTACATCGAGGCGCGCTTCTGTCCCGCGCTCAACACCCGCGAGGGGCTGCATCTCGACGACGTCATGGCCGCCACGGCCAAGGGGCTTGCCCGCGGCGAGAAGGAAACGGGCACGGTGGCGCGCATGATCGTGTGCGCGTTGCGCAGCTTTCCCTGGCCGCACGCGATGGAGATGGCGGAGCTCGCGGCCGCGTGGAAGGATCGCGGAGTGGTGGCGTTCGATCTGGCGGGCGGCGAGTTCGGCAACCCCGCGCACGTGCACGCCCTGGCCTTCGACTTCGCCCGCGCGAACAATCTGGCCGTGACGGTGCACGCCGGCGAAGGCGACGGCGCGCCGAGCATTGCCGAAGCGGTGCATCGCTGTGCGGCCGATCGGATTGGCCACGGTACACGGCTGCAGGAAGACGTCGCGCTGCAGCAGTATGTGATCGACCGGCAGATTCCGCTCGAAGTCTGCCCCACGA
>JBDHVK010000230.1:0-5095 GCA_039809645.1 Gemmatimonas sp.
GTCACGATCGCCTTTGCGCTGCAGGTGCTCTACGCCGTGGGCGGGCGCCTCGTCTCGCTCCTCGTCGGGCTGCCGATCCTGCTCTACGACCTGCTGCTCGCGGCGATCGCGGTGGGCGACTACCTGGTGACACAGCGGGGGTCGGCACCGCTCTTCCTGCAGGCCCTTCTCTCGGCGCGCGACGCGGTGGTGGGCATCGGTGTGGGCCGCGCCGCCCTGGTCTCTCCGCTCACCGCGCTGGTACCGATGGTGGCCCCGTCGTATCCGGCGCGCTGGCGGCTCTCCGGCGCGGTGCGCGCGGTGCTGGTACTCGCCGCCACGGCACTGACCACGCTGCTCAGCCTCGAATGGCCGCGTGGTGTGGCCGCCGTGCGCAGCTACGAGCGCGCGTACGCCGAACCGATGCAGGCGCGCCCGTCGGGCGACTTCGTGCTCGGGGTGCGCCTGTACCCCGCACTCGACGGTGTGCCCCCCGCGCGCGCGGTGCGCAATGATGCCGTCCTGGTCGACGCCTTTGCGCCCGATGTCGTGCTGCTCGTGCTCGATGACGACGGTACCCGGAGTGGCGCCCTCGACTCACTCGCGCGCGTGCTCGCGCCGTTGCGCGACGACTCGGTGCAGATCGCGGTGGCGCTGCGTCTCGATCGGATGCCGCCGGTCGCGGACGATCCGGATCGACAGCTCGCCATCGAACGCGTGCTGCAGCGACTCGAACCGGATGTCTTCTTTCCGGCACTGCCCGATCCGGTGCCCAGCTGGATCGGCAGCACAGTGCCCTCCACCTACTGGTGGCAGCTGCTGCTTCGCCGGAGCAGCGCCACCGTGCAGCGCGTGCGCCCGCGCACGGTGCTCGGGTGGGCGGCGGCGCATCTCGATGCCGCCGACAGCGCGACCTACGCCTGGGCACGGCGCCCCGGCAGCGGTGTGGAGCTCGTGGGCGTCGTAAGCTTTCCGTCGTTCTCCGGGCTGCCGGCAGTGGACGCACGACTGCGCGCGTTCGAGCGATGGCACGACGCCGCAGCAGCGCGCAATCTGCCGACGATGCCGCATTGGATGGTGAACGTTGGCGGCCTCCCGCGCGCGCATGGCGACGCGGCGCAGGTGGCGGCCATTCGTCATGCCCTCGCCTGGGGCTCGCGCCGGCCATGGATTGGCGCCGCCATCGTGGGCGAACCCGCCGACTACGACGGCTGGCTGGGCTTGCGCGCCTCGAACGGTCGGGCGCGTGCGGCGCTGGCGGCCATCGGCACCGCCGCGCGCCGCATGAAGGAGGTGCGCGCCACCGACTGAGCGGCCGGTGGCCGCCGCCGGTCAGCCAGTCCCGCGCACCACTCCTTCGCAGACCCGCGACGGATCGAAGTACCGCTGCGCCACGGCGTGCACGTCGGCTGTCGTCACCGCGGCAAGTCGCGCCGGCACCTCCGCGACTTCGTGCAACCCCTCGCCAAAGAGCCACGCGTCGACGAGTTCGCCGAGCACCGTCCCGCCGGATTGCTGCGCGATGGCGTGCGAGCCGATGAGATAGCGCTGCGCGCGCTCGACCTCCTCGGCGGTGGGCGGCGCGTCATGGAAGCGCGCAAACTCACCGAGCAATCCGGCGCGCGCTTCGTCCTCCCGCGACGGCGACGTGGCGATGTACGCGCCGAACGCGCCGCCGGCGCGCCGTTCCACGGGAAACGCACTGACCGTGTAGGCGAGCGACTGCTTGTCGCGCAGTTGCTCGAAGAATCGTCCGCCAAGACCGCTCGCAATCGCCGACAGCACCCGCGTGGCATGGCGATCCTTCTCGCCCCGCGACGGCCCCGGAAACAGCATCGCGAGCGCCGTCTGCTGCTTCGCGCGCGACTCGTGCAGCTGACGGGCCTCGCTGGGCCACACGGCGTCGGGCAACGCATACCCCTCGTGCCAGGCGAGTCCGCCAAAGAGGCGGTCGATCAGGACGGCCACATCATCCGGCGGGACATCCCCGACCACCGCAATGACCGACGCACTGCGACGGATGTGTCGCTCGTGGAAGTGGCGGACGGCCGTGGCATCGAGCATCGGCAGCGACGCATCGTTGCCGATGGTGGAGCGTGCATACGGGTGATCGCCGTAGGCGGCCAGACTCGCCAGCCGCATCGGCCACCGGTGCATGTCGTCGCGTGCCCGCTTGAGCTCGGCCAGTGCGAGGGTACGCTCGGTCGTCACGGCGTCCTCGTGCAGCACCGGCTCCTGCACGACGTCGGCAAGCAGCGCGGTGGCCGCCGTGAGATGTCGTACCGGGACCGAGAGCGACCAGCCCAGCGATTCCAGACCAACACTCACGCCGATCGATCCGCCCAGCTCCTCACTCGCCTCGGCGAGTTGCGCGCCGGTCCGGGTGCGCGTGCCCTTGAGCATGGCTTGCGCGGTGAGGCGTGCGAGGCCCTCGTGATGCGCCTCGTCCACGGCCGCGCCGCCGCGCTGAATCACGCCGATGTTCACGAGCGGTGATCCCGGGCGCGGCATCACGAGCACCGGCACGTCCTGCGCCGTGCGATAGACGTGGACGCCGTGATCGACGGTGCCCGCCGCGCGCAGATGCAGCGCCGCCGATGTCGCGCCGGCACCGTTGGTGACCGTGGCCGTGTCGACCGGTGTGAGCATCGCCGGTGGGGCCATCACCGCGCTGCCGGCGGGAACCGCCGCGAGCAGCGCTTGCACCTCATCGACACCGGATGCGAGGGGCGCGGCGCCTTCCGGACGATACGACACCACGGTGACCTGCGACGGATCGAGATGCGCCTGCATCGCCGCCTGCACGCGGTCGGCGCCCAGCGTCACCAGGGCGTCGTAATACTGGGCGCCGACGTCGAGCCCTCCCTCGGCCTCCCAGCTGGCGAGATACTGCGCCTGGCCGTCCATGCTTTCGAGCCGTCGCAACCAGCGCGCTTCGACGATGCGTTGCGCGCGGGTCAGCTCGCTGGCGCGCAGCCCGTCCACGCGCGCCGCCTGCACCTCGCGCCACGCGGCCGCCGCGGCGGTCTTCGCGGTGTCCGCCGCCGCCTCGATATGGGCCACGAACACCCCGACATCACCGGCCGTGTAGTTCCACGCCGTGACGGCCGACGCGAGCTGTTGCTCCCGGACGGCGCGATACAAGCGCGAGGCACGTCCACTGCCCAGCGCGACGCCCGCCAGATCGAGGGCGGGGGCGTCGTCGTGCGTGAGGGGTGGCACGCGCCAACCGAAGGCGAGATGCTGCTGCGCGATGTCGCCGCTCCAATCCCGGAAACGCACCCCGGGTGCCTGCGTCTCCTGCGGGCCGCGATCGCGCGCCGGATGACCCGCCTCGAGCGCACCGTAGCGGGCGAGGACCTCGCGCCGGACATCGTCGATCTGTACATCGCCGACGATCGCGAGCACCGTGTTGTCGGGGCGATACCAGTGGCGGTAGAAGTGGAGCAGGTGCTCACGCGTGAAGGTGCGCAGCCCGGCTTCCTCCCCGATGCGCCAGCGGCGGATGCGATGCCGGTCGTGCATCACGGCGTAGAGCGTTTCGATGGCCACCGCATACGCCGTGTCCTTTTTGCGCCTGGCCTCCTGGATGATGACCTCGAGCTCGCGCGCGAGCTCCTCGCCGTCGATCACGGAGCGCGCGTACGCATCGAACTGGATCTCGAGCCCGGCCACGAACGAGGCGCTTGGCAGCACCGTGTAGTAGCTGGTGTGATCGTAGATCGTGTGCGCGTTGAGATAGCCGCCGTTGGCCTTCGTTTCACGCGCGATCTGCCCCACCCCGCGGGTGGGCGTCCCCTTGAAGTACATGTGCTCGAGGACGTGCGCGATGCCGACGAGATCATCGGTTTCGTCGAAGTAGCCGGCCTTGACGTGCGTGACGATCGCGACGACGGGGGCGGACGTATCGCGGCGGACAAGCAGCGTGAGCCCGTTGGGCAAGACTTCCCGAACGGTATCATGATGCAGCGCGAGCGCGTCGCTCGGCCGCGTGGACAAACCGGTCATCGGATGGGAGCAGGAGGGAACGCCGCGGGCGCGGCCGGCATGGGGCCGATGCAGCGCTGCCAGTCACCGGCCCCGGCGCGCGTCGCCCAGCGTTGCGCTTCATCATAGCGCTGGAGGCGATAGAGCGCGCACCCCAGAAATCCCTGCGCGACCCGATCGGTGGGATCGAGTTCCAGCGCGTGCACATAGAACCGCCGTGCGATCTCCGGTTGGCCATCGGCGAGCATCGCGGCGGCAAGCTCCCGCTGCGCGACCGCGCTCGAGGGCGCGATGCGTACGGCCGCGGTGAGCAAACGCCGTGCGCGCGCCAGATCGCCGTCTTCGCGCGACATGCGCCCCAGGTAGATGAGGGGCCGGGCATCGTCCGGGCGCTGCTGGGCCAGTTGCACGAACGCATCGCGCGCCACTTCGCGAGCCCCGCGCGTGTAGGCGGCGACGCCGTCGGCGTAGCGGCGCTCGAAGCGCCCTCGCATGAACCACCAGGCCCCGGTGCCGATGCTGGCCAGGACCAGGACGCTCACGAGCACGAGCGGCCATCTCGGACGACGGGCGCGCGGCGGCGGCACCAGTTCAGGAACGTCGATGGGCGTTGCGGCCGCCGCTCGCGGGGGCGGCGTGAATGACGGGGACGGTGGCGGCGATGCTGGCGCCGAAGGCGCCGACGGCGATGCGCCGCCTGGCGTGCCGGCGGGCGCCGCGGGCGGCGCGTACGACGACAACGGCGTCGACGCCGCGTCAAACACCTCCGGTGGCACGGCGTGCTGCAGCGCCATCCAGGCCTCGCGCACCTGGATACGCTCGGCTTCGGTCGTTGCCGGACCGCTGCTGCGATCGGCGAGCGCGGTCAGGGCCACGAGCGCGTGGGCATCGGGAAGCGAGAGCACCTGGAGCCGTCTCGCTTCGCCGACCAGCGCCTGCCCGGTGAGCTCGGGGCGTTGCAGCACCTGCTGCAGCAGCGCCTGCGCCGCCCGCCAGCAATCGGGCACCGGGGTTCGCTCGTAGGCCCCAAAGACGACACGCGCCGCGTCGAGCGCGGCGCGAAGCGTGGCGAGGTCAGGACGCGACGTGGGGGTCATGGCTCTGAATTACCCGTCAGCCGTGGCAAGGA
>JBDHVK010000231.1:0-5078 GCA_039809645.1 Gemmatimonas sp.
GAAGTTCGGCCGGCCGCCTGCCGATTCAGCGCAACTGGTACCTTGGTGGCCTTCGTACGGTGCGCGGGCAGTTTCCGGGTACGCAGAACGGTGATGCCTTCTGGTTCAGCCGCGCCGAACTCGGTACCCGGCAAGGGTTTGCCCGGCCGATCCTGTTCTACGACGTGGGCTGGGCCGGCAACCGAAAGGCCTTCGGCGAGGGGATGAGC
The DNA here is from genome assembly GCA_039809645.1 of Gemmatimonas sp. GTDB lineage: Bacteria > Gemmatimonadota > Gemmatimonadetes > Gemmatimonadales > Gemmatimonadaceae > Gemmatimonas. Next base: position 210 of record JBDHVK010000231.1, read on the forward strand.
CAGCGGGGTGCCGGGTTCGGATTCGGCTTCCTCGATGGACTACTCCGGGTGGACTTCGCCCGCGGGCTCAACCCGGCCAAGCGCTGGCGGACCGACATCTACCTCGGCGCGCCGCTGTAGGCCGCGAAGCGTCCGCACGTACGTTCAGCGGGACGGAATGACGGAATGAGGGACGTACTCGTCCCTTATTCGCCTGCGGATTGTCCGGGGCACCCCTTCGTCAGGACGGAGTGAAGCCGTGTCCCTCGACCTCGTTTATGCCGCTGCGCTCGGGCTGCTGATCAAGCAGCTGCGAGACAAGGCGCCCATGACGGATGTGCTGGCCAGCGTCGCACGCTTGTGCGCGCTGGCGCGCGTGGGGTCAGTCACGGTGCGCGCCGATGCGCTCGACAGCGAGCGGGACGACAGCGTGGGCCGGGCGTGCCGGCTGCTGCAGGAATGCCTGCAGTCTCACGGGATCGAGGCGCTCGATATCGCGAGCGCGATTACCGAGACGGAGTTCCTCAAGCTCGCCGGCATTCTCTCCGCCACACCGTCGGCGATCGCCGGCAGCATCGTGGAAACGGCGGAAGCGCTGTCGATCTGGAACGTTCGGCTCCGGGTGCACGGCGCCAAGCCGCGCTCGACGCCCCTCGGAATGAACGCGGTCACGCCCACGCCCGCGCCAACTGTGTCGCCGACGCTCGCGCCATCGGTGCGGCCGCAGCCGTCGGCGCACGAAGTGCCCTCGGCATGGTCTGTGGACGCGCCGGTAGCATCGCCGGTAGCATCGCCGGTAGCATCGCCGGTAGCATCGCCGATGGCATCGCCTGCGGGAGAGTCTCCAGATGAGACGCTGGCCCGGGCACTCCTTCGGGGGGACGGGCGCACGGTCTGTCAGCTGTTGCAGGGGCTCAACGACCACGCGTTTGCGCGCGCGGCGACGCCGGATGTGCTCCAGGTGGTGGTCGAGCAGATCATGGACGCGGCGATCAGCTACGACGACGGCCATGCGCTGCTCGAGCGAGCGGGCGCGAACGGCGGCCGCGCCGTGTTCGCGCAACTCGTCGGTGCGACCGAGACCTCGGAGCGCCGCTTCCTGTACGATCTCGCCGCGACGCTCAAGGGCATCGGTCGGGTGGCCCGCGAATACGCGCAGGACGGCCGCTGGTATGTGGTCCGCAATGCCGCCGGCCTGATGGGCGAATCGCGCGACCCCGACATGATCACCGAACTCGGCAAGGTGCTGCGGCACGACGACCAGCGCGTCCGGATCGCCGCCGTCGTGGCGCTCGGACAGATCGGCGGCCCGCTCGCGCTCGCGCGGCTCGAGTCCGTGCTCTTCGATCCCTCGATCGAGGTGCGCAACCGCGCCCTGGCACTGGTGTTCGCCTCTCCCGACAGCGATCCGCTGCCGACGCGGGTGCTGATGGCGCTCGAGGAGGAGAACGCCCTGGAATACCGTCTCGAAATGGTGGCGGCGCTCGCGCACGTGCACACCCCACGGGCACGCGCGCGACTGGAGACCTTCGCGCGGAAGTCGAGCGGCACCCTCGACGATCACCAGGTGCGCCTCGCGGCGCTCGCCGCGCTCGCCAATGGCCATCGCTCCCATGCGGTGGGGCTGCTCAAGGAGCTGCTCGAGGACAACAACCCCTATGTACGCGAAAAGGCCGCGGCATTGCTCGCGGCCTGATCGTCGTGCCGTGGCGCCGTACGCTCAGTGCGTCGCGGCGCCGAGCTCCTCTTCCAGCAGCGCAGCGATCCGCGGCGCCCAGGCTTCGCGGATGCGGGTCACATGCTCGGCCGCGCCACGCGGCTTCACCTTGCGCCAGCGCATGTGCTGATGCTCCCAGTCCTCCAGAATCCATCGGGCGCGCGCACTGCCCGTTCGCGTGATGTGCAGTTGGAGCAGCTGCTGCAACAGGTGCGTGTCTTCCGGATCGAGATCGGCGAGCAGCACCATCTCGTGGTTGAGACGGCCGGCGAACGTCTCTGATTCATCGAAGACATAGGCCACGCCGTTCGACATGCCGGCGCCGAAGTTGCGCCCGGCCCGGCCAAGCACCGTGACGATACCGCCCGTCATGTACTCGCATGCGTGATTGCCCACGCCTTCGACGACCGCGCAGGCGCCGGAGTTGCGCACGGCAAAGCGATCGCCAGCCTGGCCGGCCGCGAGCAGAAGCTCATCGGTGGCGCCGTAGAGCACGGTGTTGCCGAGGATCATGTTCAGGTGGCTCGCGCCGCGATAGCGCGCATTGCGAAACGGGCGCACCGTGATCTCGGCGCCGTTGAGCCCCTTGCCGACGTAGTCGTTGCACTCGCCTTCGAGCGTAAGACGCATGCCGCGCAGCGCGAACGCCCCGAAGCTCTGCCCGGCGCTGCCGTTGAACGACAGCTGCATCGTCCCCGTCGGGAGCCCCGCGTCGCCAAAGCGCTCGGCCAGGGCGCCGGCGAGGCGTGTCCCCACCGACAGGTTATGGTTGCGGATGTCGTACTCCCCGCTGAACGGCGCTCCATTCGCCACCGTCTGGTACGCCTCCTCGAGGATGCGTTCGTCGAGTACCTGCAGGCCGCGTCGCTCGTTGCGGGCCACGGTGCGCACCCGTGGCTCGTCGGTGCGCCGCGGCGCGCCGAGTACGAGGGAAAGGTCGAGCATCGTGCTGCGCGGCAATTCAGGCCGCTCGGCGCGTTGCAGCCGCTCGACCTGGCCGATGATCTCCTGCAGGGAGCGGGCGCCCATGAACGCCAGTTCGGTGCGCACAGCTTCCGCGATGCGCGAGAAATAGGCGATGACCTGCTCCGGCGTGCCGCGGAACTTGGCGCGCAGATCCTCGCGCTGGGTGGCGATGCCCGTCGGGCAGGTATTGAGATGGCACTGGCGCGCCATGTCGCACCCCATCGCAACCAACGGGCCGGTGCCGAAGCCGTACGTTTCCGCCCCGAGCAGCGCCGCGATGATCACGTCGCGGCCCGTCTTGAGGCCACCGTCGACGCGCACCTCAACACGGTGACGCAGGCCGTTCTGCACCAGCACCTGCTGGGCTTCGGCGAGGCCGAGCTCCCACGGCGAGCCGGCGTGCTTGATGCTCGAGAGCGGGCTCGCGCCCGTGCCGCCGTTGTAGCCGGCGATCAGCACGTAGTCGGCAAATGCCTTCGCGACGCCGGCCGCCACCGTCCCCACGCCACTCTCGGCCACCAGCTTCACGCCGACGCGCGCGCGCGGGTTCACGGTCTTGAGATCGTGCACCAGCTGCGCGAGGTCTTCGATGGAGTAGATGTCGTGATGCGGTGGTGGCGAAATGAGCCCCACGCCAGGGGTGGAGTGCCGCAGGCGCGCGATGAGCTCGGTCACCTTGTGGCCCGGCAACTGGCCGCCTTCGCCGGGCTTCGCCCCCTGTGCCACCTTGATCTCGAGCTCCTCGGCACGCACCAGATACTCCGTGGTCACGCCAAAGCGGGCCGACGCGATCTGCTTGATCTTGCTGTCACGCCGGTCGGCACCCTGCTCGCGATAGAACGCGGGATCCTCGCCGCCCTCACCGGAATTCGAGCGGGCCTGCATCCGGTTCATCGCAATCGTGAGCGTCTCGTGCGCTTCCGGCGACAGCGCCCCGAGCGACATCGCACTCGAGATGAAGCGGGCGCGAATCGCCTCCATCGGCTCGACGTCCTCGATGGGGATGGGCGTGGCCGGGCGGATGGCGAGCAGATCGCGCACGTTCGCCGGCGCGCCGCCCTGGATCTTGTCCACGAAGCTGCGCCACGCCTCGTCCGGATTGCTCCCGGCGCGCGAGGCGCGCGCGCTCCCCACGGCCTGCTGCAGCGTGAGCGCGGTCTGCGGCGCCCAGGCGTGCACTTCGCCTTCCTTGCGGAATCGAATGCGCCCGTGGTCGGGCAGCGTGGCGACGGGTGCGCCGTCGGCCGTGAAGGCGCGGCGATGGCGCTGCAGGACATCCTCGCTGATCTCGCGCAGCGACAGCCCGCCCATGGGCGAACTCGTGCCGGCAAAGCAGCGATCGATGACATCGGCGCCGAGGCCGAGCGCGTCGAACGTCTGCGCGCCGCAATACGAGGAGAGTGTGGAGATGCCCATCTTGGCAAGCACCTTGAGCAGTCCCTTCTCGACGGCCGAGCGATAGCGCGACTGGGCGGCCGCCGGTCCCGGCCGATCCGGATCGGCATCGGCCCGGCCGTGCGTTTCGGCAAAGATCGTCGCGACGGTTTCCATGGCGAGCCACGGATGTACCGCCTCGGCGCCGTAGCCGAACAGCGTCGCCATGTGATGCTGCTCCATCGCATCGCCCACTTCGACGACGAGCCCCACACGGGCGCGCAGGCCCGTGCGCACGAGATGCTGGCGTACCGCGCCCAACGCGAGGAGCATCGGGATCGGCGCGCGATCAGCGCTCACCTTGCGATCGCTCAGGATGAGAATGCGCGCGCCCTTGCGCACCACCATCTCGGCGCGGCGGCAGAGGGAGTCGAGGGCCGCCTCCAGCGCCTCTGAGCGCGAGCGCGCGTTGTAGGTGGCGTCGAGCGTCGCACTCGGGAACTGCGGGAAGTTGCGGAGGCTCGCCATTTCCTCCGGCAGGAGCACCGGATGCTCGATGCGCAACATGCGCGCGTAGCCAGGCTTCTCCACGAGCGGCGAGCCACGGCGGCCGAGATGCATGCGCAGCGACATCACCATGCTTTCGCGCAGGGAGTCCATCGGCGGGTTGGTCACCTGCGCGAACCGCTGTCGGAAGAAGCTGTAGAGCGGGGGCGTCATGGTGGAGAGCACCGCGAGCGGCGCGTCGTCGCCCATGCTCCACACCACTTCGGCGGCCGTCGTGGCCATGGGCTCGATGACCATGCGCAGATCTTCGTGGCCGTAGCCAAAGG
>JBDHVK010000232.1:0-5055 GCA_039809645.1 Gemmatimonas sp.
TTGCCCAGCGTGTGGAAGGGGAAGGGGTGACGGTGGCCGAATGGGTCGTCTTGCGCGAGCTGTATGACAGCCGGCCGGTGAAGCCGAGTGCCCTGGCGGCATCGCTCGGGCTCACGCGAGGGGCGGTGTCGAAGCTGGTCGATCGACTCCATGCGAAAGGCCTCGTGCGCGTACGTGACGATGTCGCCGATGCCCGCGCCCAACGTGTTTCCCTCACCGCCGCAGGGCAGCGGCTGGTCCCCGTGCTCGCGGCCCACGCCGACGCGAACGACGCGGAAGCGTTCGCGGAGCTCACGCCGTCGGAGCGGACGCAGTTGCGGGCCGTCTGCGAGCGGCTGGTGGCGCAGCTCGGCGGGAGCGGCGCCGCGATGGACTAGGTCCTCGGCGATCAAGGGGCAATCAAGGGGTCGGAGTTGTTGGTCGGTGGCAGCGATCAAGGGCGATCAACGGGTCAGAGTTGTTGATCGCGTGCGTTCGATTGATGATGCGCGCGTCGATTCGATGACAGGCGAACGGCAAACACGTGGGAGATTGTCGCACGGTTCCCCCTTTGCCCTGGAGATGCCTCCATGCCCCGTCCGCCACGCATCATCTTGGAAGACGTCCCGCTGCACCACATTCAGCGCGGCAACGATCGCCGACCCGTGTTCGTCGATGACCGGGATCGCATCCTCTACCGGGACCAACTCCGGGAGGGCTGCGACCGATTCGGGTGTTCCGTGCACGCGTATGCGCTCATGACGAATCACGTGCACCTGCTGCTGACGCCGGCAGCGCCGGATTCAGTGGCTCGGCTGACCCAGTGGATGGGGTGTCAATACGTGCGCCGCTTCAATCGCCGCCATGAACGGACCGGCACGCTCTGGGAGGGCCGATTCCGGGCGAGTCTGGTCGACTCCGCGCGCTACCTGATCGCGTGCCTCCGATACATCGACCTCAACCCCGTGCGCGCTGGTCTGGTCACGCGCCCGGAGCACTATCCGTGGTCCAGCTACACTCGGCTCGCCTTCGGCACCGACGATGATCTCGTGACCGAGCACCAGGAGTACCAGCGGCTCGGACGCACGGCATCGGCGCGCCAGCTCGCCTATCGGGCGCTGTGCGAGGCCTCACTACCGCCCGTCGAGCTCACGGCCATTCGTCGCAGTGGCCAACGGGGAGACCCTCTCGGTGACGACGCGTTCCGCGCAATGGTCTCGGCGCGTGCCGGCAAGAAACCGCTGCCTCAGCCGCATGGAGGAGATCGGCGTAGTGCGCACTATCGACTGGCCTCCTCCTCCATGCCGCTTCAAGAGCTCTGACCCCTTGATCGGGGTGGGGTTTCAAGAGCTCTGACCCCTTGATCGGGGTGGGGTTTCAAGAGCTCTGACCCCTTGATCGGGGGTTAGGGGACGCTGCCTTTGCGGTAGTCGAGCGCGGGCTTCTGGTTGCCGAGCAGCGTGGTGTAGCGGAAGTCGGCGCCGCGCGCCTTGTCGAACTCGGCCTTCGCGGCGGCGAGCGTGGCGGGCTGCGTGAAGAGGTCGGTGGCCGTGAGGGCCATGGTCTTTGCGGCGATCATCATCCCCTTTGCGCCGATCGACATGCCACCCGCGGCGACGGCCTGCCAGGAGTGCGCCGCGGTGCCCGGTACCCAGGTTGCGGCGTTCAGCTGCACGGTGGGCACGACCCAGCTCACGTCGCCCACATCGGTGGATCCGCCATCACCGTCGCTGCGGCGCAGCGGCTGCACCTGCGACGTCATGTCGAGCGGCTTGGCGATGAAGTTCGGTGACTTCTGCACCTGCTCGGCGAAGGCGCGCTCCTCCGGCGTGAGCGTGTAGCCTCCCACGCGCTCGAGCGCCTTCTGTTGCACCTTGGCGAGCGTCTCGTTGGGCAGCAGCGCGTACACCGAGCCAGTGAGGGTGAGATCGTACGTGGTGCCGGTGCCCATCGCCGCGCCCTTGGCGGCATTCACCACGCGCTCCCACACATCCTTCACGATGTTCATGTCGACGTGGCGCACGTAGTAGTACACCTGTGCCTCGTCCGGCACGACGTTGGGCGCCTTGCCGCCATCGGTGATGACGTAGTGAATGCGCGTGCCATCCGGGATGTGCTCGCGCAGGTAGTTCGTCATGACGTTCATGACTTCCACGCCGTCGAGCGCCGACCGACCGCGCTGCGGTGCGGCGGCGGCGTGCGCGCTCACCCCGTGGAAGGAGAACTTGCCCGACACATTCGCCATCGACGCACCGAAGGTCACCGCGTTGTCGTCGCCCGGATGCCAGGCGATCACGGCGTCGACATCGTTGAACACACCGTCGCGCACCATGTAGACCTTGCCCGATCCCCCCTCCTCGGCGGGCGTGCCCACCATCCGGAGCGTCCCCTTGATGTTGTTCGCCTGCATCCACTCCTTGAGCGCGATCGCGGCCGCGGTGCTCGCGGTCCCGAAGAGATGGTGTCCGCACCCGTGGCCCGGGCCGCCGTTCACGAGCGGCCGGCGCGTGGGACTCACATCTTGTGAGAGGCCGGGCAGCGCGTCGAACTCACCCAGAATGGCGATGACGGGCTTGCCGCTCCCGTACTCGGCGACAAAGGCGGTGGGTTCGCCGGCCACGCCCGTCTTCACCGTGAAGCCGGCCGTCTTGAGTTCCGACTGCAACAGCGCGGAGCTCTTCGTCTCCATGTAGCCGACTTCGGCGAAGCCCCAGATCTGCCTGGCGACGTCGCTGTAGTGCGGTGCCTTGCTGTCGAGCGCGGTGAGGAGTGCGGCGGTATTCGGAGCGCCGGGCTTGGCGGCGGCTTTGGCTTGGGCCGAGAGCGAAGGCGCGGCGGCCAGGGCGGCCGCGCTGAACAGCGCCAGTGGCGCACGAAAGGTGGTGGAGGCAGGCATGCCTCTACAATGCGAGTCTCTCGCGCTCCGCGCGAGAGGCCGCCACCGGTTCCGGCGTCAGCTCCCGGCGAGAAACGGTGCGTCGAGTTCATCCAACAGCTGATGTACGCCAAGCCCGGTCGCGTTGCTCATCAGCACCGACGCGAGGCCGTGCTGCGGATACACGCGCATCAGGTGGTGGTAACCGGCCCCACCTCCCTCCTTGAACAGCTGGCGCTCCATCCCGTGGCGCCCCGAGCGCCAGCGCAGGTTCCAACCCAGTGCCATGGCGGTGCTGTGGCCGTTGACGAAGCGATGCGGGGCGGACATCCACGTCACGGCGCGCGGGCCCACCGTACGCGCCGGCTCGTGGGCCATGGCCTTCAGCAGCTCCTGCAGCAGGCCAGCGAAGCCCGCCGCGGTGCCGACCATGCCGCCGTACCCGATGCCATTCACGCGGTGCGGTCGCATGGTGCCCCAACGCCCGTCGGCGTCACCGCGCCAGCGTTCATCGATGAGCCACCGCCGCAGCCACCACATCAGCGAGTGGCGTTCGACGTACCCGGTCGCGACGGGCGTGTCGATCCGAGGTGCCACGCCGAGCGCGCCACCGGGCAGCGCGAGTGGTCGCGTGATGCGCTCCTGCACGGCGTTCGCGAACGTCTGCCCGGTAGCGGCTTCGACGAGCGCGCCGAGCAGCCAGTAGCCGATGTTGGAGTAGCGGACGTGCGTATCGGGCGCCTCGACGCGACGCGCGTGCGTCGTCACGGCGAGGCGCAAGGCGCCGGCTTCGTCGAATGGAACGTCGGGCTCGTGCACCCACGCCAGCGGCAGGGGATTGGGAACGCCTGCGGTATGCGCGAGCAGCTGCCGCGGTGTGATCTCGCCGTAAGGCTGCCACGGCAGCCAGTCGCTCACCGGCGCGTCCAGGTCGAGCGTATTGGCCTCGGCGAGCTGCAGCACCACGAACGCGGTCACCGTCTTGCTGAGCGAGTAGGCAAGCGACGGCGTCTCGTTCGTGAATGGCACGCGGCTCGCGCGGTCGGCCCACCCCGCGGCGATGCGGCTCAGCGTGTCGTTCGCGGACACCACGACGTGCTGCACGCCGGGCACCCGATCGCGTGCGAGCAGGGCGCCGAGACGCGCGCGCGCCAGCGCGGCGGCGCGTGCGTACGGCGCATGGTCGGTACAATCGGACGCGGTCAGCACGGCGGTCATACACAACGCTCCACCAGACAGGACGAGGCGTCAGCGGTTCTGACGCTCCGTCAAGCTGTGGTGGAACGAACGGCGCGGCATGGGTCAATCGTCCCGCGTCATTCGACCCGGCCCGCTACCGCTCCGTCTTCCGCCGCGCCTCGGCGAGGAACGCCGGTTCGAGCTGCAGCAGATTCGCGAGCTTGCGCATGAGATAACTCTCACGCTCGGCGAGCTGGCCGTCGGCGAGCACGACCTGCCACATCAGCTCCGCCAGCACCATGCGCTGCGGCAGGTCGTACGCCTGGACGACGCGACGGGTAAAGGTGAAGTCGTCGACGCTGGAGCGCGCGGCCGCCGCGGCGTCGGCCATGAGGGCGTCCACGCCCTCGCCCGTGACGCCGAAGTGCCGCTCGAGGATCCAGCGAATCTGCGCCTGTTCCGCGTCGCTGAAGTCACCGTCGACACTGGCGAGTTCGATCAGCAGGGCGCAGGCCGCGACGCGCACGTCGTCGGCGGGAATCGCGGACGACTGGGCCGGTGCGGCCGTCGGCGTCGCGGCGGCGGACTGCAACAGTTTGCGAAGCGCGTCAAGCATGTCGGGTGCAGATACGGTCAGCGGGTGATGGCCTTCGCCAGGCGCTCGCGCACCTTGGCCAACGGTAGAGCCTTCCTGCCGGGCAGAATGTTCCACGCATTGAAGACCACGACGTAGTCGTCATCGGGAAACGCCATCGGCAACTGGCCACCAAAGCCGGAGCCGCTCCAGACGAACTTCCCGTTGCCGCGCGGATCGGGATAGAGCCACCACTTGAGCCCGTACTTGGGGCTGTTGGGCGCCTCCGACACGGAGATCTGCGGCGTGATGGAGGCGGTGATCCACTCCTCGCTCACGATGCGCGTGCCATTCCACCGTCCGCGTTGCAGCCAGAGCTGCCAGAGCTTGGCGAGATCGGTGGTTTCGAGATAGAGGCCCCCTTCGGTGTCGAGCGCCCCGGAGGGGG
>JBDHVK010000233.1:0-5042 GCA_039809645.1 Gemmatimonas sp.
GCGCGTCCATCACGCGTCACCGCCACCTGCGAGTGCACGTTGTCGTATGTGTCGTAGGGCGACTGGGTGAGCATGAGCCCCTTCCACCACTCGCCAGCGGTCACCTGATTGTTCTCCGACGCACCGGTCTTGAGATCGAAGAAGTCGGCATTCACCGCCACGCGCACCCGCGCCGAGGCATCAGTGTGCCGCTGCGCCATGCTCGACGTGCGCTCGCGCCCGGTGAGCGAATCACGCGCGTGCACCGCCAGCAACTCGAGATCGGCTTTGCGCAGATCGATGCGCACCACATAGCTGTTCCAGGGTCCGCGCGCGTCCGTCGCGCGCCACCACGTCAGCCCGGGCGCCAGCTGCACCGGCGTCGACGCACTCTGTGCCTCAGCGAGGCGCGCGGCGGCACAAAGCCCCGCCAGCACAATTCGGGAGAAGGTCCGCATCCCGAAAGCTTAGCTGCCTAGACCGCCCCTCGCACGGCATTGGCCCACCCTTCCATCAGCACGCGTCCCGCCGAATCTCGCGTCACGACGTCCCGCATTTCGTCGCGGAGCGTTCCCAGCGATTCGTCGCTCATCGCCCGCAGCGCCTGTCCGGCGCTCGGCCCACCCTTCGCCGTCGTCCAGAATTCGTCGAAGCTGTCGAACACGCGCGTGACACGAATCGTCTCCACGCGCACATCGCCGAGCCCAGCCCCTCGCCAAAGCGACTCCATCACATCGAGGCGCGAGGCTTCCGGCACCGGCGGCAACGGGACCGTGCCGCCGCGCGCGCGAATGCGATCGTGCAGCACATGGTATGGAAATCCACCGCCGTCCATGTCCCACATGTAGGCGCTCACCACACCACCCTCGCGCACCACGCGCGCCATCTCCTGGACACCGCGCGCCGGATCGGGCACGAACGACAGGACGAGCGGCATCACCGCCGCGTCGGCACTGTCCGCGTCACGCGGCAAGTCGAGCGCGTGCCCCTGCTCCACGCGCACCGGCTTGCCGGCAAAGCGCTCGCGCGCAAACGCGAGCTGCGCCTCCGACGGATCCACCCCATGCACCGATGCCGGTGCATGGTGATCGACAATCAACGCGGTGAACGCGCCGTTGCCGCAACCAACGTCGATCCAGTCCCAGCCATGCTGCGGATCGATCCACTCGAGGAAGCGCGTGCCCACCAGCTGGCTCCAGCGTCCCATGAACCGCTCGTAGGCGGCGCCATCCTCGAAGCGAATCGGTTCCGTCACGTCAGCTCCTATCGGTTCAGGCGATCCCGCCGCACCTGCACCCGCTTGCCCTTGATCTTGCCGTTCTTGAGCACCGCGATCACCTCGTCGGCCATCGCCTCCGGCACTTCCACCGTGGAGTATCCATCGGCGATCTGAATCGCGCCAATGTGGCTCGAGTCGAGCCCGGCTTCATTGGCGATCGCACCGACGAGATCGCCGGGGCGAATGTTGAGCTTGCGACCGGCGCCGATCCACAGCGTCGCCGCCTTCCACGCGGTCTCGCGCTTGGGCTTCTTGCCGCCCTTGCCCTTCGCACCTTCGCCACGCCCGCCTTCCGCGCGCGCCGCAAAGCGCTCTTCATGACGCGACGGCCGGCGCTCGCCGGTGAACTCCCGCGGTGCCCGCGGCGTCACCGCCGGAATCTCCTGCTCTTCCTGCCCATCGTTGGCGGCCACCAGCTTCACCGCCGCTGCGGCGAGATCCATCACATCGATCTCGCTCGCGAGACTCTCGACGATCCCGCGCCACGACTCGAGGTTCCCCTCGAGCACCGCCTCGCGCAGCGTCGCCTTCACCAGCTCGCGGCGATGCGCGCGCAAGTCGGCCACCGTCGGCACCTGCGCGATCTCGATGCTCTGGCTCGTCTGCCGCTCGATGTTGCGCAACAGCCGATGCTCACGCGGCTCGGCCAGTGTGATCGCCACGCCTTCGCGCCCCGCGCGGCCGGTGCGGCCGATGCGGTGCACATACGTCTCGGCGTCAGCCGGCACATCGAAGTTCACCACATGACTCACATGCTTCACATCGAGACCACGCGCTGCGACGTCGGTCGCGATGAGCAGGTCCACCTTCTTGCCGCGGAACTTCTGCATCACGCGGTCGCGCTGATCCTGTGACAGGCCGCCGTGCAGCGATTCGGCGCGCAGGCCGCGCGCGGTGAGCGTCTCGCTCAACTCGTCCACTTCGGTACGCGTCCGGCAGAACACGATCGCGCTCGTCGGCTGCTCGATATCGAGCACGCGCGCCAGCGCCGGCATCTTGTGCGCACGCGACACGATGTACGCCACCTGACGCACACGCGCCGCCTCCCCCTCGGGCACGACTTCGCGCTCGACGGTGACATGGACCGGCTTGTTCAAATGCTTCTGCGCAATGCTCGCAATGCGCGACGGCAGCGTCGCACTGAAGAGCGCCGTCTGCCGGGTGGCCGGCGTCGCGTCGAGAATCGCCTCGAGCTCGTCCGCGAAGCCCATGTCGAGCATTTCGTCGGCTTCGTCGAGCACGACACACTTGAGCGTGGCCAGCTTGAGCGTGGCGCGCTTGATATGGTCGAGCGCGCGACCCGGCGTGGCGATCACCACATCGACACCACGACGCAGCGCGCGGACCTGCAGCTCCATGCTCGCGCCGCCATACACGGCAAGCGCCTGAATGCCGAGCGGCTTGCCGTAGCGGTGCACCGCCTCGGCGACCTGCATGGCCAGTTCACGCGTCGGCGTGAGGATGAGCACACTCGGTCCATCGCTGCTGCGATGGCCGTTCGCAATACGGGTGAGCATCGGCAGCGAGAACGCCGCCGTCTTGCCGGTACCGGTGGCCGCCTGGGCCAACACATCGCGCCCTTCGAGGAGGGGCGGAATCGCCGCGCGCTGCACCGGCGTGGGTTCTTCGTAGCCGAGGGCGCTCAGCGCGTCGGCAATGCGGGTCTCGATGCCCAGGGCGGCGAAGCCCTGCAGCGGAGTTTCGATCTCTATAGACAAGTCGGGCACGTCAGGGGAATGGTACGGAGGCCCCATAGCCGCGCCGCACGCCGCTCGAGTCACACCGAAACCGATAGGTCGCCCACTCGGGGCGAACCTTGGAATGTAGCGGGTTTGGGCCCAGCATCGTTCTTTTGCCCGATATTCGGGCGACTTGACTGAAAATCTCGGTTGTTTTCCGACGCGCGACTACGCCCGCCCCCGGACGCTCAGGTAGTGGTGCCAGAGCAGGCGAGCCGCCACCGAGCGCCACGGTGCCCACTGCGCGGCCATGCCGGTGAGCGCCTCCTGCGTGGGGCGTGCCGACAACCCGAGCATTGCGTGGGCCGCGTCCGCGAGCGCGACATCCCCATGCGGCCACACATCGGCGTGCCGCAGCGCGACGAGGCGATACACATCTGCCGTCCACGGCCCGATGCCGCGAATGGAGAGCAGCACCGCCCGCGCATCCGCTTCGGGCATTCGTGCCAACGCGCTCAGTGACAGACGACGCGACACGATCGACTCTGCCAGATCCACCGCGTACCCCGCCTTCTGCCGCGTGAACCCCACGCCGCGCAGCACGTCGGGCCCCGCGCGCAGCACCGATCGCGCCGTGACCTCGCCAACCGAGCCGCGCAGTCGTCGATACACCGCGGCGGCAGACGCGAGCGACACCTGTTGTTCCAGAATGAGCTTCACGAGCGTGGCGTAACCGGGCGCGCGCACCCACATCGGCGGAGGGCCGTGCACGTCGACGATCCTGCCGAAGGCGGGTTCGATCCGCGCCAATGCGATCGTCCCAGCCTCCAATGTCTCACGATTGATGAACACCCCCACGCCACCTCCGTCCGTTCCTCCGCCCCTCTGCGGACCAGCTCCAACGATCTGTCCGCCGGCACCCGTGTCTGCCGCCTTGCCACGACTTTGCCCAAGCCGGATTCTAACCCAAATCCAACCACCGGAACCGAGCATGGCCAGCAGACGCGACTTCCTCACCAGCGCCGCCACCACCGCCGCCGCCCTCACGCTTTCGCCCCTCGCCGAGCGCGGCGCGGAAGCGCTCGAAGCCGCCGCGCCGGGGAATCCGGTCCTCGAGCACGAACGTCGCATGCTCCGCGCGCACCCCGTGCCGCTCGAGCGCGTGCGCCTCACCGGTGGCCCGCTCAAGCGCGCGCAGGAGGTGACCATCGCGTATCTGCTCGCGCTCGACCCCGATCGCATGCTCGCCGCGTATCGCACGCAGGCCGGTCTCCCTACCACTGCCAAACCGCTCACGGGCTGGGACGGCACCGGCCGCAATCTCACCGGCCACATCGCCGGGCATCATCTCTCGGCCGTGTCGCTCATGTACAAGGCCACCGGCGACGCGCGCTTCAAGCAACGCGCCGACTATCTCGTGAAAGGCCTCGCCGAAGTGCAGGCCAGGAACGGCGACGGCTACTGCGGCGCACTCGAGGGGCTGCGCGACGCCTTCGCGCGCGTCAGCAAGGGCGACATCAAGAGCGGGGCGTTCGACCTGAACGGTCTGTGGTCGCCGTGGTACACGCTGCACAAGACGTTCGCCGGCCTGCGCGACGCCTATCGCCACACCGGCAACCTGCAGGCACTCACCGTGGAGAAGGGCTTCGCCGCCTGGGCCGAGGGCGTGATCAAGCCGCTCAGCGACGACCAGGTGCAGAAGATGCTCCTCACCGAGTTCGGTGGCATGAACGAAGTGTTCGCCGACTTGTACGCGGACACCAATGACAAGCGCTGGCTCGACCTGTCGCTGCGTTTCGAGCATCACGCGTTCACCGAGCCGCTCAAGCGGCATCAGGACAACCTCTCCGGCAAGCACGGCAACTGTCAGATCCCCAAGCTCATCGGCTCGGCGGCGCGCTACGGCTATACCGGCGACGCGCAGGACATCATGGCCGCGAGCTTCTTCTGGGATCGTGTGGTGCGGCATCACAGCTATGCGACCGGTGGACACGGGCTCGCCGAGTACTTCGGCCCGCCCGATGCCCTCGCGCCACGAGTCGATGGGCGCGCCGCTGAGACGTGCAATGTGTACAACATGCTCAAGCTCACGCGGCGGTTGTTCA
>JBDHVK010000234.1:0-5005 GCA_039809645.1 Gemmatimonas sp.
GGAACCGCTGCCATGGTGGACGTGAAGGTTGGCGCGGGGCACGTCGTGCTTTACGGCTTCCGGCCGCAGTATCGGTCGCAGACCAATGCGACGTGGCCGCTGATTTGGAGCGCGATTGCGCGGAGTGCGGTGCGGCAGTGAGGACGGCGGTGGGAGAAGGACTCGGCGGGGCCTTTGGCCCCGCCGTTTCTTTCTGGTCAGTCTCAAGTCAGGAGATCCTGGTCAGGAGTCTGACGATCTGAGATCTAGATCTGCGATCTGAGGTCGGAGCCGAGTGGGACATCTGAGACGCCGGCGAGTTGAGAAGACTTCGCGAACCCGCGCCAGAGAAGTCTCACCATCTCACAACTCAAACGATCTCAAGTGTCGCAGCTCTGAGATCTAGATCTCAGATCGTCAGACTCCAGACTAGGATCTCCTGACTTGAGACTGACCTGAAAAAGAAGGCGGGGCCAAAGGCCCCGCCAACTCCACTGACGTTTCTCAGATCTCAGATCTCAGATCTCAGATCTCACCCCTCACTCGACGCCCCCGCCGCCAGCGCGTCATCCACCGCACGCTTCAAAACATCCAGCTCCACTGGCTTCAGCAATACCGCACGCGCCTTCACCTCGGCGACTCGCTCCGCCGTCAACCGGTGGCTGTACCCCGTCAGAATCAACACCGGCAAGCCCGGGCGCAGCGACTTGACCCGCTCCGTCAGCTGATCTCCCGTCATCCCGGGCATCGTCTGGTCCGTAATCAGCAGGTCCACTGTCTGAATTCGCTCTCGCATGTAGTCGAGTGCCGTCTCCGGATTCAGAAAGACGTGCACCACGTGGCCATGCTGCGCGAGCGCGCGCTCGAGGACGCGCCCCACCGTGGGCTCATCATCCACCACGACGATCGTCGTGCCCGCAAAGCGATCCGCGTTGGCGGACGCCGTGGGGTCGACCGACGTGCCATGTGGCGGCGTACCCGGCATCAGATTCTCCGTGAGTGCCCCACCGTCGTGGTCGGACAGCAGATCGAGGTCGGCGTCGAGTTCCTCATCAAACAAATCGTCGAGCCGTGCGCGCGGGAAGCGCATTTCAAACGTCGTGCCCTCTCCGGATGCACTCAGGACGTCGGCGCGCCCCTCGTGCGACGTCACGATGCCGTGCACGACCGCCATGCCCAGCCCCGTGCCCTCACCGGTGGGCTTCGTGGTGAAGAACGGTTCGAAGATACGCGACCGCACCTCTTCCGACATCCCCTCGCCATTGTCGCTTACGCGCAGCACGACCACATCGCCCGTCGGCGCCGGTTGTCCCTCCGGAATCTGGGCGGAGTCGAGCGAGATGCGCAGCCGGCCATCGGTCCGCCCCCGCATCGCATAGTCGGCGTTCGAGACCAGATTCAGGACGAGCTGCTGCAGCTGGGTGGGATCACCCATGATCACGTGCGTGGTGTCCGCCCCGTCGACCGTGATGGTCACCGTGCGCAGCACCATTCGTCGAAGCAGCGGCTGCAGATCCGTCACCAATGAAGACACGTTCACGTACTCGCGCGTCGGCGTCGCCCGTCGGCTGAACGTGAGAATCTGCTTCACGATGTCGCGCGCGCGATCGCTGGCGTCGAGAATGGCGCCGAGGTACTCCTCGGCGCTCCGCCCCTTCTGTTGCGCCGAGCGCGCCAGCTCGGCGTTCCCGCGCACCACGCCCAACAGGTTGTTGAAGTCGTGCGCCACGCCACCGGCCAGGGTGCCGAGGGACTCGAGCTTCTGGGCTTCACGCACCTGCGCCTCGAACCACGCGCGTTCGGCTTCGGCTCGGCGCACCTCGGTCAGGTCGCGTACGACCACGTGCTGCAGCGTGCCCTGCTCCGTGGGGACGTCGGTCACCGTGCAGTGCACGGGCACGAGGAGATCCCCGCGGCGAATGTGATGCTCGCCGCTGGCGCAGAGGGGCGACGGGTCACCGAGCAGCGCCTCCAGATCGCGGCCGACCAACTCGCCGTTGGACGGGACCCCAAACAGTCGCGCCGCCTCCTCGTTCGCGGCCTGCACACGCCCGCCGCTCATCAACAGGTGCGCATCGAGCGCCTGTTCGAAGAGGGTACGGAACCGCCGTTCGCTGTCGCGCGCGCGCCGTTCGCTGGCCAGCAGTCCCGCGTTGGCGCGCCGGATGGTGCCGACGCGGAATCGGTAGATGGCGGACAGGACGCCACCGATCACGAGCAGATAGGTGAGCAGCGCATACCAGCGGAGGGCGAGCGGCGTTGCCACGAGGAAGTGCTGAACGGCCGGGCCGTACTCGCGTCCGGCCCAATCGTACGCCCGCACCTCAATCGTGTACCGCCCCGGCAAGAGGTCGTGGTACATGCGACTCCCCGCATCGACCAGATCGCCGGACTCATCACCGACCGTGTAGCGGCCACCACCCATGGTCCACGGACGCTCGCGGCGTATGTGGACCCGGAAGCGCGTCGACTCTTCCCGATGATACGTCAGCAGCTGCGGATCGACATGAATGTCGTCGTTCGGTTCGGCGAGCACATCGCCCTCGCGCAGCAGCTCATCCGTGGCCCCGACGCTCACGTGCACCATGACGCGCCCGCTCGGCGGCACCTCGGCCCGAGCGCGATCGACGACACCGAGGCCATAGGGCGTCGCGGCCCAGAGGCGCGTGCCACCACCAACCGCCACATCAGTGACCAGCACTGACGGCAATCCATCGGCGTCCGACACGGACGCGCGCACGCGCCACGCGCTCGTATCCGCCGGCGCGACATCAAACGTCGACAGTCCCGTGAAACTCGAAATGAGCAGCTCACCCTTCGGCAGACAGCGAATATTGAGCGCGCCGACGTTGAGCAGCGAAACGACGGGATTGTTCGGGAAGGCCCGCCACACCGTGCCCGGCCGTTCGTCGCGCCAGTACACCCCGCGTTCCGGGTCGAGCGCGAAGAGGCGCTCTCCGGTGGCGGCGCGGGTCCGGCAGAGTCTCGTGACCACGCCGCGCGGCGTGGACAGGCTGGTCGACCCCGGCAGCGAGTCGACCCGCAAACCGCGCCGCCCGAACACGCGCACCGCGTGCGGGGCCCCGACATAGAGCACGGGCTCTCCGGCGAGCTGTCCATCGAGCATCGCCGACGAGACGTCGCCGTCCAGGCCGGGAACCGGCACCCATTCGGTGCCCGTCCATTGACGCACGCCCTGCTCAGTACTCGCCACCAAGGTCGACAGCCCATCGGGCATGCGCACCCGACGCAGGTCGAGCACGGCCCCACGCAATCCGTTGCCGAACGCCGCGAACGTCTGGCCCTGCTGTCGCCAGGGAACCCCCGCGGCCACGGCGACGGTCACGGTGTCCGGACCTGGTGTAGCCGTTGGCGCCGAGATGACGACGCGACGGAGTGCGGAGACCATGCCCTGGGCGGACCCGGCTCGGAACGGATGGACCCGCACGGGGCCGGTTGGCGGCACCTCGACGAGTCCCTGGTCCTGCGTGCCAATCCAGAGATGGTCCGCGCGCCCCGCGCGGGCCTCCACGGCCAACGCCGTGACGTAGGATGCCGTGGGCTCCGGCGTGAATTCTGCCGCAGCCGCGACGCCGTGCGTGATGCGCACCAGAGAACCATTGCGGGCCGATGCATAGATCGCGGTCCCACCGCCGTGCCCCGCGACCGGCTGCAGCAGCGTCACCGTGCCGCGTCGCGTGGATATCGAGGATTCGACACGACTCCACGCACCGGCTCGCCACCGCCACAGCGAGCCGTTGGCGGTGCCGGCCCATAATTCGTCGCGGCCACCCACGTCGGGGACCAACGCCACGCGATACACGTCAGCTGGTGAGCCCGGGAGGCGGCGAAAGCGCGCCGCCGCGTCATCGGCAGCCGCGACGAACACCCCGGCCTTGGTGGCCACATAAACGCCCGTCAGGTCACCACGGTCGACCGGCAAGACGAACTGCGCATCCGGCGCCGTCAGCCCTTCCGTCGCACCGAACGTCGTCCATGCGCCCTGCGCAAAGCGGGCCACGCCTCCCGAAGAATTGGCGGCCCACAGCGTGGCCTGTCCCGAGACCGTGCGCCCGGTCGCCACCATCACGCCGATCCATGCGGTGGGACGTGTCGGCATGGGCATCGAGACGAACTTCGCGCCATCGAACCAGGCGACGCCGCCGGATGTTCCGGCGACGAGGCGCGGCGCACCGTCCACGGCCTTGGACTCGGTCAGACTGTAGATGACGGCGCCCGGCAACCCATCTCGTTCCCGGTACACCGTCGGCGCACCGAGCGGCGGTCGCCGAATGAGTCCGCGCCGCGTGCCCAGCCATGCGGTGCCGTCGGCGCTGAACCAGAGCGATCGCACCTGCTGCGAATCGAACTCGCGCAGGACGGGATCGCGCCGCCACACGCCGCCCGCGTAGCGATACACGCCATCGTCTGCCGCGAGCCAGGGAACGCCCATGCGGTCGAGCACCAGCGAAAACACCGTCGTGGCCCGCAGGCCGGAGGCCGCCTCGAATCGGCGTTCGGCGAGGGCGCGCACGCGCAGGCCGGCGGGCACACCGGACCACGCCGCATCAGTGGCCGATACCGTCGGTGGTGCGTTCTGCGCTCCGGCGATCGCCGACGCCACCAACAGGGCCGCGAGCAGCCGCGTCTCAGTGAAACCCACGCGCCGCCTCGCGCACCGCCTCGTCCATTGGCGGATAGGTCGGATGCACCCCCTCGAGCGTCTCGACCAGCAGCTTCGCGATCAGATAGTTGCGCACCGTCTTGCTGTCGGCGGGCACCACGTACCACGGCGCCCACGGGGTGCTGCAGCGCGCGAGTACGTCCTGATACGCCGCCGTGTAGTCATCCCACTTCGCGCGATCGTCCAGATCACCCAGCCGGAACTTCCAATTCTTCGTGGGATCGTCGAGGCGTTCCTGCAGCCGCTCCTTCTGCTCGTCGCGGGATACGTGCAGCAGGCACTTGCGAATCACGACGTCGTTCTCGGCGAGGAGCTGCTCGAAGGCGTTGATCTGCTCGAAGC
>JBDHVK010000235.1:0-4992 GCA_039809645.1 Gemmatimonas sp.
CAGAAAATCCCGCCGTGGCACCCCGGTCTTTTCGAGGTATTCGACGAGGGACTCGTCTTTGCGCCAGGGCAATTGGGTGGGATTGTACATCAGGCCTCCTACGGGGGTAGGGGCGGCCGCTGCGCTAAGGGGCGGCCGGAGCCGGGAAGTGGAGAACTGCGCGGGGGAGTGTCAGCAACGGAGGGGATCGTCCGGTTTGCAGTGACGTTCTAGGATTGGGTTCGGACTCGCGGTCGCCTATGGGGAAATGCGGCAGACACATGTCCGAGATTGCCCGACGGTCGACTACCAGAAGCGTATACCTGGAGCGCATACGACCAGCGCATACATCAAGCGCATACGTCGAGCGCGACCGCGGTCAGCGCCGTTCGTGCGCGCGTCACGTATGCGCGTCACGTATGCGCGTCATGTATGCGCGGTTCGTATACGCGTCTATCGCTTCACCACCGGCCCGCCGTCTTTCCCAGTGGCCGGATGTCCCGCGGGGAGCACGGGGCCGGCGTGCGGCGGCATCGCCGCGGCGGCGACTTCCTTGTGCGCGGGGAGCACCGACGAATCGGCCGTCAGTCGGCGCACGACACGCATCGCACTGTCGGCGAGCGCGCTGTCACTGGCCTCTCTCGCCGCCATCGAGAGGCCGAACCACGGGGCCGGGTGCTCGGGGGCACCGGCGGTGGCCACGCGGTACTGCGCGACGGCGCGGGGATAGTCCTTGGCGCGCATCGCGCTGTTGCCGGAATCAAGCGCCGCCATCACGGCGAGCGGCAGCTTCTGCGTTGGCGCCCCCGACGAGCCGCCCGCCCCGAGTGGGAGCGTGTTCGGCGTGTCGGGGCCTGCACAGGCGCCCAGAACGGCGAGCGCAGCAAGGCTCGCGGCGGTACGCAGGGTGGTGGTCATGGTGATGCTCATATGCTCCTCACCGTCCGAGAGGATCCTTCAGGTGACACCGCAGGCACGTCAGTCGATTGGCCTTCCACGCCTTCTCGGCGTTGAAGCCCGGGCCGTGCGGATTGATGTTGCGTCCGGTGTTCGAATGGCACTGCATGCAGTCGCGCTGCTGGTGGCAGCTGGTGCAGTTCTGCAGCTCCTGGCGCGCCGCCTGGCCGTGCTGGATGATCCAGATCTGCGCGCCGTTGTGATAACCGCCACCCACCTTGCCCTTCGACGTCATGCCGAGCTGCTGGTGGCAGCTGCGGCAGAACACCTCGCGGCTGTGGCACTGCGCGCAGTCGGTCTCGCGGCCGTACGCTTCCGGCGCATGACGCGCCACGAAGTTGGCCGGATGGAACCGCCGCGTGCTTTCACCCGCGTGACACTGCGCGCAATAGCTCTTGGTATGGCACCCTTCGCAGCTCGGGCGATCGGTGGCGGCCTGCACGCCGTGCGTGCGGGCGAAGCCCACCGGATGCACCTGCGCCTGCTTGGGGAGCGTTCCGCGGACACTGTCGGGGCGCATCGGCGGCACCATGGCGAAGCGGCTCGCGAGCATGGCCGGCGTGGAGGCCGATGCACCGGAGACCGCCTTCCACGGCAGGGCGGTCGCGTTGAGGCGTACACCGCTCGCCCCACCCGCTTCCGGCACCGGCATGTCGGTCACCGTGCTCCCGCCAAGCGGGCCCGTGTGACAGGCCTGACAGCTGCTGCGCGCGTGGCAGGTCGCGCACGTGGCACCACTCGCCTGCGCCAGTCGGCCGTGCGCCGCGAGGAAGTCGCCCTTCGTGTGCGTGGCCGGCGTCACGTAGCGTGACGGCTTGTTGCGTGTGAGACTCGCCACCCGCGCGTCGGCCGCCAGCTGGTAGCGATTGGCCACGACGCTGGCATTCACATGGCAGGTCGCGCACGTCTCCTTCGCATGACACACCACGCACTGCGCCGGCGACGCCTTCACGGCATTGGCGTGCGCCGTCGCGAAGCCCTTCGCGTCGTGCGACGCCGGCTTCGGGAACGCCGCGATGCGCGCCACCGTGAGCCCGGTCGCCTGCGGCAGCGCCACATGGCAGGTGCTGCAGCGGTTATCGGCGGCGAGATGCGTGCTCACCTTGTGCGAGTGACAGCTGATGCACTGCTCGGGCTTGGCGCGCTCGACGTGCATCCACTTGGCGCCCGCCGCCGCGTGACAGGTCGTGCAGGTGGCGCCTTCGTTGCCGGCCACATCGTTGTGCGCCGTGTGGTCGAACTTGAGATTGCTCGCCGTGCGAATCGGCGCCCGCCACGCGACTTTCTTCTGATCACGGGCGTTGTGGCACTCCCCGCACATCGCGGTGTCGGGGAACATCCTCGCCTTCTCGCCCGTCGTCATCCCGGCGTGGCAGCCAGCGCACTGCGGGAACAGCTTTTCGTGCTTGGCGTGCGGAAACTTCTCCGCGCCACCGGTGGCGCTCTGCGCGTCGAGCGGGGCGGCCATGGCCAGCGCGAGCAGCGCGGCAAAGCCGAACAGCGACCAGACGCGTTTGAGCGACTGCTGCAGCATCGTCATCATGGCGATCATGGCTGACGCTCCGGCGCGGACGACGCGGCTGCGGGCAGCGCGCGTGTGGTGACGCCGCCGAAGCGGGCCAACTCCTGCGACCCGCGTTCACGAGCCGCCTGCTTGCGGGCCGCGGCACTCTGGCCGCGCACCCCGGGATCTCCACCCACCGTCCACTCGAGGCGCATCGTCGCGCGCCGCTGCGTCCAATCGGTGCTGGGCAGCGCGTTCTTCGCGATCTGCCGATACGCCGTCGCCGAGGCCGCAAGGCGCAGATCGGGGGCGATCTGCCACCCCGCATCACCTCCCAGCCCCATCACACGACCGGTGCCGACGCGGAATTCATAGATGCTCTGGAACGCCGTACCATTCACGCCCACGTAGAAGTCGCCGCGGGTGTAATGCACGCCCAGATCACCTTCGGTGCGTGAGGCACCGGCGCCGATGTCGGCGCTGTAGCTGCCATTCACATGCCAGGCCGGCGCGACGCGCCACCCGGCGGCTCCACCGGCGCGCCAGCCATCGCGACGCAGCGGCGCAAAGCCCAGGCCGGCCTCGGTATCCTGCCAGCGGCGGCGCGCGCCGTGCACGTCGGCGCTGAAGGCACCGGTCGGACTGATCCACCCCAGCTGCGCGCGCCCTTCGTCGAAGCCCACCGGTGAGAAGGCACCCCAGATCGTCCACAGTTCGAAGAAGGGGCGATACCGCCGCGCCTCCACCGAGAACGTCGTGCGCTTCACACTCGGCGCGCGCAACCGAAGCCGGAGCTCGTTGGTCGTGCCCATCGCGAGATCCTGCTGCCACGCGCCTTCCACACTGCCGCCCTTCAGGCGCCAGCTCGCGTCCATCGCCAGCCGCTCCGAGTAGAGCGCCGAGCGATTGTCGCGCAGTTCACGCTGATAGACGGTGTGAAACGCCGTGGTGCTGGTGGGGCGCGCGCGAAGCTGCGCGCCCAGCAGATACGCGTTGCGATCGGGCGGCAGCTCGTCGATGGTGGCCAGCTCGGTCGTGGTGAGCGATTCGTTCACCCCCTGCACCAGGCTGTAGCCAGCGAACCCATCGAGCGTCACGCGGCGATCGGGGCGCCAGGTCAGGCTCGCACCGTCGAAGTTGTAGACGCCCAGTCCGGTGCCGGTGTACTGCCGGCCGGCGCGCACCGTGTATCGGGAGCGGTCGAACTGCAGATAGGCGGTGAGTGCGTCGAAGCGATCGTTGGCGCGCGGCCAGAGCTGCGCGTTCGCGCCGGCGGCTTCGCGGATGCGCAGGCTCGCGTGCACACTGAGTCCGCGGCCGAGCCCCCAGGCGCTGATGTCGAGATCCTGCACGAGCGGCACCGCACTCGTGATGGCGCCCGACCGATAGTACTTGCAGTAGGCATCGCCCTCACCGCAGGCCACGGTGAGTCCGTTGGGCAGCTGGCGCAGGGCGAAGAGCCCCGGCGTGGTTTGGGCGAAGGGTACCGAATCGGGCTGCATCGCGCGCAGCTCGATGAAGTTCGCGGTCGTGGTCCCGCGGACGAGAACGCCCTGTGCGAGCGACGTCTGCAGCGGGAGGACCGCCAGCGCGCTCAGTACCTTCGTCAGCGCGGCGGCGATCCTGGGGAGTGGAAGCGCACGCATGGCGTCACCGCGATCCGCGTGCGGTGGGCGTCCACGTCACGGCGTGGCACTCCGCGCACTCCCGCTTCGGCTTGTGCGTCAGCTGGTCGGTATGGCACACGAGACAGGTCGTGCGCGACGGGGGCAACGCAAGCACCGCGGCGTTGCTGTGGCACCCGGCGCCGGCGCATCCGTCGTGCGAGGCGCGCTGATGCAGCGTCTTCGCCGGCGTGTGGCAGCTGGAACAGGCGCGCTCCGGCTCGTGATGCTCCGTATGGCACGACAGGCAGTCCTTCGTCACGCCAAGCTGGATGCCATTGGTGTGGCAGCCCTTGCAGTCGAGATCGCGATGCTTGAGGTGATTGAAGTTCAGCGAACGGCTCCGGGCGGGCGTGTTCGCGCTCGTCCGCATGCTCACCGTCTTCGGGATCGCCTTGTCGAGCGTCTTCTTGACCACGTGGCACCCTTCGCACGCCGTCGGGCGCTCGGGAGCGTGGTGGCAGCTGGCGCAGTCCGCCTTGGTCTTCACCAGCAGCGTGCCGTTGGCGCTGTTGTGGCAGCCGCCGCACGCCAGCACCTTGTGCGTCTTGTGCGAGAAGGTGGGCGAGTCCTTGGGCTTGCCGAGCGAGCCAGCAGGCTTCTGCGCGGCCGGCGGTTGAGGTGCCGGCTGTGCGGCGGGCTCCTGCCACCGCACCTGGCGCAGCATCACCCCACGACGCGCGCCTTGAAGACGCACCCGCGTCACGAGGCCGACGTGGCGCGCCGCACGGCCGCGGCGCACAGGCGTGTCGAGGCGACGCGCGATCGGGCGGAGGAGCGCATGGGCGCCCTGATCCGCACCGGCCGCGTCGTCATTCGCCGCCGACTTCTTCTGGTTCGCCGTGGTCGGCTTCGCGTCGTTGTTCTGGATGTTCTTGTGGCAGTCGA
>JBDHVK010000236.1:0-4973 GCA_039809645.1 Gemmatimonas sp.
CGCCGGCCGCGGAGAACACGCAGCCGGCAATCGAGTTCGGCTCAGTGGGTGGTGAGGTATTCATGGGCACGTGTCCGGACTGCGGGTCGCAGCTGGAGTTCGCGGAAGGGTGCGTGAAGTGCCATGTGTGTGGGTTCTCGGAGTGCGGCTGAGTTTATACCCTTGCTCCGAAACGATTCTGTCGCGCTAGCCGAGGCGATCCTGTCGCGAATTCCGAAACGGATCTGTCGCACTGCTAACTGATTGCTAGAGAACGGGATGCGAGCCAAATGCTCGCATCCCGTTTTACACGCACGCCGTAAAGCATGTCCTCACACGGAGCCGAGATCCCCAAAGACGATGCTGCCAAGTCCTGGACGGCGCGCGAGCGAGCAGTGCTCGCGAGGCTGGGGAGCGCGTTGCGGAACGCACGTGCGCGACTCGATCTGACCATTGCAGAAGCTGCTGTTCGGGCTGACCTCGACGCGTCGTTCTTGGGCGAGCTCGAGCGAGGGCGCAAAAACGTCAGCGTGATTGCTCTCGACCGGCTGTGTCGCGTTCTGAATGTCGATGTCTTCGCTATAGAGACAGGCAGCACAGAGAGCGCCAAATCAGCAAAGGCAGAACGGACCAAGTAGATTCGCGACGGCGCCTTGCGCTGTGCCAGAGTGAAGCGAGACAGCGGCGATCCGCCGCGGCACGAGACAGACACTCTCCGCGACGCGCTTGCCGGTGCCCGTCGTGAGAGTCTCGAACGGCATCTCGGCTCTCTGGAACTTCTTGGCGAGGTGGAGCGCGTCGGAGACCGCTACGTGTCGGTCCGCGGTAGTATGCTCGCCACATTGCAATCCCGTCCAGCCGAGGGCCGTCAGCTGTGTCGCAGAAACAATCGTTGAAGGCGGGCAACGCGCTTCGCTACGCCTGTATCCTGCTTGGGAATGTGGCGGTCTTCGGGGTGCTTACGAGCGCAGCGGGCGACAAGGCAGCGAGTATGTCGAAGATCTGGCCCCAGCTGCAAAAGGTACTTCCACTCGGAGCACTATCGCTCCTCGCCGGCCTGCTCATCAATCAGCTCTCACCGACGATGAAGGCGCGAATCGTGTTTCTTCGCCTGTCGCATCCGCTGCCAGGGTATCGAGCGTTTTCTGACTACATCGACGAAGACCCCCGTGTCGACCGGGCCGCCCTGCAACGAGCGGTGGGCGCCTTGCCTGTCGAACCGCAGGAGCAGAACCGCACGTGGTACAAGATGTACCGAGCGATGAGTACAGAAGTCTCGGTGGTGGAGGCGCATCGGCGGTATCTCTTCTACCGGGACTACGCCACTATTTCGCTGTTTGTCGCAGTGGCCGCCATTCCAATCGCAAGGCAATTGGGTGCCGCCTTGCCAGGACTGCTCGGTGTCTTCGGCGCTGCCGTGCTCCAGCTGGTACTGACGGTGCGCGCAGCCCAAACGTCCGGCGAAAGCCTCGTCTGCAACGTGCTCGCCAGCTACTCCACACAGGCCTCCTTGGAGAATGACTGACTTTTTCGAGCTTGATTTTCTAGATGTCGAGACGCAGAAGAGCGGCGACGCGATTGCCGTTCGCTATCAGATTGGCAATCAGTGGCTCGTACACGTGGTTGACGGAGGATATCAAGACACCGGGCCACGCGTAGAGGAGCTGATCCGAATGCACTACGGCACGGATCTCGTGAACAACGTCGTCCTGACACATCCCGACGGCGACCATGCCGGCGGACTTCGCACGATTCTCGAGAAGATGCGAGTGGACACGCTGTGGATGCATCGTCCGTGGGAGCACGTGACGGATCTGTTGGGTTTCTTTCCGGGGGTGGCGTCGGCATCATATCTCCGACGCGTACTCCGCGAAGGATTTCCCAACCTGGTGGCACTCGAGGAGATCGCACTGCGGCGCGGAATCCCGATACTCTCGCCATTTCAGGGCGCGAAGATCGGGGCGTTCACGGTACTGGCACCCTCGTACTCGCGCTACCTGCACCTCGTCGCGCGCTCGGACTGTACGCCCGCATCAACCCTGAAGACGAGCCCGACGCTGACGCAGCTGCTTGGCAAAGCGCTGGCGCACGTCCGAGCGTTTGTGCAAGCGAGTTGGGGGGCTGAGTCGTTTTCACCAGAGGGCGTCAGCCCGGCGAATGAGATGAGCGTGGTGCAGTTCGCGCGGATCGCCGGTGAGAAGATCTTGCTCACGGCGGATGCAGGTCGCGAAGCCTTGACTGAAGCCATAGCGTTTGCTCCCTATGCAGGACTCGACCTCCCTGGCATAAGTCGATTTCAGGTGCCGCATCACGGGTCAAGGCGTAACGTGTCGACAGCGCTATTAGATCAACTGCTGGGCGTCCGCCTTCCAAGTCAGGTGTTTATTCCGACGTTCACAGCCGTCATCAGTGCCGCGAAGGCGGATCCGGACCATCCGCGCCGCGCCGTCGTCCGCGCGATGTGGCATCGTGGCGCAAAAGTGGTGAGTACCGAATTCGGAAATCTTCGCACTAGTTCCTCAGCGGCGCCGCTCCGAGCCGGCTACAGCGCGGCGACGATATTGCCGTACCCGGCAGACCAGGAAGGTGAGTGATGACGGGTACGGCCACCCGGACGCGGCATACCCGCCCGTTGTCCTCCTCGCCGCGAAGCGGCGCGTCAGGATTGACCGCCTCGGGTCCGGATGAACTCTCCAAGCTCTCGCTCTCGGCATAGTGGAATTTCGGTGAGGCGCACGAGATGTTGATCGGCCTCCGATGGCAGCCCCGCGCGCCGCGCGCACTGATCTGGTCCGCAATGCGACGCAGCGATGCAGGCCGGGCACGCAGCCACTCTGTGGCACGCACGCATTGCGCGACCGCTTCCACCAGGCGAATCACCAATTCACCAGCGGAGCGCGCGTCTCTTTGCGCACGATGTCTGCTCTGCACGAGCCGCGGACTGTGCTGCTCCGCTCAGCATTCGATTCGTTTGCACCGGTCGTCACTCGGCACAGCGACGGCGCCCCACATTGCAGTGCGTGCATGCCCGCGGCCTCAGTCGACCAACGTGGGGAACTCGCGCGCCAGTCGCTGGGATTCGCAAAATCCTCAGACTGTTGCGTCCGCCGATAGCGCGCACCGCCCCATCGGCGCCTGCTCCTCCTAATCTCGTTCGGATCCACCACGAACGAGTCGCGGACAACACACTACTGAGGCGCGCACCGCGACGGATGATCCGCTACGGCGCCTTGCGCCGTGCCTCAGTGACGCGATGCCGCGGCACTGCGTGCGGCGCGCGACTGACGAGGTCGAGGTCGACCGTCGACCTCGCGTCATCAGGCGCATCCTCTAGGTAGTCGCTGAGTCGCCGCAGTTGCGCCGCGACCGCCTCGTGCCATCGGGCGTGTTCCAGCAGCATGCGTTGGCGCGTGCGCGCATCGACCGGCTTCATGCGCGAGACGATAGGCGCCCCCGTCAGCGGGGCGTCATCTGTTCGGTTGATCTCCAGAGCCCATCACCGTAGCGGCATCGCGTAACGCTTACCTAATCGGGCGTGCGACGTGCGTCGGCGCCTTCGAACGCACCCGAGTTTGTGCTCGTCACCTTCGGCCTGTGGGCCGCGTTTCGGGCGACCGACCCAGAGCGTTGCTCTCAGACACGTCTGGCGAAAACAATAGTGCATATAAACACTATAACGACCGAAGAGCAAGGATTCGGGCGGACTTTTGTCGCACCGCTAGACTGCGCGCGTTCGCCCGCCCCTTTCAGCACCCGCCATGTCTCCTTCGGATACCTTCTCGCTCGCTGCAACGCTCACATCGCCAGTGTCAGTGCTACCCGCTGTCGTGCCCAACCCGGCCTGTACTGCGCTGCTCCACGAACTCCACGAGGTCGTGGATCAGAACTTTCACGTCGCGGCACAACTGCTGACGGCGTCGGCCCTCGCACCCGAGGACTCCCGAACGCTTCGACATCAGCTGAAGTGGCCGACACGAGTCGCGACCGCATCCCCAGGCCTCATCTCCTATCGCATTGCGTGCGCCCGGGCCTTTGGCGCACAATTGGCGTCGCGACTTGCAGGTACGCGAGGGGCACTTGCAATGAGTGTCGTTGGGGTAGCGAGCGATGCCGCGCCGTCTCGGTCGCTAGCGGTTACGACGACCAGCGTCGAGCGCCGCTTGGCGGGAGCGCCACCCATTCGCGCTGCTGCGATGCCGATCAGCTTGGAGTCATTGCCATCGGCGGACCTGCTGGATCAAGTGCTGACGGGCGAGGTCTCCTGGGAGGATGCTATGGAGGAGCCATCGCGTGCGCGCGTGGTTTCGGTGTCCGAGGTGGCAAACCATCCACATCGCGTCGAGCGGTACGAGTATCGGCGTCAGTTGCTCCGCCTGCGCGAGACGCACACCGCTCGAGAGGCCGTGATGGCGGTGAAGGGTAGTGCCAGTGGAGCGGATACCCGAGCCGCGCAGCGGCTGTTCAATCAGGCGGCGGCTGGTGCGCCGCTTGATGCACTGCTCGTCGATGGGCGACTTCGCAACACGGGCCGATCCACCGTCATGGTGCCGCTAGTCAAGGCGCTGGTGCTGCTGTGGTACAACGGGCGACGGGGTATCAAAACCTGGCAAATCGCTGAACAAGTACAGCACGCGCTCGCCAACCGGTTTGAACCGCGCGCACGTGCGGCGGGCTACACGAAGCCGTTTCCCGTCGTCAAGGAGGACGCGGTCGAGGCATTTATTGCTCGCTTACCGCAAGCGCTCAAACTCGTCCGTGAACCGCGCCGGGTTCTGAGGAGACTCGGTTAATTGAGTGCCAAGCGCTCCGCAGGAGCCGCTTGGGTGCGGTAGAACTGCTCCTCGAACTCCGCGGGCGAAACATAGCCCAGCGGCTCCAGAATGCGCTGCGTGTTGAACCAGGCGACCCATTCCAGCGTCGCGTACTCCACGTCCTCGAATCCTTTCCACGGCCCGCGCCGATGGATCACCTCCGTTTTGTAGAGCCCGATGATC
>JBDHVK010000237.1:0-4897 GCA_039809645.1 Gemmatimonas sp.
CATGGCACCGGCGTGATCGATTGTCTCGCGCGCGATCGCGGCGATGTGCGCCGCCGCACGCTCGTGCGAGGCGCGCTGCGCCGGTGTCCAGGTGGCATACACCTGCGACACCAGCTCACCGGATGTCACCACCGTGGCGCCGCTCGCGCGCACCAGTTCGAGCACACCGGCCGGCACGCGATCGAGATAGGGAATCGCGTCTCCCGGCGAGTACTCCATCGCCACGCGCTTCCCCGCCACGAGCGCCTGCACCTCGGCTTCGAGCGCGCGCCACCCGCTGTACACCCGCAGCGGCCACTCCTTGGGCCACTTGGCCCACGGCCCGGGTTCGATCGCGTGCTGAATGCCGATCGGCACGCCCTCGCGCGGGATCAGCGCGAAGACGCGGCGTGAACAGAGGCCTTCGAAGCCGAGCAGACCGGCCGCGATCGCGTTCGTGCCGCGGAAATCGTACAGGAGCCAGCCGTCGAGATCGGCGGCGGCGAGCAGCTGCTGCAGGCGCGGCAGCATCTCGGGCGTCAGCATGTCCGGGGGAGTACGGAGGAAAACGACGGCCAGCGTCGGCGCTGGCCGAGTGTCACGCGGTCCGGCGGGGTCACCACCAAATCAGCGGCGTCGCCAGTCGGTACGCCACTGGCAGCGCGCATCGCCGCGACTGCGACACATCACATGCTCAACGGCTCCATCGGCGTCGGCGAGTTGCTGCAGGGCTTCGCGAAAGGCCGCTTCGTACAGACCGCACCCCACGCCACGCGGGCCGGAATCGGCCGAGACCGGTGCCAGGACCTCGAGGAGCAGTGTGCTCCCCTGGCGCATGATCGTCCCGTCGAGGTGGCGGCGCGCGAGCCCCTTGAGCACGCTGAGCGCAATCGGCCGGGCAATCAGCGACGGCAGCGTGCGGGCCGCGCCACGGCGCACCCCGTTGACACCGTCCACGAGGGCGCGGGCCCAGCGCCGTCCGGCTTCCCGGAACGCCAGATCGGCATCCGGACGCCGACCGATGAGGCGCGCGAGCGCGAGCACTTCGTCGTAGGCGATGCGCTGGCGGGACCGCACGGCGTCGGCATAGCGGCGGATCTGCTGCAGCACCGTCTCGCTGAGGCCGAGGCGCTTGTTGCGCAACTCGTGGACGAAATCAGCGTCGAGCTCGGCGGCCGGGGTGTCGATGGCCTTGACCGCCTCGAGCAGCGCCAGGGGGAGCCGGGCATCGACGGGCCGCCCGGAGAGGGCCAGCTGGAAATCGGCAGTGGGCGTGGCGCGGGCGAACCGGCCGTCAGTGGTGATGGACACAGCGGAGCGAAGGTAACGTGTTCCGGGTCACGCCTTCAAGCGTGTTTGCCCAACCATTCGACCCACCCAACCGCCGATTTCCGTTGGGAGGCGCCTTGCGTTGGACGGGCGATTGCGCCAGCGTGTCCACGCGATGGACCACCCTCCCCACCTGGAACGCTCCCACCTGTCCGCCGTCTGCCTGGCGGTTCGTCATCGGCTCGATGCGTACATCGATGACGAACTCGGCGCGCAGGACACGCACGACGACGCCGCGATGGGCCCGGCCGAGATGGCGGCGCACCTTGACCGGTGCCCGCCCTGCCGGGTTGTGGCGCGGCAGCTCGAGGCGCAGAAGCGTCGGCTGCGACTGTTGGCGACGCGTCTGGCGACGCACGTCGAGGAGCGCGCGAGCGACGCACTGCGGGATCGCATCGACCGTCTGCGCGCGGGCTGAGCGCGGTCGGTGGACACCTTCGCGGCGGTGGCGCTCGCATTCGCCGTAGCGTTCGCCGTAGCGATGGCGGTCGCCCTGGCGGCACGACGGGCGGGTTCGCTCTCCACGAGCGGTGCGGTCGCGGCCACGCTCACCGGCGGCGTCGCGATGTCGGTGGGCTGGTCGTGGGGCGCGTATCTGATCGCCTGGTTCGTCAGCGCGTCGCTCCTGTCCCGGATGGGTCGTGCGGCCAAGGAGGC
This sequence comes from Gemmatimonas sp., assembly GCA_039809645.1. GTDB lineage: Bacteria > Gemmatimonadota > Gemmatimonadetes > Gemmatimonadales > Gemmatimonadaceae > Gemmatimonas. The sequence continues at coordinate 1,966 of JBDHVK010000237.1, forward strand.
GCGCACGGGAGGCGTGATCGAGAAGGACGATCGGCGCGACGCCGGGCAGGTCGTCGCGAACGGCGGCGTCTTCGCGCTCTGTGCGCTGATCGCGCTGCTGCGGCCCGAGTGGCGCACGGAGGCCGCCATCGTGGGAGCCGGCGCACTCGCGGCGGCCGGAGCCGACACCGCCGCCACCGAAATCGGTACGCTGTGGGGCGGAGCGCCCTGGTCGCTTCGTACCCGCACGCGGGCGACACCGGGGAGCTCAGGCGCCATGAGCTACGCCGGCACCGCCGGCATGCTCGCGGCCGCCGCGCTGCTGGGCCTGTTGGCGGCTGCACTGCGGCTCGTCCCGTGGACCGCGGTGGCGGTGGTGGCCTACGCCGGGCTCTGCGGCGCACTCGCCGACACGGTGTTGGGCGCGTGGGTGCAGGCCCGGCGCTGGTGCCCGACGTGTGCGCGGGAAACGGAACAGCCGGTGCATCGGTGCGGCACGACCACGGTGTCGGCGGGCGGGTGGGTGTGGCTCACGAATGACCGGGTAAATCTGCTCTGCACCGTGGTGGGGGCCGGGGTCGCGATCGCGTTGCGGTAGGGTGACTGGACCTTTCGCAGCGACGGGTGTGTTTTGAGGAGAGACCGAGGTCTGATGCCCGATCGGGGCTCGGATGTCTCATGTCTGATCAACTGCCGCCGCGCACCACCCTCGCTCATGCCGTCACCCCACGCCCAAGTGCTCATCGTTGGCGGAGGCCCAGCGGGCAGCTCCGCTGCCTGGCACTGCGCGCAGCGCGGGCTCGACGTGCTGCTGCTCGACAAGGCGCAGTTTCCTCGCGCAAAGCCCTGTGCGGAATACGTGAGCCCGGAAGGATCGCGCATCCTCGCGGCGATGGGCGCGCTCGAGACGCTCGAGCAGGGGGAAGCGGCGCAGCTGGCGGGCATGGTGGTGCACGCGCCGAACGGCGCGCGCATCCACGGTGAGTTCGTCGCCCGTCACGGCTTTCGCGGATTTCGTGATCGCGGGCTGGGCGTGCGGCGCGAAGTGCTCGACACCCTGCTTCTCGCGCGCGCCCGGGCGGCTGGTGTGCGGGTGCAGGAAGGGGCAAGCGTTGCGCAGGTGGCCCGTACGCGCGAAGGTCGCGTGGACGGTGTAACGCTGCGCGATGGCACCACGCTGCGGGCGCCGGTGGTGATCGGTGCGGACGGCTTGCGGTCGGTCGTGGCGCGACGCCTTGGCCTGGCGCATGTCGCCCGCTGGCCGCGCCGGGTAGCCCTGGTGGCGCACTATGCGGGCGTGCGCGACATGGGCGCTCTGGGCGAGATGCATGTCACGCGCGCGGGCTACGTGGGGCTCGCGCAGGTGAGCGGGGGGCTGACGAACGTTGCCCTCGTGGTGCCGGCACGCGCGGCACGCGCGTTCTCGGGGAATGCGGCAGCGGCGCTCGACGCGTGGCTCGCCGACCAGCCAGTGCTGGCGCCGCGCTTCGCCGGGGCCACACGTGTGACCCCCGTGCGCGCAACGGGCCCATTCGCCTCGCGCGCTCGTCGCGCGTGGGCACCGGGCGCGCTCCTCGTGGGCGACGCGGCCGACTTCTTCGACCCCTTCACCGGCGAAGGCATCTACGCCGCACTGCGCGGCGGCGAGCTGGCGGCCGACGCGGCAGAGGCCATGATTCACGCCCGCGATGCGCAGGCGCTGCGCGCAGCCGGTGTGGCGTACGAGCGCGCCCGCCACGCGGCGTTCGCGGGCAAGTGGCGCGTGGAGCGTCTGATCGGCACCGCCGTGGCGGTTCCCGCGTTGCTCAATCACGCCGCGCGTGTGCTCTCGCGTGACCGCGATCTGGCCGATCTCCTGATTGGTGTCACCGGTGATTTCGTACCGGCGAGCGCGGTACTGCGCCCCCGCACCCTCCTGCGCCTGCTCTGGCCGTTGCGCCGCCCCGACTCCGCCATGCCTGCCTGATGATTGACCACGATCTCTTTCGCGCCGTCCTCGGTCGCTTTGCCAGTGGCATCACCGTCATCACGGCCTCGGCGCCGGATGGCACGCCGCATGGCATGACCGTCAGTGCCTTCTCGTCGCTGAGTCTCGACCCGCCACTCGTTCTGGCGTGCATAGCCAACGACGCCACCATGGCCCCGCTGCTGAGCCGCTGCTCGTCGTTCACGGTGAATGTTCTGAGCAGCCAGCAGGAGGCGCTATCGCGCCGATTCGCCGGGCCGCTCGATGATCGCTTTGCCGGCGTGGGCTACCAGGCCGGCGAGCTCGGCAACCCGGTCCTCGATGATGTGCTCGCGTGGCTCGAGTGTCGCCTCATCGCCCGTCATCCAGCGGGCGATCACACGATCATGGTGGGTCAGGTGGAGCAGGCCGGTGCGCGCGACGGGCGCCCCCTGCTCTACTACCGGGGTGGCTACGCCCAGCTCGAGCGCTGACGTCGTGGCGCGCCGCCTGCCACGAGGCGCGGCATGAGCCTGCTGACGCCCGCGCGGCGACGCGACGAGGAAATCCTCGACGATCCCGAGGCCGATCCCGCGCTCGCGCTGCGCTCGCTGCGCGACGTGGCGCTGGCCAACACGTTCTTTGGCGGGCGTCGTGCCGTCCTGCACGAACTGCGCGCCGTACTCGACCACGTCGGACGTGGCGCCTCGTGCACCCTGCTCGATGTGGGCACGGGGCTCGGCGATATTCCGCGCGCTGCCCAGCGGCTCGGCGCGCGGCGCGGCATTGCCGTGCAGACGATCGGCCTCGAGCTCTCGGTGTCGCTCGCGCGGGCCGCGGCCACGCGCTGCACGCTGGCGGTCGCGGCGGATGCGCTCGCGCTCCCCTTCGCCACGGCGAGCGTGGACGTCGTGACCTGCTCCCAGGTGCTGCATCATTTCGACGATGAGCCCGCGGCGCGACTCCTGCGCGAGTGCACCCGCGTGGCCCGCCAGGCGGTCATCGTTG
>JBDHVK010000238.1:0-4875 GCA_039809645.1 Gemmatimonas sp.
CTGGAACCGGGCGGTACACCGGGTTACGTTCCCCAGTCTGCTCACCGGCTGGTCTGGCGGTGACGGGACGTAGCGCAGCCCGGTAGCGCACCTGAATGGGGTTCAGGGGGTCGCGGGTTCGAATCCCGCCGTCCCGACTGCATAAACGAAAGTCTCGCATCGACCTGTCGATGCGAGACTTTCGTCGTTTTGATCCGCCGATGCAGTCGGCTACGGCTGCTTGTACTTCATCCCCTGCAGGTACTTCACGCTAACCGGAGCATTCACCACCGGATCCGTGGTCTCATCCTCCACGTAGAACTGCGTGAACCCGTCGCGCTGGGCCACCTGCAGCAGCGTCGGCCAATCGACCTGGCCCGCACCGATCGGCGCCTTGAGCGAATCGGCGATGCCACCCGCGAGCGAACCGCGCGGCACGCCCGGCTTCATGTCCTTGATGTGCATCAGCTTGAACCGGCCGGGATACTTGCCGATCAGCGCCACCGGATCCACGCCGGGGAGCCACGTCCAGAGCACGTCCATCTCGAACGCCACGAGCGCGGGATCGGTCTCCTTGATCAACAGGTCGAGCAGCGTCCCATCTTCGTACGGCACGGGCTCGTAGCCGTGATTGTGGTAGAAGAACGTGATACCCGCGTCCTTGAGTGTCTTGCCGAAGCGGTTGAAATCCTTCACCGCCTGACGCGCGTTGGCCACCGTGAAACCAGTCGAGTCGTGCGGATACCACGCGATCCCCACGTACGTCGCGCCCACGGCCTTGGCGTTCGCGATGACACTGTCGGGATGCGTGTTCAGCTCGTCGTAGCTCACATGCATCGACGTGGCCTTGAGCCCCGCCGTGCGGAGCGCCTCGGCGAACTGCGCCGACGACTGGCCATACAGGCCAGCCGTCTCGACGTGGGTGAAGCCCATGCGCTGAATCGTGGCGAGCATCTCGGGCACGTTGCTCGACAGTGCGCGGAAGCTCCACAGCTGGACGCCGAGCGGCGCCTGGAAGTCTCCTGCGGCGGCCGCTTGGGCGACCGAGCTGTCCGCCGCGCGCGACTGCTCGCCGGACCCGCAACCGGCCAGAGCGGCCAGCGCGACACTGGCCAGGAACATGAAGGGGCGCCCAACTCGCATCGCAATACTCCAGAAAGCCGGTTCAGGTGAGGGACGGGAGACCGTCCCAAACGTACATTGCGGGATGATCCCCAGCGCGCCGTCGAACTCCCGGGCCCCTCGTGCGACCGGCCCCGCCTGGCTCGCCCTGCTGGCGTCGGTCGCGGTCACCGGCACCGCCGCCGCGATTGCCGCGCGCTCCTCGGTCACCTCGGCGGCCTTCTATGCCCAGCTCGACAAGCCGGCGTGGGCGCCGCCACCGTGGCTGTTCGGACCCGTGTGGAGCCTGCTCTATCTGCTCATGGCGCTCGCGGCCTGGCGCGCCTGGCGGGCGGCTGGTCGCGACGCGCGGGGCGCGCTCGGGCTCTATGCGGCCCAGCTGGTGCTCAACGCACTCTGGACCTGGCTCTTCTTCGTGCGGCACGTGGGCCTCTGGGCCACCGTGGAGGTGCTCGTGCTGTGGGTGGCCATCGTGGCCACGCTGGTCGCCTTCCGGCGCCACGACCGCCCAGCGGCGCTGATGCTGGCGCCGTATCTGGCATGGGTCAGCTTCGCCAGCGCCCTCACCATCGCCGTCTGGCAGCGGAACCCCGCGCTGCTGTAGCCCCGCCGGACTGGCCCTCCGGGCAACCCTCGCCCGCCAGTCCCTGTCATCTGGATTGTGAGCCTCCCCTCCACCGACGATCGCCCTCGCACCCTGCCATCGGCCCCCGCGGCCGATGTGGCACTGGTGGCGCGGGTGCGGGCCGGCGAGCCGGCGGCGGAGCGGGAGCTGTTTCAGCAGTATGCACCGGTGATCTACCGGCTGATCTATCGGCTCACCGGCCGGTCCGATCAGGCACAAGACTGGACGCAGGACACCTTCATTCGGGCGTTCAGCCGGTTGCATCAGTATCGGGGGGAAGCCGCCCTCGCCACGTGGCTGCGGACGATCGCCGTGTCGGTGACGCGCAATCGCATGGAGACGGTGCTGCGCCGTGAGCAGTATGCGGCACCGATGGAGGAGGCCGAGTCGGTGGCGCAGCCGGACACCCGGAGCGATCCGGATTTGCGCGAACGGCTCGACGCGGCGATCGCCGCGCTGCCGGCAGGGACCCGGGCCGTCTACGTGTTACACGATCTCGAGGGCTACACGCACGAAGAGATCAGCGCCCAGCTCGGCATCGTGGAAGGCACCAGCAAGTCGCAGTTATCCAAGGCCCGTGCGCGGCTCCGCGCTGCGCTGGCGCCATTTCGCAACACGGAGTGCGCATGATGGACCGATCGATGGACCGGCCAGACGAATCGGGTGAGCGACTCGAGCCCTGGATGGAAGCGGAGGTCGTACAGGCGATGTCGCCCGACGACGCCAGCATTCCGGTGGAGCGCATGTGGACGCGTGTCGCGCAGGCGCCGCGGTTGCTCGAGGCCGGTGCGTCGGCCGCGCGCATCGAAGTCGCGCCGCTCGCATCGCCGACACCCACGGCCCAGCGGTCGCGCTGGCTCGCCTCCGCGCTCATTGCGGCCGGCGTGTTGGTTGGCGTCGCCATCGGGCGGTTTGCGCTGCCGGGAGCGATGTCGCCGTCGTCGTCGGACACCGTGGCGGCCACCCCGGCGCCCGCGGCGGACCGCCTGACCAGCAGCACGCCGGCACCGACGGTGGCGGCGGCACCCGTCCCCTCACCGACCTCCGCACCAACACCGGTCGCCCCCAGCACGCGTGGCGCGCGCGGCATGACCATCACCCCCGTCGTCGCCGAGCATCTGCAGCAGACGGTGGTCGTGCTCGCCGCCGTGCGGGACGCCGAGCATCTCACCGATGCCGACAGCGCCACCCGTCGCGAGCTGCAGCAACTGCTGACCACGACGCGGCAGCTGCTCGACGAACCCGGCGCGCGCGCCTCGCGCACGCATCGCCTCTTGCAGGACCTCGAGCTCGTGCTCGCCCAACTCGCGCGGGCGCGCATGGCGGCCCCGGCAACGCGTGCGGCTGCTGACGAGGCGCTGCGCGAAACCAATCTGCTGCCTCGGCTGCGCGCGGCCGCCGACATGCGCAGCGGCTCGGAGGAGCCATGAGCGTGACTGTGCGCCCGTCTGTCTTCACGCGATCCCTGGTGGTCGCCGCCCTGTGCGTGGGTGGTGGGGGACTCGCGGCCGAACCGCTGGCGGCGCAGGACCTGCCCAACGTCGTCGGCAAGGTGGCGGTGCAGGGGGCCGACACGCTCTTCCGTGAAGCCACGCGGACGCTCACGAAGGGCAACTATCGGCGTGCGGCGGGGTTGTTCGCCGCGCTGCGGATAACCTATCCGCGCTCGCCGTACGTCCCCGATAGCTACTACTGGCAGGCGTTCGCGCTGCAGCGACTCGATGAGCCGCCCGCGATGCAGCAGGCGCTGGCGGTGCTCGATGAACAGCAGTTGCGCTTCCCCGAGGCGTCCGAAAGCGACGACGTGCTCGCGCTGCGCACGCGGGTCGAGTCGGTCGTGGCGCAACTGCCGCCGCGCGTTCCGAGCGCGGCCTCCTGCGCCGAGCGTGAGGATGCGGCCGCCATGGCGGCGTTGTCCACGTTGACGATGCTGTCGGATCCGCAGGTCATCACGAGCTACCTGGCGACGCTGCTCGCCATGCGCACGCCGTGCGCGGTCGAATTGCGTCGCAGCGCGGTGTACCTGCTGGCCCAGCGCCTCGATGCCGACGGGCGGCGCATGATGCAGGTGGTCGCCACCCGTGATCCCGACGAGCAGGTGCGCAGTGACGCGCGCGCCGCGCTCGCGCGCCCGGCGGCGAATGCGCTCACGAACGTCGCGAGCCTCCTGCCACCCCGGCGGTCGCCGGCCGACTCGGTGCCGTTCGTGTTGGGCGACACGCTCGCCACCGGGCGCATTCGCATCGGGGAGCGCAAGAACAGTCGCGTGTCGGTCCAGATCGAGCGGCCGGCGCAGCTGGTGGTGCTGTCGCTCGGTATGGGCGAGGCGCCGGTGCTGCTGTCGCCGGACGATCCCCAAGGGGCGCGCCGCATGGCGTCGACACCCTTCACCGTGGATCTGCGGCCGGCCGAGCAAACGGTGATCGCTACGTCCGTGCTCGGTTCGACCTCGCTGACAAACACCGATGCGTTGCGCCGCGAACTTGAGATGGAAGCGTGTCTGTCGCGGCAGACGGCCGCGCTGCAGGCGGAGTTCGATCGACAGTTCCGCAACAATCCCGGCAAGGGACAGCCGCAGGTCGCCATGAATTCGTCCGGCGGGCGCGTCGACTACGCCGGTGCCGGCGGGCAGCGCGCCGCCTATTCCCGGGCCATCTGCACGACCGTGTCGTCGATTCGGGCGCCCTCACCGCCGGCGACCACCGTGTTGCGACAGGGCCTGTCGGTCGCCTCGCCCAACGATCGCTATCTCGTGGTGCTGGCCGTGACGCGCCCGCTCTCGATGCCGTGGTTGCTTGTGCGCCTGGGCACGATGAAGCCGCAGGGCGCGACGGTGGCTGATGTGATGCAGCAGCTCACCCGCACGCTGTTCGACGGCCACACGGGGGCGTGGAGCGGGACGGTCATTCCCTGGTAAGCCGCGCCCTGACGGCCTCCGTCAGGGCGCCACGACGTCCGGGCGCGCCGCGTCGAGCGCGCGGCGCACCGCCGCCGCCAGCTCTTCCTGCGTGAACGGCTTGGCGATCATCGGGCCGATGCTGCGCATCTCGCGCAGCGCCTGTTCGTCGAGGCCCGCAAAGCCGCTGATGAACACGATCGGCAGATTGGCGCGCGTGGCTCGCAGCAGGCGGGCGAGCTCCAGCCCGTTC
>JBDHVK010000239.1:0-4820 GCA_039809645.1 Gemmatimonas sp.
AATGGCCGCCACGGTGGCTCCCACGACCAACCGCAGGCGCGCACCCCACGACGCCGCGTAGAGCAGCGAATACGCAACCGCAATGGTCAGCGAAACCATGAGGTAGCTGAGCCCGGAGCAGCTGTTGGCCACCACCAGCGTTCCCCACGGGATGTGGATCGACTCGGCATCGATCTGGACCCGCATGCCCGCGAGCCGCAGGACGGCGCCGTTCACCTCCGCGGCCATGCGCTGCAGTGGCCAGTTCAATACCTCCCACACCGGCACGGCGAGCACAAAGGCACCGGCGATGGGGGTGGCGGCCACGGCGGAGTCCACACCGAACGCCGTCAGGCACCACGCCAGCAGGATGGCCGGGAGCAGGAGCTGATGCAGGGCCTGCATCGACATCACATCGGCGGCCACCCAAAGCAGCGAGAGGCCAATCAGTACCGGCGTCGACCAGGCCGGCGTTTCCGAGCGCGTCAGCAAGGCGTCGCGCCGCTGCCAGATCAGGAGGGCACACAGGGCTGCCGCCACGTAGCCATGGGCGCGGTTCGCCGCCCAGACCGCGGGGAAGGCCCGCACCGAAGGCCAGAAGGCGAGCAGCAGCACGCCTGCCGCAAGGGCAAGCGGACGCCAGTCCCGGCGCGAGAAGGGCTGAATGCTGACGGTGGAGGGCGCGGTCATGCTCCGAAGGAATGTCGTGGGGGGCCATCCTCACGGGAAGATGGACGACTCCCCACTGACGGATGGGGAGCCTCAGTCGTTACTCTCCCACCCCATGATGGCTGGGAGCGCTCGCTGTGCTCACCTCCTGTGCACCCCTCGCGCCGCGTGGTGAACATGGCCGTGGTCCTGATTACCGATCCCGAGCAGCGCGCAGCGCTCGCCGCGGCACGCTCGCTGGCGCGCGACGGAAAACAGGTGATCACCGTTGGGCGAAGCCGAGGGCTGGCCGGGGCGTCCAGAGCGGTGCGGCGCAGCATCGTGCTGCCCGACGCCGACGTGGCGGACCCGGAGCGCTTCCGTGAGGCCATGCGGGCCGCCGTGGTGGCCACCGGTGCGAGCGTGGTGGTCCCTGTCACCGACGGTGCGTCGCGGGCGCTGCTCGGGCATGAGGCGCAACTCGGCGCGGTGATCGCGGGGCCCAGCGCCGATGCCTACGAGCGCGCCAGCAACAAGGCGCTCCTGATGGAACTCGCGCCCCGCTGCGGCCTGGTGGCACCGGCACAGGCCGTCGCCTCGGTTCGCTCCGAACTCGAGTCGGCCGCGGACCAGGTGGGGTATCCGCTGGTCCTCAAGCCCGCGCGTTCGATCGTGGACGTGGATGGCGTGCCGGCGCGCGTCGGCGTGCGATTCGTGGATCGGCCTGATGAGCTGGCCTCGGCGGGAGACCGGTATCCTCCCGCCGCCTATCCGCTGTTGGTGCAGTCGCGGGCGATCGGTGACGGGTTGGGGGTGTTCCTGCTGCGCGTGGGCGGACGGGTCGTGTTGCGCTTCGGCCACCGCCGATTGCGCGAGAAGCCACCGGCAGGCGGCGTGAGCACCTACCGGGAGGCCGTTGCCCCACCGGCGGAGCTGCTCGACGCCTGTGAACGGCTCCTGCAGATGCTGGAGTACGACGGTCCCGCCATGGTGGAGCTCAAGGAGGATCGGGAGCGTGGCCGCGTCGTCCTCATGGAAATCAACGCCCGACTCTGGGGCTCGGTGCAGCTGGCGATCGACGCCGGCGTCGACTTTCCGGCCATGCTCGTTCGGAGCGCCCTCGGCGAGCCGATACCTGAGGCGCCCTCTGCTCGTCTTGGAACACGGACGTATTGGGAGCTCGGTGAGGTCGATCACGCGCTCGCGCTTGCTCGCCGCAGTCGAGCGGCCCTCCACTTGCCATCAGGGACCGCGGTAGGCGTCGGCGCAGCCCTTCGCAGCGTGCTGGACCGACGGTGGCAGGATCATCCGGAAGTGTGGCGCTGGAGCGATCCCGGGCCATTCTTCTCCGAACTCATGGCGTGGATCCGGGGGCAGTGACCCCGCGCGCCGCAATTGAACGAGTCACGAGTCAACCAGGATGGATTTCGCGTGTCTGTGATCGGCTGGACGCTGATTGCCCTGCCCGTACTGCTGGGCGGCTATGCCTTCGTGGTGTATCCGGCCATTGTCTGGCTGTGGTCGCGCCTGCGCCCGCCATTCGAGCTCCCCGCCGAGCCCGCCGAGTGGCCGCAGATCACGATCCTCATCGTCGCGTACAACGAGGAGCGGCGGTTGCGCCGCACCATCGATCAGGCGTTGGCAGCCGACTATCCAGCCGATCGACTGGCGGTGCTGGTGGTGTCCGACGCCTCGTCGGACGGTACGGACGAACTGGTGCGCAACTACGGCGACCCGCGGGTCCACCTGTTCCGCATGCCTGAGCGGAGCGGCAAACCGGCCGGAGAGAACGCGGCCGGTCCGCACCTCAAGGGTGAGCTCGTCGTTTCCATCGACGCTTCCATTCTCATTCCCCGCGACTCGCTCAAGCCGCTCGTGCGCGCGCTTCTGGACCCCACGGTCGGACTCGCATCGGGACGGGACATCAGCGTCGGGGACGACGCCCGCGAAGGGAACAAGGCAGAGTCGAGCTACGTGGGGCTCGAGATGCAGCTCCGCTCCTACGAAACGCGTGTGCACAGCATCGTGGGGGCGAGTGGCTGCTTTTACGCGAATCGCCGTGCCCTGCAAACCGTGCAACTGCCCACCGGTCTCGCGCGCGACTTCGCCGCGGCCAGCGTGGCGCGCGCGCACGGGTACCGCGCGGTGTCGGTGGATAGCGCAACCTGCCTCGTGCCGCGTACCCCGACGCTCAAGGCCGAGCTGCGTCGCAAGAGCCGCACGATGGCTCGCGGATTGGCCACACTGATGTACCTGAAGCAGATGATGAACCCGTTCCGCTACGGCAGCTACGCGTTCATGATGACGTCGCACAAGCTGATTCGCTGGCTGCTGTTTCCCGCCTTTCTGGGATGGCTGTTCGGCCCGCTCTTTCTGGTGGGGCAGGCGCCGTGGACGCTGCTGCTCACGGCCGGCACGCTGGCGGGGTTGCTGGTATCGCAGCTGGTGCTCTGGTGGCCCGAGGATCGCCGGCTGCCGCGCCTGATCGCGTTTCCGGGATACGTGTTCATCAGTATTCGCGCCGGATGGAAGGCGTGGTGGCAACTGCTGCGCGGTCAGGAGAATGCCATGTGGGAGCCGACGCAGCGTCCGGTCACCGAAGTGTCGGCGGCTGGCTGAGTGCGTGGCGCTGAGCCTCGCGCCGTGAGCGGCGGCCTGCGGATCGTTCATCTGACGCATCCGGGGCGGGCTGGTGGGCTCGAGACGGTCGTGGCCGAACTCTCCAGCGCCTTGCGAGCGGCGGGCCATCAGGCTGAAGTGGTGACCGTGCTGCCGCCCGACGAGGTTGCGGATCATCCATTCGTGAGCGCACTCCACGCGCGCGACATTCCCGTGCATGTGCTGGCGATCGGCGGTCGTGCCTATCTGCGCGAGCGAGCGGAAATCGTGAAGCGACTCTCCGCCTCACCGCTCCATGCGTTGCACACGCACGGCTTTCGTGCCGACGTCGTGGATGGATCGCTGGCGCGGTCGCTTCGATGCGCCCGCGTGACCACGCTCCATGGATTCGTCGGCAACTCACGTCGCGGACGCCTGTACGAATGGCTCCAGGTGCGGGCCGCGCGTCAGGCGCACGCCGCCATCGCCGTCTCCGAGCCGATCCGTCAGCGGCTCCTGAGCGCGGGGTGCGATGCCGCACGTGTCCATCTCATCAGAAACGCACGCGCCGCGGTGCCGCTCGTCACGCGCGACGAGGCGCGCCAGCGTCTCGGACTGCCGGCGACGCAGCAGCTGGTCGGGTGGGTGGGTCGTTTGTCATCGGAGAAGGCACCCGATCTCTTTCTGCAGGCACTCGCGGAGCTACCGCCGGATGTGCACGGCGTGCTGATGGGAGACGGTCCCATGCGCACGAGTTTGCAGGAGCGCGCGTCGCAGGCTGATCTCGCCGGACGTGTGACCTTCGCGGGACTCGTGCCCGATGCGGCGAAGTGGCTGACGGCGCTCGACGCGCTGGCGCTGACGTCACGCACGGAGGGGACGCCGATGATTCTGCTCGAGGCCATGCAAGCGGGCGTACCAATCGTGGCGTCGGCCGTGGGAGGGGTGCCCGACCTGCTGTCTCCGCGTGACGCGCTGCTGCCCCCCCCGGGGAGCGCCGCCGAGACCGCAGCGGCGCTCCGACGAATCCTGAGTGATCGTCCATTGGCGACCGTTCTGGCGGAACACGCGTCGGCAACGGCGCGCGATCGGTTCGGCGTGGAGCAGTGGGCCGCCCGACACGCCACCCTGTATGCCGAGCTCCATGCCCGCCTGTCGGTGGGCCTACGAACCGGACCCTGAGGCGAGCGAGAGTCCGCTGAGTGGCCGACCCGAGCGCGCTTCGTAGTCCGCGCGCTGATCGCTCTGGAGCGGCCCCACGCCGAAATAGCGCGATTCCGGTCGCCAGAAGTACCAGCCGCTGACCGACGCCGCCGGCGTCATCGCGAAGCTCTCGGTGAGTGACATCCCAACCGCCGCCGGCGCATCGAGCAGTGCAAAGAGCGTCGCCTTCTCCGCATGATCGGGGCAGGCCGGGTAGCCCGGTGCGGGGCGGATGCCCTGATACTCCTCGCGGATGAGCGCCGCCGCGTTGTGCTGTTCCGATGCGGCGTACCCCCAGCTTTCGGTGCGGACCCGCTCGTGCAGTCGCTCGGCGAGCGCCTCGGCCAGGCGGTCGGCCAGCGCCTGCGCCAGAATCGCCGAATAGTCGTCGT
>JBDHVK010000240.1:0-4811 GCA_039809645.1 Gemmatimonas sp.
GCGTATAGCGGCTGCGCGCAAGCCCATCGTACCAGCGTGCCAGATCGTTCCAGCTGCCCGGTGCGGCCACCACCACGGCCTGCTGAAAGTCATTGGTGTCGGGGGCGAACGGCTCGTTCGGCAGCGCCTGCTGATCGGCGCTCCGCCAGACGATTCGTCGGCGATCACCCACCACCGACTCCTCGCGCGGCGACACCAGGTTGCGCTCCACGATCCGGGGCGCGAAGCTCGCGGGGACATCCACAACGAGTTGCGACCGCCGCATCGGCACCGGGCCATTGAGCCCCCACGCCAGATAGAAGTCGCTCGGGCGGCGCGGTGCGCGTTCCTCCAGCGAGTACGCCAGATCCACGATCGAGCCGGCGGTCACGCCCGCGAGCGACAGGCGGCGCACCCGCTGATCGCTGTACACCGGATTGTTGAGCGTGGCCGACAGATCGCCCTCCTGATCCTGCGCCGGTGCGTCGCTCACCACCCGGCCATCGGGGCTCAGCACGCGCACCCACCCCACGCGCAACGTCTGGTGATCGCGCGCGTAGCTCAGCGCGCGCTCGGCGACCTGCGGCGCTACCGAGCCGTCCAGCACCTGCACCACCTGGCGCAGCTGCTGCACCCACCGCCCGTCCGGCTCGACACGCAGGGTGTTCTCGTCGAGCAGCACCACCACACCACGTTTGCCGACACGCGCCGGATCGAGCGCCAGCCGGACGATGGTGTCCGACGGCAGCGCAGCCAGTGTCTGGGCCGCCGCCGCGGTCCGGATGCCGGTGAGCAGGGCGACGAAGAGCACGAAACGGGAACGGCGCATGCGCGGAAGATACCGCGCGTCACCGGTCCGGCGCGCTCCGCCGCCCTCGGCGGGGCTTCAGATTTCGAGCAGAATCACCGTGGTCAGCAGTACCAGCAGCAGCAGCGGAACCAGGGCGACGGGTTTGACGGCACGAGGCATGTGGGCTCCTAAGCGGCCAGGTCACTCTCGCGCGCACAGGCGAGGCTCACGGCCCGGCGAGCCCCTCGCTTGAGCGCCCGGTGCACGTTGCGCGCGTAGCGGACGAAGTTGAGTCCGGCCCACGGGTGCCGCGCGAAGAACTCGAAGGGGAAAAGATCGCCCTTGAGCCGGTTGCACGGACCGCAGGCCGCCACGACGTTGCCGGGGTCATGCGCCCCACCGCGCGCGAGCGGCAGGACATGGTCGAGCGTGGCGCTGTGCTGATCGAGCGGCGTGGCGCAGTAGACGCAGCGCTGGCTGCAATCGCGCAGCGCCCCTTTGCGCAGGGCGCGCTTCATCGCCACGTGGAGCATGACACCGCGCGCCACCTGCGCCTGACGCGTCTTGGGGTCGGTCGGCTTTCCCCCGCGCGCCTCGTTGCTGGTGCGGGTGCGAACGGTGGCGCGTCGGGACGGCCGTCCCCCGCGGGCACTGCCCCCGCGTGCGCCGCCACGGGCTTCGCCGCGGCTGAGATTGAGCGTCGGTCGTTTGGCCATACCTACGCCCCTCGCAAAGACGACGCCCCGACGGAGTTGGAACAACTCGCGTCGGGGCGTTGCGGAGTGACGGCGGCGATCGGAGCGACCGGTGCCGACAGGCGCGGCGACCGGTGGTGCGCCCGGCCCGCGACCCGATGGTCGCCGGGGCAGAGAGGCGCAACGAAGCTACCGCGAGTGGAACGCATCATCCTCCAGAAGCACTGGGTGGACCACGCAAACCGCTGGCGCGAGTATTGATCACGGATTTGCTCCCGTCAAGTAGCTTTGTGATGCCGCAACTCAACGGTGACGCGGCTCAGCTCCGCTTCATCGGGTCGCGCAGCATCGATCCGATACGGGCGGCCATGGCGTCGAGCTGCTGCCGGTTTGGCATCTCCGACCCCGGGAACGGCAGCGGCACATCGAAGCCATCCCCGTCCTTTCGGGGAATGAGATGAATGTGATAGTGCATCACATTCTGCCCTGCGGCCTGTCCGGAGTTGACGACGATGTTCATGTCGCTCGCGCCCGCTGCCGTCTGCACGACGGGGATGAGCTTGACCGCCGTCTGATACAGATGCAGCCCCACATCGCCCGGGATGTCCTGCAGGGTCTCGTAGTGCTCCCGCGGGACCACCAGCACGTGGCCGGGGTTGACCGGCTGGATGTCCAGGAACGCGATGGCCGTGGCGTCCTCGTAGCAGATGGACACCTCCGCGGCGCCGCGGATGAGGTCACAGAAGATGCAGTGGCCGGTGGACGGCTTCATCGGGGCGGTGGGCGCTTGCATGCGTGCGATGGGGTGGAACGGTTAGCCAACCTGCGTTCCGGACCAACGCGCGGCAAGCGCCCGCTGATCCCATCGCCGGAATCCAGCGCGATGGCCGACCGAGCCGTATCCCACGGAGTCCGGCGGGGCGTCAAGCCCTGTGGTTCGCCTCCCCTGCCGCTAATTTCCGCCGGTTAGCATTTCCGCCGCTTTTTCCAAGGGTTTTCGATGGCCACGTCCACCCGTCCGAGCCGCGTCCGCAAGGGCGCCGCCGAGTCCACCGAAGGCGCGCCCGCGCTGACACGCGAGCAGCTCCTCCAGGCGTACCGCACGATGTACACGTCGCGGCGCCTCGACGACAAGGAGATTCAGCTCAAGCGGCAGAACCGGATCTTCTTTCAGATCTCGGGGGCCGGCCACGAGGCGCTCGCCGCGGCGGCGGGGCAGGTGCTCCGCCCCGCGCACGACTGGTTCTACCTGTACTACCGCGACCGCGCCCTCATGCTGCAGCTCGGCATGACGCCGGCCGAGATGCTCTACAGCGCCGTCGGCGCCGCCATCGATCCCAATTCGGGCGGACGCCAGATGCCGAGCCACTGGGGCAAGAAGGAATTCAACGTCGTGTCGGTGAGCTCGCCGACCGGCACGCAGTTCCTCCAGGCCGTCGGCGCCGCCGAGGGCGCGCTCCGGGCCAGCCAGCTCAACCTCACCGAGGGCTTCCCGGGCGACGACGTGGTCCTGGTGACCACCGGCGACGGCACGACCTCCGAGGGCGAGTTCTGGGAGTCGCTCAACACGGCGACCAACCTCAAGCTGCCGATCGTCTACCTCGTTGAAGACAACGGCTACGCCATTTCGGTCCCGGTCGAAGTCAACACCGCGGGCGGCTCCATCTCGAAGGTCGTCTCGGGCTTCCCGGGGCTCTACATCCAGGAAGTCGACGGCTGTGATTTCCTGGCCTCGTACGAGGTGATGCATCGCGCCGTGCAGCACGCACGCGAGCGGAAGGGACCGGCCTTCGTGCACGCCAAGGTCATTCGCCCATACTCGCATTCGCTCTCGGACGACGAGGTGTTCTACCGTCCGCCCGAGGAGCGCGACGCCGACGCCGCGCGTGACCCGATCAAGACCTTCCCGGCGTATCTCGTTGCCGAAGGCTTCGCGACCGAGGAGGAGCTGCAGGCGATCCGTGACGCCGCCGACGCCGAGATCCTGGCGGCCACCGACGACGCGCTCGCGCAGCCGATGCCCGGCGCCGACAGCATCATGTACGGCCTCTACTCGCCCGATGTGGACCCCACGTCGGAGCGTTTCGATACCGAAGACGACCCGCAGTTCAGCGGCGAGCCCACCACCATGGTGGACCTGCTCAACGCCTGCATGCGCGACGAGATGGCCCGCGACGAACGCATTCTCGTCTTCGGTGAAGACGTGGCCGACGTGTCGCGCGACCAGTACCTCGGCAAGGTCAAGGGCAAGGGCGGCGTCTTCAAGGTGACGCACGGCCTGCAGACCAAGTTCGGCAGCGCGCGCGTGTACAACTCACCGCTGGCCGAAGCGAACATCCTGGGACGCGCGATCGGGCTCGCGCACCGTGGCTACAAGCCCGTCGTCGAGATCCAGTTCTTCGACTACATCTGGCCGGCGTTCATGCAGATCCGCGACGAGCTCGCCACGATGCGCTGGCGTTCGAACAACGCGTGGACATCGCCGGTGGTGGTGCGCACGACCTACGGCGGCTACATCCGCGGTGCCATCTACCACTCGCAGACCGGGGCGTCGCTCTTCACGCACAATCCCGGCCTCCGTGTGGTGTGCCCGAGCAATGCCCTCGATGCGAACGGCCTGCTCCGCACGGCCATCCGCTGCGACGATCCCGTGCTCTTCCTCGAGCACAAGCACCTGTACCGCCAGACGTACAACAAGGCGCAGTATCCGGGCCCGAACTTCATGATCCCGTTCGGGAAGGCGAACATCCTGCGCGAAGGCACCGATGTCACGCTCGTGACCTACGGCGCCACGGTGCAGCGCGCGCTCGTTGCCGCCAAGCAGCTCGCGGAAGAGGGTGGCCCGAGCGTGGAGGTGATCGACCTCCGCACGCTCTCGCCCTGGGACAAGGAGACGGTCTTCGCCAGCGTGAAGAAGACCGGCCGCGTGATCGTCGGCACGGAAGACTCGCTGCAGTGGGGCTACGGCGCCGAAATCGCTGCCGCCATCGCCGACGAGTGCTTCGCCTGGCTCGACGCGCCCGTCAAGCGTGTGGCCAGCGCCGACACGTGGGTCGGCTACGCGCCGAGCCTCGAAGATGCGACGCTGCCGCAGGTGAGCACCTTCCGGGAAGCGTACCTGGACATCGTGGCGTTCTAACGAACCCCGAACTCCCAACCTCAAACACCAAACCCCAAACTGATCAGTTTGGGGTTTGGTGTTTTCGGTTGGGGGTAGCTGGGTAGGGCTAGGCCACCCGTCGCAATGTCCTCCCCTGCCCACTCAGCTTGAACTCCCCCACCAGCGCCGCGAGCATCTGGCTCTGCCCCGCGAGCTCCTCGCTCGCACTTGAGCTCTCCTCGGCGCT
>JBDHVK010000241.1:0-4787 GCA_039809645.1 Gemmatimonas sp.
TTCGTCCTGCAGCACCGCAAGGAGCTGGCACTCACGGACGCCCAGGTGATGTCGATCGAATCCCTCTCGGCCGCCCTGCGCGATTCGGCGACTGCGCGCGCCGCGCGGCGGCTTCGTGCGTCGCAGAAGGACTTCTCGGCGCCGGCGCTGGCGACGGCGATGAACTGGAACGGCCCGATCGACGAGAAGGCGATTCGCGACGCGCTGCGGCGGCAGTCGGCACTGCAGGCCGACGTCATGATCGAGAGCGCTCGCGACCGGCGCGCCGTCGGCGCGCTACTGACCTCGGAACAGCGGGACCAGCTGCCGAAGTTGCAGATGGCCGAGATGTCCAAGGCACTGCGCCGCGGAACGCGGTGACGAGGACGCCGCGCGCTCCTTTCCCATCGTGCGTGTCGCACGCGAGGAGCAGCCGACTTGTGGTGGCGGCGTTCGCGTGCGTCCTCGCGTGGGGCTGTGAATCGCAGCCCGAAGGGAGCACGCCGGCGCTGCCGGCATCGATGCAGCCGGCGCGGTCGACCAATGCGAATGCGACACCACCAGCGATTCCGTTCGACTCGGCGACGCCGCGTGTGCGTGCGAAGGCGGTGGCCACGTGGCCGCACGACACTGGGGCGTATACGCAGGGGCTGCTCGTGGACGGCGCGCGATTGCTCGAGGGAACCGGGCTCGAGGGGCACTCCGAGCTGCGCGAAGTGCAGCGCCAGACCGGCCGCGTCGAACGGCGCACGCCGCTGCCGGCGTCGCTCTTTGGGGAAGGCATCGCCGTTGTGGGAGACCGGCTGTACCAGCTCACGTGGCTCGGCGGGCGAGGCTACATCTACAGGGCGTCGACGCTCGCGCCACTCGACAGCTTCAGTTACGCGGGCGAGGGGTGGGGGCTCACGTCCGACGGCACACGCCTCTACCTGTCGGATGGATCGAGCCGGATTCGCGTGCTCGACCCGAACGGCATGGTCGTCGAGCGCACCTTCGAGGTGAAGGAAGCGGGGCGGCCGGTGTGGATGCTCAACGAGCTGGAATGGATCAGCGGTGAGCTCTGGGCAAACATCTATCAGACCGGATGGATTGCGCGCATCGACCCGCGCAGTGGCGTGGTCCTCGCGTGGATCGACACGAGCACGCTGCTCACGCCGGGCGAGCGGGCCGATGTGGCCACGCGGGGCGGTACCGCCAACGGCATCGCCTACGACCCGGCCACCAGACGTGTGCTGATCACCGGCAAACGCTGGCCAAAGCTGTTCGAACTCGAGCTCGCCAGCATCGGCGGGAGATCGCGATGAGCAAGGAGGCAACACATCCGAACGCGTCGGCATTTCCGGCGGGGTTGTCGGGACCGGCGCTACGGGCCCTCGCGAACGCTGGCGTGCGCTCGATGGCGGCGCTGTCGCAGTGGACTGTGGAGGACCTTGCGGCGCTGCATGGCATGGGGCCCAAGGGGGTTCGCCTGCTACAGGAGGGGCTCGCTGCCCAGGGGAAGCAGTTCGCGCCACCCGCCCGCTGACGGCCACGCGCCGTTCAGCGCAGCAACCGACGGAGCTGGTCGCGGTAGCTGCGGCTCGAGGTGATGCGAGTCCCGTCGGTCATGGTGAGATCGAATTCACCGTGCCCGCAGGGTTCGAGGCGGCGAATGCGATCGATCCGTACGACATGCGATCGATGCACCCGTACGAACTCGTCCGGATCGAGACGCGCCGCGAGCTGCTGGAGCGATTCCCGAAGCAGATGCCGCCGGCCGCCGGCGATCACGGCGACGTAGTTCCCGTCGGCCTCCACGCGATCCACGTCGGCGACGGCCACGAAGTACATCCCTTGCGCATCGCGAATCACGAGGCGCCTGGCATAGCCACTCTCCGGTACCTCGGCACGCGGTGATCCATCCCCGTCGTTGCCCGGGCCGACGCGGACGCTCAGCGTGTCGAGCACGCGCCGCATGGTCCGGTCGAAGCGATCGATATCCACCGGCTTCACGAGGTAGTCGACCGCATCGAGATCGAACGCGCGGATGGCGTGCTCCGGACTGGCGGTGACGAAGACGATGCGGAGTGGACGCTCCACCGACCAGGGCGCCTCCCGCGCAAGCGCCTCGACGGTGGCCACGCCGTCGAGGCCGGGCATGCGGATATCCAGAAACAGCACGTCGGCCGGACCATCGCGAAGCGCCGCGAGCACGCCGGTGCCGCTGCTGCACTCGGCCGTCACCTCGAATTGCGGATGGCGTGCGAGCAGGGCTCGCAGGCGCGCCCTCGCGAGCGGCTCGTCGTCGGCAATGAGCACCTGCCAGCGGCGGGCGTCGTTCGTGGCGCGCGCGTTGTTCGGCGCGGGTGTGGATTCACTCATGGGCGCGCCGCCGCTGCACCGGGGGGCTCCGTCGAGAACGGCATCGTGACCACGACGCGCGTGCCACGTCCAACGCGCTGCTCGAGAGTGAGCGAGGCCTGTGCGCCATGCAGCTGTGCCAACCGATCCCGCGTGTTGCGCAGGCCTATACCATCACGCGCAACGGTTGCCGCGTCGGCGGTTGCCGCGTCGGCGGGAGCTGCCGGCGCGGCAACATCGCCGCCGGCCCCGTCGTCATCCACGACGAGCTGCAGACGGTTGCCCTCGCGGGTGGCACCGATGCTCACGCGCCCGCCGGCTTCTCGTCCGGCCAGCCCGTGCTCATACGCGTTCTCGACGAGTGGCTGCAACACCAGAAAGGGCACGCGCGCGGCGAGCGCTTCCTCGGAAACCGACCACTCGACCTGAATGCGATCGCCAAAGCGGAGCTGCATGAGGTCCACGTACTGCGCCAGCATCGCGAGCTCGTGTTCGAGCGTGTGCTCCTCCGTGCGCTCGTCCAGGATCACGCGCAGCAGCGCCGCAAAGCGCGTGAGCATGCGGTCGGCCGCCATCGGATCCGCGTGGACAAGGGTGGTGACAGCATTGAGCACGTTGAAGATGAAATGCGGTTCCAGCTGCGTGCGGAGTGCCGCCAGGCGCGCTTCCGCGAGCCCGCGAGCGAGCGCGGCCTCCCGCTCGGCACGGACGCGCTCCGCGCGATAGTAGTGAGCGGCATGCAGGAGCGCGACCATCACGAGGAACACCGTGAAGTACGTGAGGATCCGGGCGAATGCACTGGCCGCCGAGTCGGGCGCGCCGGTGAGGGCCACCACTACGGTTGAGAAGACGACGTGCCGGAGCCACGCCGCCGCACCGGTGCCCATCAGCAGGATGCCCGCGTTGCGCCACGGGTGCGGACGTCCCACCGGAAACCGACGCACGAGTGCGGCGAGCGGTGGCAGCAGGGGAAGACAGGCCCACCACATGGCGAGCGACCACCAGAGCTGCTGCGCCCAGCGCGGGTCTTCGCCGCGGTCGAGGGCGGCGATGCTGCCGCGCAGCCCGTAGAGCAGCGCGAAGAAGGTCGTCAGCACGACCGCGCCGACGGGCACGATGCGGCGCTCCATCACCGACTCCGTCGCGCCGGACTGCACCGGCTCCTGCTCGCGCGGCGTCACGATCTATCGAGACGCAACGGGGCGGGGGCGTCGCGTGGCCGTCATCGGATAGCGTGCACCGCCGTGGTACTCCACGATGCCCTCCATGACCTGTCCGTTGTCGGTCAATCGCGCCAGAAATCGCACATCACCTTCCCGTGAAGCCACCACCATGCGGAGCGAGTCTCCTGCCACGGTGAAGGTGCGGACGGCGAGCGTATTTGTCAGGTACAGCGTGAGCGACCCGGCCCATCCGCCTTCGACCGGACCGAGCGCGATGAACCCCGGCGACGTTCGCTCACCCACGCGCATGTCGAAGTCCCAGAGCCCCTGCAGGTCGGGAGTAGCGCCGCGGACGGCGGCCGCCGTGGGGGAGGCGGTTGCCATCAGCGCGGCGGCCAGTGTCCAGCACACGCCGGCGCGCCACCGGCGGCGAAGATGAGGCAGAAGAGTGAACATGGGGACTTGCTCCGGGTCGAGGTTGAATCGACCCACACTACGCTGGCGACCGCGCCTCTATCCCGGCGGTGACGTGAACCGGGTGTATCGGGGGCCGACTTGGTCCGTTCGCACGATGGACCGCCCTCGGCGCACCGTTCATCGCCCGACGACTCGCCCGACGTAGTCCTCGATCCCATCGAGTACGCGCTGCAGCCCCCAGTCGAATGCCTCCTCGAGTGATCGGGGGGCCCCGTTCGACGGCGCCGTGATGATCGCCGCGAAGGCGGGAAAGCGCGGGTCACCGACCGCCCGGCCGAGGTCCGCCCCCACGCCCGCAGCCCATTCGGCGTCGGTCACGCCGCGGCGCTTCGCGCGCGCGAGCGACACGGCGGTGTCCGAGGCGCCCCGCACGTAGCCGTCCACCACGCTCAGGGCATTGCCCACATCCTGTGCGCCAAGCCCCGTGCGTGAGATGATGTCGGTGATCGCCTCGAGCCAGCGCAGCCAGTTCGGGCCGTGGGGGGCCGCCACGAACGGCAATTCCGCCAGCCAGGGCCGCGCACACAGCGACGCGCGCTTCGCATGCGCCCAGGTGGACGCTTCGATTCGCCACGGTTCGCGCGGCGTCGAGAACGCCGGCGGCGTGCCGGTGCCGGTGTCGATCACGGCGTCGAGCAGCGTCTCCTTGCTGGGGAAGTAGCGATAGAGCGCCATCGTCGTGAAGCCGAGGCGGCTCGCGACGGCGCCCATGGTGACGGCGGCGAGGCCGTCGGCGTCGGCGATCTCGATCGCGGCCTGCACCACGTCGTCGGGCGAGACAGCGGCCTTGGGCCCGCGGGTACTCGGCGCGCGGTCCTCCCAGAGGAG
>JBDHVK010000242.1:0-4757 GCA_039809645.1 Gemmatimonas sp.
TAGACCTCGAGCGTGGAATCACAGAAATTCAGGTTGATGTCTCGCTGCAGCCCTGATCAGCCGCAGGTCATAAACACCGCCCCGCACATCCGTCGATCTCACCATCAGTTGTCAAACAGCGAAGAAACGCAAACGACGGCCAGGGAGACCCTGCCGTCGCGGTTTCAGACAGCGCGAACGCTGTCGATGGCATCTATCGGGACTTGAACCCGATCGCTTCAAGCAGATCCGAAAAGGGGAGAGCGTTGAGAGAGCAACTCAGGGTGACCAGCGCCACCCGCGAGACCCACACCAACCACACCAGCCTTACGAACTTCACCTGCCCTGCGGCAACCCCAGCGCGACCATGCTGTGTTGCGATACCGTCCGGCCCGCGATTTGCCGGAGTCCCGATATGTAACCCGAAGCGAGGTGAAGTTCAAGGGGCTGATTTCACCTTTTTTCGCGCCGTGCAACCTCGGGAGAAGTCACACACCTGCTGCCTCCAACAACCTGCCAGTGCACCCTCTAGGACTCGAACCTAGAACCTACTGATTAAGAGTCAGCTGCTCTACCATTGAGCTAAGGGTGCGATTCCCGCGCTGCGGGATTCGCCAGCGACGCACGACCCCACCGCGGTCGATACGTCAGCGCGCCAGGAGGGATTCGAACCCCCGACCAACAGCTTAGAAGGCTGCCGCTCTATCCATCTGAGCTACTGGCGCCTACCACCACGTTGATCACCCTTTCGGGCCCTGTCACGCTGGACCTGCTGGTACCTCGTACCGACTTACAGGATCGGGGCGGCCGGATTCGAACCGGCGACCTCCTGCTCCCAAAGCAGGCGCGATACCGGGCTACGCTACGCCCCGCAGATCAGCGGCCGCGTATGTTATCGCGAGCAAGCCTCGCGGTCAACGGGGGAACGCAAACTCGTCCAATCGCGACAGCAGCGCGCGAAACGCCCGCCCGCGATGACTCACCGCCGCCTTCTCGGACTTCGACACCTCCGCGAACGTCGCGCCGAGATCATCCGACAAGAAATACGGATCGTAGCCGAAGCCACCGGTGCCGCGCGGCGCCGACAGAAGCACGCCGCTCGTCTCCCCTCGCACCACCAGTGCGCCGCCCGGACCGACCGCAGCCGCCGCACACACGTAGCGTGCCGTGCGCTCCTCACGACCAAAGCGCGCCGCCTCGGTAAGTGCCGCCTGCAGAAACCGATTGTTCTCGGCGTCGAGCGCCGCACCCGCGAGATCGGCACGTCCCGACCAGCGCTTGCTGTGCACGCCCGGACGCCCATCAAGTGCGTCCACCGAGAGCCCGGAATCGTCGGCCAGAACGAGCAGCCCGGTACGCGCCGCGAAATACTCCGCCTTGGCGAGCGCATTCCCTTCGAACGTGTCGTGTGCCTCGAGATCGTCCTCCTCGGGGGATTCCGCCAACCCGCGATCCGCGAGCGTCTGCGCCACACAGCCATGCGCCTCGAGCAGCGGCACGAGCTCGCGCAGCTTTCCGGCGCTGCGCGTCGCGAGCACCACCGCGAGCGGCCCGCTCACGCGCCGAGCGTGCGCCGTTGCAGCGCATCCAGTTCGCCGATGCCCCGCACGGCGAGTGCGAGCAGGGCATCGAGTTCTTCACGCGCGAACGTTCCGTGCTCACCGGTGCCCTGCACCTCCACGAAGCGCCCTTCACTGCTCATCACGACGTTCATGTCGACCCCCGCGCGCACATCCTCGTCGTAGTCGAGATCGAGACGCGGCTCGCCGTCCACGATTCCCACGCTGATGGCCGCAACGCGTCGGCGAACGGGCGACACGGGAATGCGACCCGTCTGCACCATCCACGCGAAGGCCTCCTGCACCGCCACGCAGGCGCCGGTGATCGATGCGGTCCGCGTACCGCCGTCGGCCTGCAGCACGTCGCAGTCGACCTTGACCGTGAACTCGCCGAAGCGAAAGTCGTCGAGCATGGCGCGCACACTGCGTCCGATCAGCCGCTGAATCTCCTGCGTCCGGCCGCCGATCTGTGATCGCTCACGCGAGACACGGGTGCGGGTGGCACGCGGCAGCATTGCATACTCTGCCGTTACCCACCCCTCGCCGCTGCCCTTTTTCCAGCCGGGTACGCCCGTCTCGACGCTCGCCGAGCAGAGCACGCGGGTCTGACCGAACGCGATCAGGCAGGAACCTTCGGCGTACGGCACCGCGCCCCGCTCGAGCGAGACCTCCCGCAAGGCGCCGTTCGCACGTCCCACGCGGGGGAGCACTGCCACACTGTCCGACGAATCAGCCACGAAGTTTCTCGATGATGGAAGTGGTGGATTGACCTGGCACCAGCGGCACGACGACCACGCGTCCGCCGGCGGCGGTGACCAGATCGGCGCCGACGATGGTCTCGGGCGCGTAGTCGCCGCCCTTCACGATCACGTCCGGTGTCAGCGCGCGCACGAGTTCAATGGGCGTGTCTTCGTCGAAGACCACGACCGCGTCGACACTCTCCAGTCCGGCCAGCACGAGGGCGCGTTCGGCCGTCGTGCGCACGGGGCGCGAGGGGCCCTTGAGGCGCTGCACCGACGCGTCACTGTTGACGCCGACGAGGAGGGCGGCGCCCTCGCGCCGGGCCATGTCGAGCACTTCGATGTGGCCGGGATGCAGCAAGTCGAACACCCCGTTGGTGAACACGACGGCACCGCGAACCCCAGCGCGCCAGCTGACCGCCTCCTCGAGTCGCATCACCTTCGCCACAGGTCGACGCGGTGCCTCGCGCGTCACCACTGCGACTGCACTCCGTCGACGATGTCGGCCATGATGCTTTCGATGGCGTTCCGCCGACCGGCCACCTCGCCCCCTTCGGCATACTGCCCCTCTCGGCTCAAGCCGGCTTTCTTGAGCAACGTGCGACTGGTTTTCTGCTCGACGATCTCGACGTCGATCACCAGCTGCAGTCGCCGGCGCGTGGAGGTCGTCTGCCGCGTATCGGCCGCGACGCCGGCGGGAATGTCCACGTCGTATTTCACGATCGTGCCGGTGACCACCAGGTCGGCCTTGGCCAGCGGGGCCTCGCGCAAGTTCAGCCGATCGTGCAGCGTCTTGCGGAGCGCATCGAACAGCTCCTTCTGCAGCTCGGGCGACGCGGTCTGATTGTCGAACGGATCGATGGCGACGGTCTTGAGATCCTTCGGGAGTCCGCCGCCTCCGGAGAATCCGTAGCAGGCCGAGAGCAATGCGGCCGCGCCGGCCGTCAGCCCGAGCGCCAGCGCCGCGCGGCGCGTCAGTGCGGCCGACGACCGGGCGACGGTGTCCGCAGCATCGAACGTATCACGATCAGGGGCGGCGCCAGATGGCGTCATCAAATTTCTCGACGAACGAAGAATCGGTCACAGCAATCGACAGGCGTCGTTTGCCTTGCTCGTTAACATACTGCAACTGCAGCGGACCGTCGCCACTGCGACCGCGGCTCATCCACTCCACGAGCCGCCCGCTTTCGATGCGCTCGACCCGCGCGAGTTGCACGCCGCTGAAGCCGACCCGCCACGCGCGTCCGTCGGCCTTGCTGGCATCCACGCCACGGAGGCGGCCCAGGTCGGCCCACAACGAATCGCCGCGCATGCGCGCCACGGTATCGGGCGTGGCCGGCAACGCCAGTCGACCGAGAGAGGACCAGAGCAACGGCACCGGTGGCAGCAACCGCTTGACCAGATCGATCCCCGGCACGTGCAGCGAGTCACCGATCAGGATGGCGTACCCACCGGCCATGCCGTTGCTCAGGAAGAAATCGAGCCGGGCGCGGTCGGGCCCCTGCACGCGCACGGCGCCTTCGCCCTTCGCTTCGAAGGTTTCGTCCTTGTAGCTCCAGGTGAAGCGCAGCACCGTGGGCCGCGTCGACAGCTCCGTGGGCGGAAGCACGGCGCGGGCCGGCGTGCCATCGAGCCGACGGGCCGCCGGCGCGCACGCGCCCAGCAATGCGCTCGCCAGCAGGACCCGCGCCACTCCGGTGCCGCGTATCCGCAATGCCATCACGGTACGCGGATCCGCAGCATGCGATCACCCTGAACAATCCGATCCATTACGTCGAGCCCCTCCAGCACGTGACCGAACACGGTGTACCCTCCGTCGAGATGCGGCTGCGGTGCGTGACACAGGTAGTACTGACTGCCGCCCGTATCAGGGCCCGAGGTGGCGAGGCCGAGGCAGCCGCGACCATGACGCAGGCGCGTCCAGCTCTCCCGGAGCGAAAACCCGGCGTCGGCGGATCCATCACCGCTCACGTCTCCGTCCTGCACCACGAAGTTGGGTACCACCCGATGGAAGATGGTGTTCCGGTAGACGCCGGTGCGTGCGAGCCGCAGAAAGGCCTCCACGACGAGCGGCGCCTCCCGACCCGCCAACTCCACCACGATGCGCCCCCGTTCGGTCTCGATGGTCGCGCGCGGCTGCGCGGCGCCGGGCACCACCCACTGTCGCACCAGTCGCGCGTAGTCGGCGAGCGGGCGCGCCGGCGGCGCCGTGCGAACCCTCCGGGCCGTCGTGTCGCGCAGACCGAGCCGTTGGCGCGCGGCGCGCTGCACGCGACCGTCCGCGTCGGCGAGCAACTGGCGCGCGAGCGTCGTATCGCGGGGCGCGTTCGCTCCGCCCTCCCCCAGCGCGGCCACGCGATACTGCCAATCGGGGCGCGCCGCCCATTCGCGCTCGATCGCCGGCGCGAGCGCCACGCCAAGTCGGCGCGCCTGCGCCAGCAGCGTGCGTCGCACGGCGAGCGCGGTGTCGGCCTCCCAG
>JBDHVK010000243.1:0-4754 GCA_039809645.1 Gemmatimonas sp.
GTGTGGGGCGACTTCGATCGCGACGGGTGGGTCGATCTGTTCGTGGGACACGAATCCGATCGCGCCAAGGGCGGTCAGTCGCACCCGAGCGAACTGTGGCACAACAACCGGAATGGCACCTTCAGCGAGGTGTCTCGCACCATGGGGCTTGCGATCGACGAGTTCGTGAAGGGTGCGGCCTGGGGGGACGTGAACAACGACGGTCTTCCCGATCTCTACGTGTCGATTCTCGGGGCACCGAACAGGCTGTTCATCAATCGCGGCGGGCGCTTCGAGGAACGTGCCGAGTCGGCTGGCGTGTCCCGGCCGGTGCAGAGTTTCTCCACCTGGTTCTGGGACTACGACCAGGACGGTTGGGAAGACCTCATGGTGCTGAGCTACGACATCGGGAAGGGGCAGACGCTGCACAACGAAGTGGCCCGCGAGTATGTCCAGCGGGCCGGGCACCTGCCGCGTGCCGGTGATTCACTGCCCGTGCTGGTGGAGTCGTCGCGCCTGTACCGCAACAATCACGACGGGACCTTCGCCGACGTGACCCGCGCCGTGGGGCTCGCTGACAAGGTGATTTTCGCGATGGGCAGTGCCTACGGCGATCTCGACAACGACGGATGGCTCGATTTCTACGTCGGCACCGGCAACCCGGACCTGCGCTCGGTGATTCCGAACCGGATGTTCCGCAGCGTGAATGGCCGGTCCTTCGAGGAGGTCTCACTGGCCGGCGGCTTTGCGCACATCCAGAAGGGTCATGCGGCGACCTTTGCCGACCTCGATCGCGACGGTGATGAAGACATCTACATGGTCATGGGCGGCGCCTACGAGGGCGACGTCTATCAGAACGTGCTGTTCGAGAATCCCGGTTGGCCCGGGCGCCATTGGGTGACGCTCGAGCTCGAGGGCACCACCGCCAATCGCGCCGCGATCGGGGCGCGCGTAGCGCTCTATACCACGCAAGCGGACGGCGCCGCGCGCGTGTTGCATCGCACCGTCGGCAGCGGGAGCTCCTTCGGCAGCGGGACGCTGCAGCTGCATGTGGGGCTCGATCGGGCCACCCAGCTCGACTCCATTCGCATTGCGTGGCCCGATGCCGGCGGAACGACCACGACGCACGCGCAGCTTGCGCTCGACGCGACCTATCGGGTGGTGCAGGGGCAGCCCCCCGCGCGGCTCACCCGGCCACCGGTCCCCTTCGCCCGCGTCGGCGTCGCTCATACCATGCCGATGTCCGGGCGTCGGTGAGTAGATTGGGCGGGTGACCCTGACCAAGCTCACCATCCCCGCGCTGCTGGCGCAGTGGGCCCGCATCGTGGACGACGTCGAGCGCACCGCTGGCATCACCGGCGGTGTGCGTCGCGACGATCCGTCACACGATCCCCTCGCCGACGCGGACGTGCGACATGAACTCGCCACGCGCATTCGCCAGCGGCCGCTGACGACCGACACGCGGGAAATGCTGCTCGAGCTCGACGCGCTCTATCGCGAGGCGACGGTGCCGGTGGACCACTGCATCCGCGGCGCGGAGCTCGCCGCGCAACACGGTTGGACGCCGCAGCGGGAGTGGTACTACTGGCGCGTACCGCGAACGACTGCGTGACCAATGCAGCCGGCAGGCTGCATGGACAAGGCGCATCGACGCCGTAGAGTTGCATCGAGAGTGGCGACGCGGCTGCTCGGTCTCTGTCCGAGGTGGTCATGACACGCACACCATTGCCCGTTCAACCCATTGGATACCCGATTGACCGCGACAGCTTCTTTCGCGAGATCCTTCGCGAGTTGTCCGGCGCGCTGGAAGATGTCGTCGGTCTGGACCAGGCAGAGGGGTTCGTGAGTGTGGTCGGGCAGCGTATCGCCGAGTCCATCGATCAGGGCTATCGCGAAGCGCTCGGTGCGCCACGGCTCTCCGCCGAGCAGGTCGGCCACGTGCTGGTCGATCTCAAGGACCGGATCGGCGGACGCTTCCGCATCGTGGCGCAGGACGAGTCGCGCATTGTGTTGCGCAACAGCGCCTGCCCGTTCGGCGACCGGGTGCTCGGACGTCCTGCACTGTGCATGATGACGTCCAACGTGTTCGGGGCGATCGCGGCGAGCAATCTGGGGTATGCGCGCGTCACCTTGCAGGCAACGATCGCGAACGGCGACGACGGATGCGACGTGGTGATCGATCTGCACCCGCAGTCGGAGAGCGCCGCGCTCTCCGGGCGCGAATACTTCGCGCGCTGATCCATGCCGATCGCCCGATTCCACGACGTCGCGGATTGGCTGCCGGATCAATTGCTGCTGCTCGAGCCCACGGGGCGACTGCTCACGGCGAACCGCGCCGCGATGCGTGCGATGGGATGGGCGACAGCGGATCTCGCGGACCGGTCGCTTCTGGAGGTGTGCGACGGCGATCCGGACGCGCTCCGACGGTACTTGCGGGAATGCTCCGGCGCGCGCGAGCCGCATCCGGGACTGGTCCGTCTCCGGCTGCCGACAGGGCGCGTGGAACTGTATCACGTGCACTGTGGCGTACAGACGCCGCGCCGCGGAGACGCTCCCGCCGTGCTGCTCATGCGCCTCCTGCCGAAATCGGTCACGGACGTTCGCTTTGTCGCG
Source organism: Gemmatimonas sp. (assembly GCA_039809645.1). Classification (GTDB taxonomy): domain Bacteria; phylum Gemmatimonadota; class Gemmatimonadetes; order Gemmatimonadales; family Gemmatimonadaceae; genus Gemmatimonas. The sequence continues at coordinate 2,593 of JBDHVK010000243.1, forward strand.
CTCAATCAGCGCATCGAGCAGTTGGACCGGGAGGTGCGCCGCCGCGTGAAGGCCGAGGAAGAGCGCGCCCGTCTGGAATCGCAATTGCTGCAGGCGCAGAAGCTCGAAAGCCTCGGGGTCCTCTGCGGCGGCATCGCGCACGACTTCAACAACATCCTGACGAGCATCATCGGCTACTGTGATCTCGCGACACTCGAGTGCGAGGCGGATTCCGAGTCCGCCAGCCTGATTCGTGAAGCCGCGAACGGGGCACGACAGGCGGCCGAGTTGACCCGGCAGCTGTTGGCGTATTCGGGGCGTGGTCAGCTGGTGGCCGGACCCGTTGTGTTGAGTGAGATGGTCGAGGGCATCGCGCGGCTGCTGAGCGTGTCGATCTCGAAGAAGTGCGTCCTTCGACTCGACCTCATGCCGAATCAGCCGCCGTGTCAGGCGGACAGCGCTCAGCTACGTCAGGTGGTCATGAACCTGATCCTGAATGCGTCGGAAGCGATCGGCGACCGGAGTGGCATCGTGTCCGTCACCACCGGTGCGGTGTGGTGCGAGCGGGACTATCTCGCGGAGAGCTTCGTGGATGAGGGGCTAGCCGAGGGCCTGTATGTCACGCTGGAGGTCTCGGATACGGGTGTGGGCATGTCCCCCGAAACGCAGGCACGCATCTTTGATCCCTTCTTCAGTACCAAGTTCACCGGACGCGGACTCGGCCTGGCCGCCGTGATCGGCATTGTGCGCGGCCACGGTGGCGCGATTCGGGTCTACAGTGAGCCCGGCCGTGGATCGACGTTCAAGCTGCTCTTTCCGGCGGTGGAGTCGTCCGCATCGGCAAGCTTGGGCCGCGACCCGACGCGGGTGGATGGCCTCGGTGAGGTGGTGTTGGTGGTTGACGACGAGGACAGTGTGCGGGCCGTAGCGACCGCCATGCTGAAGCGCATGGGGTTCGAGGTGATCGGGGCGCCCGACGGCCGGGCCGGCCTCGCGCTCTTCCGGGAGCACCAGGCCCGCGACCCGATCGTGCTCATGGACCTGACGATGCCACACATGGACGGCCGCTCGGCAGCGAAGGCCATTCATCGCGAATCTTCTCGCGCGCGGGTCATCCTCATGAGCGGCTATGCGGAACCGGCAGCGATGGAGGGACTCGTCGGCTATGCCATTCGCGGCTTCATTCAGAAGCCGTTTCAGTTCGACGAACTGGCAGCGATCATCCGTCCCGTGCTCCGCACAACCAATTCGTCCGCGAGCATCACTGCGGCAACCGACCGTGAGGCGGGGTTTCGCGCGGCGGAGTAGTTTGGCGCATGGTCGACATCCGTGGGCTTCTGTTGGCCGCCATCTCCCTGTTGGCGGCGTTGTTCTTGTGGCGCTGGTGGCAGGCCATGGATCGCGAATCGGGCGCGCCACGCTGGCCCACGCCGCTGCAACTGCTGATCGGATTCCTGGTGAGCTTCTTCGACACGCTCGGCATCGGCTCGCTCGCCACCACGACCACGGCCTTCCGGGCGCTCAAGATGGTGCCCGACGAACGACTTCCGGGGACGATGATCGTCGGCCTCACCGTGGGAGTGGTCGCGCAGGCGCTGATCTTCATCTCCGCCATTCAGATCGACACCACGCTGCTCGTGCTGATGATCGGTACGGCACTCGCGGGTGGTTGGATCGGCGCTCGCGTGGTGTCCCGGCTGCCGCGACGACCCATTCAGGTGGGCATGGGCATGGGCCTGCTGATTGCGGCGCTCTTCATGATCATCGCCCAGCTCAATCGCATGCCGGTCGGCGGGACCGCGCTGTCGCTGCACGGCGGTGCGCTGTGGCTCGCCCTGGGGGTGAACGTGGTGCTCGGTGCCCTGCTCATGCTCGGCATCGGCAACTACGGGCCGACCTTCGTGCTGCTGAGCGCCCTCGGAATGGATCCGCGAGCCGCGTTCCCCATCATGATGGGGAGCGGCGCCTTCGCGGCCCTGTTGGGTTGCCTCGAGTTCGTGAAGCGGCGCAAGCAGGTGGACCAGCCAGCGCTCGGCTTGGCGCTTGGCGGGCTCCCCGGTGTGCTCATCGCGGCGCTGCTCGTGACGTCGCTGCCGCTCGAGCAGCTCAAGTGGCTGGTGATCGCCGTGATCGTGTACGCCGGCGCCTCGATGCTGCGGTCGGCGTTGACCAGCCCGCGCTAG
>JBDHVK010000244.1:0-4740 GCA_039809645.1 Gemmatimonas sp.
AAGCGGCATGGAGGAGGAGGCGAGTCGATAGTGCGCACTACGCCGATCTCCTCCATGCGGCTGAGGTAGCGGTTTCCTGCCGGCACGCGCCGAGACCATTGCGCGGAACGCGTCGTCACCGAGAGGGTCTCCCCGTTGGCCACTGCGACGAATGGCCGTGAGCTCGACGGGCGATAGTGCGGCCTCGCACAGCGCCCGATAGGCGAGCTGGCGCGCCGATGCCGTGCGTCCGAGCCGCTGGTACTCCTGGTGCTCGGTCACGAGATCATCGTCGGTCCCGAAGGCGAGCCGAGTATAGCTGGACCACGGATAGTGCTCCGGGCGCGTGACCAGACCAGCGCGCACGGGGTTGAGGTCGATGTATCGGAGGCACGCGAGCAGGTAGCGCGCGGAGTCGACCAGACTCGCCCGGAATCGGCCTTCCCAGAGCGTACCGGTCCGTTCATGGCGGCGATTGAAGCGGCGCACGTATTGACAACCCATCCACTGGGTCAGCCGAGCCACTGAATCCGGCGCTGCCGGCGTCAGCAGCAGATGCACGTGATTCGTCATGAGCGCATACGCGTGCACGGAACACCCGAATCGGTCGCAGCCCTCCCGGAGTTGGTCCCGGTAGAGGAGGCGATCCCGGTCATCGACGAACACGGGTCGGCGATCATTGCCGCGCTGAATGTGGTGCAGCGGGACGTCTTCCAAGATGATGCGTGGCGCGCGGGGCATGGAGGCATCTCCAGGGCAAAGGGGGAACCGTGCGACAATCTCCCACCTGTTGGCCGTTCGCCTGTCATCGAATCGACGCGCGCATCATCGATCGAACGCACGCGATCAACAACTCTGACCCCTTGATCGCCGCCACCGATCAACAACTCTGACCCCTTGATCGCTGACCCCTTGATCGCCGCCACCGATCAACAACTCTGACCCCTTGATCGACCCCTTGGTCGCCGAGGACCTAGTCCATCGCGGCGCCGCTCCCGCCGAGCTGCGCCACCAGCCGCTCGCAGACGGCCCGCAACTGCGTCCGCTCCGACGGCGTGAGCCCCGCGAACGCTTCCGCGTCGTTCGCGTCGGCGTGGGCCGCGAGCACGGGGACCAGCCGCTGCCCCGCGGCGGTGAGGGCGACACGCTGGGCGCGGGCATCGGCGACATCGTCACGTACGCGCACGAGCCCTTTCGCACGGAGTCGATCGACCAGCTTCGACACCGCTCCTCGCGTGAGCCCGAGCGATGCCGCCAGGGCACTCGGCTTCACCGGCCGGCTGTCATACAGCTCGCGCAAGACGACCCATTCGGCCACCGTCACCCCTTCCCCTTCCACACGCTGGGCAAAGCGCGACGAGACGCGATTGGAGACTGCGCGCAGCCAGTAGCCCAGATGGGCGTCGAGCCCGCTCACCGCGGGCGCGGCGTCAGGACGGGAAATGCTCGACATGCGTTTCCCCGGTCCGCCCGAAGTAGAGAACGCGGCGCCCGCTGAAGGAGACGAGGTAGCCGGCGCCGCCGGCGGCGCACAGCCGATCGCAGAAGCCGGCGAAGGTGTATCCGTCTGCCCCGATTTGCGCATCGCGCACCGCGCGCGCCACGAGATCGGGGGCGAACCCCGGAGCCACCGGACCGTGCCGCGCGGGGAGCGGCACGACGTGCGCTGCCCCCTCGGGAGTGAAATAGGTCGCCGTTCCGAGCCGGAACTCCACGAGATAGCTCTCGAATCCGGCCCGCATCAGATCACGCACGATGTCCGGAAAGGACTGGCGCTGGGCGTACGCCGCCAGCAACCCCTGCTCGGCGACCTGTCTCGGGTCGATGGTCATGCACTCCTCGCGAGGCAACGCGCCGGGACCACCCCGACGCGTTCCGCAACGTATCGGGAGTTTGTTTCCTAGTCAACAAAGTGAGGCCAGATGCGCTTCGAGCTTGTCGAACGACCCCGTCCACCCCTGCGTCATGCCGCCGCGAGCCTCGATGAACGTCGCCAGCTCCTCGGGCGTCGCCTCGGCGCCCGGCTGCCAACGCACGGTCACGCGGGTGCGCGCGGGCCCCTCCGCCGTGAGCCGCACCGTGGTGTGCATGTACGCCGGCCACGTGGGCGCCATCGGATGTCGCGACAGATTTTCCTGCGCATCGGTGAAGCACTGCGTGTACTGCACCAGATGCGGCCGCTCGATCCGCTCGTACGCGAGCTTCCCGTACATCGTGAACGCCCCGTTGCCCATCGAGTAGAATCCCTCGCCGCCGCTCCGGATGTCGATGCGATGGAACTCCATCGTCATGCCCGTCGGCGGGAGCCATTGCGCGAAATGCTCCGGCTTGGTCCAGACGTCGAAGAGCGTCTCGATGTCGGTGTCGAAGCTGCGATTGATCACGAACACGTCGGTGTGCGACGTCTGCTTCTCGAGGAACTCGGCGAGACGATCCCACGTGCCGTTGCCGCCCGCCGCCTTCACGAAGGCGCGCGTCTGCGCCGCCGCCTCGGCCGACTCCAGGACCATGTGCATGTCGAGTTCCGTCTTCCCCCCCAGATCGGTGAACGTCGCCACCACGCGGAACATCGGCTTCGCGTCTTCCGACGATGCGCCGTGATCGTACACGAGCTTGGCCCGCGGCACGACCTCGTGATAGCGCGTGAAGTTGGGCCAGTCCTTCCCGTCGGGCCCGTGCATGGTGTACTCCCAGAAGCCGCCCGGACGCAGGTCCTTGCGATGCGTCGTGAGGGTGAAGCCACGCGGCCCCCACCACTGCCCGACGTGCTCGTCCTTCGTCCAGGCGTCCCACACGAGAGAGATGGGCGCGTCGTACACGCGCGTGATGCGAAGCTCGTTCGGGGCTTCGTATGGCTTACTGGTCACGAGGCTCATCGGTGGGATCCGGGTGGGTGGGTGTCGTGGGCGTGGTCAGTGTCTTGAGGTACTCGCCAAGTCGGTCGAGGCTGGCTTCCATGTGCGCGCGGTATTCGTTCACCCACGCGTCCACGTCACGCAGCGGGGCAGCATTGAGCGTGCACGGCCGCCACTGCGCCTCGCGTCCCTTGGTCACAAGCCCGGCCTTCTCCAGCACCTTCAGATGCTTGGTCACGGCCGGCAACGTCATGCGCCCCAGGAACGGCTCGGCGAGCTGCCCGACACTCGCCTCCCCCTGGCGCAACCGGGCGAGAATCGCCCGTCGCGTCGGATCGGCCAGCGCCGAGAAGGTGAGGGACAGGGTGTCAGACATGTTTAACCGTTTAGTGAATTAACCTTATGGTAAAGTAAGAAATCCGAAAGAACGCGCAACCCCCGCCGCACATATTCCCCAGGCGCGCCGCCAACGCCCACTCCTCCGTTCGGAGCTTCCGCCGCCCATGCCGCACGCGTCACGTGCCCTCACCGCCCTTGCCCTGCTCGCTGCCGTCGCCGGCAGCGCCCGCGCCCAAACCCGCCTGAGCACGCGCCTCGACTCGCTCGTCCGAGCGCGACTGGCCTCCGGCCCCATCGCCGGCCTGACGGTCGGCGTGATCAAGGGTCGCGACACGCTGCTGCTCAAGCCGTACGGCAAGGGCGAAGTCGAGCTCGGCGTCCCCACGCCGACGCGCGCGATCTACGAGATCGGCTCGGTCACCAAGCAGTTCACCGCGGTGGCCATCCTCAAGCTGCGCGACGCCGGCAAACTGTCACTCGACGACCCCATCACCAGGTACGTCCCCGCGTTCGATACGCACGGCAACACGGTCACCATCCGCGATCTGCTGAGCCACACGTCGGGGATGCGCAGCTACACCGAGATGGCGAGCTTCGGACCCATCGCCGCACTCGCGTTGCCGCGCGACACCCTCGTCAAGCTCATTGCGAACGAGGCCTTCGACTTCCCCACCGGCACGCAGGCGCGCTACAACAACTCCGCGTACTTCCTGGCCGGTCTCGTGATCGAGAAGGCGTCGGGCCAACCGTATGGCGACTACGTGACCCAGGAGATCTTCAGGCCACTGGGCATGCGCGACGCGAGCTACTGCAACGAAGCCACCGTCACGCCGCGCAAGGTCCGCGGCTACGATGTCGCGCGCAGTACGCTCGTCAATCACGCGTGGATCTCGCACACGTGGCCGTACGCCGCGGGGTCGCTCTGCGCCTCCGTGCAGGACCTGCTCACCTGGAACACCGCGCTGCACGGTGGCAAGGTGCTGTCGGCCGCGAGCTATCAGGAGCTGATCGCGCCGGCCACGCTCACCGATGGCACCACGCTCCGCTACGCCAAGGGCCTCGCCCTGCGCACGATCGGTGGCCATCGCATGATCGGTCATGGCGGCGCGATTCCCGGCTACCTCGCGGAGTCGGAGTACTACCCCGACGATCAGCTCACCGTCGTCGTGCTGGCGAACACGAGTGGCCCGGTCTCGCCCAACCAACTCGGGGCCGATCTCGCGATGCTGGTGCTGGGACGCAAACCGTCGACGGATTCGACCTTCCGTGGCAATCGCGCCGCACTCGTCGGCAGCTATCGCGGTCCCGCGCGCGGCGCGCCTCTCGTCGTGCGCATCGACACGAGCGCGACCGGCCTGACCATCGCGCGGAACGGCGGAAAGCCCGAACCGTTGCACTATGTCGGGAGCGAGACCTGGACGCGCGGTGAAGATCGCCTCCGCTTCATCTCGAGCGGCACCTCCGCCGAGATTCGCTACGACGCCGGCTCGGGCTACTACATCCTCACGAAGCAGTAGTCACAGAAACTCGGCGGTGACGCTCCCGTACGTCTCCGCCATGTCGCTCG
>JBDHVK010000245.1:0-4715 GCA_039809645.1 Gemmatimonas sp.
GGCAGATCACCAGCTTGCCTTTCACGTCGCCCAGCACGTCGGCGCCGCAGTAGCCGCGATACGCGAGGGGGAGATCGAGTGACGCCGGCGGATTCTGCGCCGGGATGGTGACATCGCGCAGAAACTCGAGTCGCCGCCCGCCCACGTCGATCCGCGCGTCGGTGATGCGCTGCTCCTGCATGGTGAGCCACTGATACCACGTGCCGTCGTCGCCGAGTGGCTTGAGCCCGGCGGCGGCAAGCCGCGCGGCGACGATGCGCGCAGCGCGCTCGTAGCCGGGGGCGCCGGTGTCGCGCCCCTCCAGTGAATCGGCCGAGAGCGTGGACGTGAGTTGCCACCACGCGCGCGTGTCGGCATCGGCGGCGGCCTGCGCGTGCGCGGCGCCGACCGACGGGAGCACGAGGGCAAGGAGCACAAGGAACGTGAGGCGCATCGGCGTGGTGACCGGACGGGGAAAACAGCGGGCGGGCGAGCCGTCGCGCGTGCGTTCGCGAATACGGGGCTCACTCGCCGCCACGAGCGCGTCGAGGAGAGGCGAATATGCGGACCGACCTCGCGTACTGCTTGTGGTATATTGATTTGTGAATTAGCTAGACTAGACTAAGTCGTATGAAGATCGTGAACATTCATGCCGCCAAGACGCAGCTCTCGCGCCTGATCGCCGACGTGTTGGCGGGTGAGGAGGTCGTGATCGCCAAGGCCGGCACACCCCTGGTGCGCCTGGTGCCGGCGTCGGTGAATGATGCCCCCCGCGCGCTCGGCATCCTGGCCGGTGCGGTCGTCGAGGCCGAGGACTGCTGGGCGCCCGACACCGAGATCGACGTGCTGTTCTACGGTCGCGACGTGGAGCCGACGCCATCGCGTCGCGGTGCGGAAGCGCGTCCGGCGTGGTACGCCAGGTCCGCGACGCCGTGAATCTGCTGCTCGATTCGCATGCGCTCCTGTGGGCGTTGCATGATCCCGCGCGTTTGGTCCCCGCCGCGCGCGACGCGATTTGCGACTCGCGACGGGCCGTGTACTTCAGCGCGGCGTCCGTGTGGGAGCTCGAGCTCAAGGCGGCGAGCGGCAAGCTCACGCTGCCGGCCGACTGGCTGGCGGCGGCAGAATCGATGCGCCTCATCGAGTTGCCGGTGACGGCGATCGATGCGCGGGCGAGCGCGCGGTTGCCGTGGCGACATCCGGACCCGTTCGATCGCATCCTGGTCGCGCAGTCGCTCGCGCGTGGCTTGCAGGTGGCGACGCGCGATCCGATGATCGGGGAGTACGACGTTCCCGTCTTTCCGGTCTGATCGCGTGCTCACTCCCCGCTCCGCCGTCGTCCTTGGCGCCTCCGGCTCGGTTGGCGCAGCGCTCATGCGCGCGCTCATCGCGAGTCGCGCGTTCGCCACGGTCGTGTCGCTGGTCCGCCGGTCACAGCCGGATCAGCTGGTCGCGGCGCATGCAGTTGGCGTCGATCTGCGCGAAACGCTCGTGCCCGAGATGGATGCGGCACGCGTCGAGGCGGCGGCGCGTGACGCGGCGGCCTCGCTCGCGGGGGAGATCGTGGGGCTCAGTGTGCTGGGCATCGGCGCCGGCACGGCCAAGCTCACCATCGATCAGCATCGCGCCGTGGATGTGGCGCTCAACGCAGCGTTCGCGCGCGGGCTCGCGTCGAGCGGCCGCACGGTGCACTTCGCCCTCATGAGCGCCGTGGGGGCGAATGCGAATGCCTCGGCCAGCGGCTCCGGCGCCGCCGGGGCATCGCGCTACAATCGCGTGAAGGGTGAGGCCGAGGCGGCGGTGCGGGCGAGCGGCATCCCGGTGGTGAGCATCTTCCGACCGGCGATGATCATCGGATCGCAACACACCCCCTGGCTGCTCGAGAAGCTGTTGCCGCTGGTGTCGTTCCTGACGCCGGCGCGATTCACGTCCATCACCGTGGACCAGATCGCCGCGGCGATGGTGGCGACCTCCGTCCATACGCCAGCGACGTCGGCGATCTATCACTATCCCGAGATGACGGCGCTGGGGCGGGTGCCGGTCCAACGCTTGTAGGCGCGCGAGAAGGCGGCGGGCTCGGAATAGCCCAGGCGCGCGGCGACGGCGGTGATGGTGAGCCGGTCACGCCGGAGGAGCGTGTCGGCGAGCTGCCATCGAGCGGCATCCTGCAGGGCGACGAAGGTGGTGCCTTCGTCGCGCAGACGCCGATGCAGCGTGTGGCGGCTCACAGCCAGCGCGCGACAGACCGCGATCAGGTCCGTGCCCGGATTGGCGTGCAGCAGCTGCGACACGCGTCCACCCCACGATCGATCGCGCGCGATCTGCTGCAGCTGCGCCTCCGCGTGCGTGGTGAGCACCGTCTCGACCGGTGCCGGCAGTGGCTCGAGCGGCCGCTCGAGAAAGGCGGGATCGAGGCAGATGGCGTTGCGCGAGGTGCTGAAGGTCACCGGCGCACGGAAGACGGCGGCGTACGCTTCGCGGTGCGCGCTCTCGATGGGTGCGTCATGGGTGACGGTGAGCGCGCGCACGATCTGTTCGCCGCCACGCCGCCGTATGCCGGTGGCGAACCGTGCGAAGACCGACTCGGTCAACGCCGGCCAGAGGTAACCGGCGTCGATATCGGGACGGCAGTCCTCGAGCCAGACGCCGTCGGCGCTGTCGACGAACCGATAGCGGAGCGCGGGCGTGTTGGGCCCGAAGTCCACGCCGAGTGACGCGTACCGATTGAGCCCGTCGAGGGCGTCGCGGAGTGTGCGACCATCGTCCGCACGCGGCGCGTCGTTCGTGGCGCGCGCCGCCGCGAGTGCCGCCGCGAGGGTGAGCGTCGTGCAGGGGACCCCCACGCCGAAGTGCAGCGCGAACGCGGGCTGGTTCAGGCGCTCGGCAGCGTGCAGAAATAGCCGACGCAAGCGGTCAAGCGGGAAACGCCGATCGGGCGCCGCGAGTTCGTCGTCGTCGACCCCGATCGCGCGCAACAGCTCGGCTCGACCGGCACCACAGGCGGTGGCGAAGTGCAGGACGCCCGCGAGGTAGCTGCCGGAGACGGTGCCCGGAAGCGAGGCCGACGCGAGGTGCGTGCGACGCTCGGTCACGTCCTTGCGACGATCGGTCATGGTAGGGGGCGAGTACGGTGGAGACCTTGGTCGTCGATGCCACTGCCATCAGACGCTCTCGCCTCACGACGGCGAACGCCCGACGCCGGTTTCGCGGAGAGTCGCCGTGCCCCGCACATCGTTGCGGATCCTGTTGCCCGCGCCGGTACCGTGCTGCTTGCCGTCATCGCGCTTGGCGAGCTCGTGTTCTTCGCGTACCTCGTGGCCACGTACGGCCGATCGACACTCGCCGGCGATGTGTCCGCGTGGTCCCGCTTCAGCGCGCACGGCTGGGTTGCCGGCGATCCGGTGGGGAATGCCGCGATGGCGTCCCACGTGCTGCTGGCGGCCGCCGTCCTGCTCGCGGGGGCGGTGCAGCTGTTGCCCGTGGTGCGGCGCCGACTGCCGAGGCTGCATCGCTGGAGCGGGCGGATGTTTCTGAGCGGATGCGTCGTGGCGGCCGTGAGTGGCCTCTGGCTCGTGTGGGGGCGCGGCACGGTGGGCGACGGGCCGCAACATGTCGCCATCTCACTCAACGCCCTCCTGCTCGCGGTGTGCACCGGCTGGGCGTGGTACACGGCGCGCACCCGCCAGTTCGGGCGGCACCGGGATTGGGCGCTGCGCGCCTATCTCGTGGCGGGGGGTGTGTTCTACTTCCGCATCCTGCTCGCGCTCTGGCTCCTGCTGTTCCGGAGGCCGGTGGGCTTCGACGCCGAGACGTTCAGCGGTCCGTTCCTCACCCTGCTCGCGTTCAGCGTGTACGTGTTCGCCCCGCTCATGCTGTACGAGGCGTATCGTCGCGCGGCGCCGGTGGTGCGTGGGTCGGCCGCTCGCCTGCTCGCGCTTGCCTTGTCCCTGCTGGCGTTGATGTGCGGTGCCGGTGTGCTGTCGGCTGTCGTGGCACTGTGGCTGCCGAAGCTCCGATGACTCAGGCCGGCGGCGTGCGCGGCGGCTTGGGCCGGAAAGGCATCGTCAGCAGCGCCGGAATGGGCTCGTGTTCGCGCGGGTCCATGTGCGTATCGATGCCGTACACGAGCGTGCTCGGGTCGATCGTGCGAAAGGTGCCGAAGAGGCGGTCCCACACCGAGAAGATGTTGCCGTAGTTCGAATCGGTGTGCGGCAGCACGTAGTGGTGATGCACCTTGTGCATGTCGGGCGAGACGATCACCCAGCTGAGGGCGCGATCGAGCGCCGTTGGCAGCTTGATGTTGGCGTGGTTGAACTGGCTGAGCACCACGCTCATGGCCTGATAGAAGAACACGAGCCACATCGGCGCGCCGGTCACGAGCACGGCGAGTGTCGTGAAGGCAAAGCGCACCACGCTCTCGCCGGGGTGATGGCGATTGGCTGTGGTGGTGTCCACATGGGTATCGCTGTGGTGAATCAGGTGGAACTTCCAGAGCGGCGGCAGGTGATGCGACACCACGTGAGCGAGCCACGCGCCGATCAGGTCGAGCAGCAGCAGTCCGATCAGCGCCTCCACCGCGGCCGGCAGCGGCGGCAGCCAGAAGAGCACGCCGAAGTGCCGCGCGATGGTCCACTCCGACGTGCGCAGCAGGATGAAGGCCATCGCGAAGTTGACCACGATGGTGGTGGCGGTGAAGAAGAAGTTCACCAGGGCGTGCGCCCCGCGTCGATAGGGGG
>JBDHVK010000246.1:0-4711 GCA_039809645.1 Gemmatimonas sp.
TAACTTCAGTTATTAGTTGCGATCAGCCAACATTTTGAGAATTCGCATATTATCCTAGGAAATTGAAGTGGCGTGCAGAGTCGTTTTCTTCCTGAATGGCTGCAGTTTTGGAAGTTTAGATCATCGTGCTGCGCCAGGGTCGGTGCTCGTACAATCCACGCGCTCTAACGCCACTACCACATCCGAAACGCGATAACCAGCCCAGAGGTTGCTAGACCGAGAGCGAGTTAAACCATCATGAACGCCCCGACGGTCAGCGTCGTTATTCCTTCATACAACCACGAGCGATTCATCGGCGAGGCGATCGACAGCGTGCTCGGCCAGACGCTGGCCGATCTTGAACTCATCGTCATCGACGACGGCTCGCGCGATGGCTCGCGCGCATTGATCCGAGGTTACGCCGGGCGCGATCCGCGCGTCACGCTGGTCGAACAGGCCAACGCCGGCGCTCACGCCGCGATCAATCGCGGCATGGGCCTAGCGCGCGGCCAGTTTCTCGCGATCCTGAACTCCGATGACCGATTCGCGCCGCAACGCTTGGCGCGGCTGCACGAAGTGTGCGCGCAGGGGGCCGACTTCGTCGTTTCCGCCGCCCGCCTGATCGATGGCGACTCGCGTCTGATCGAGGACCCCGATCATTGGTGGAACGCGATGATGCGCGCTTTCCGCGACCGGGCTTGCGAGGTCGGCAGCGTCGATGGCCTGCTGTTCGGCAACTACACGGTCTCGACTTCGAATTTCTTCTTCCGCCGCGCCTTGTTCGAGGTGCTGGGGCCGCTGCGCGCCTACCGCTACGTGATGGATTGGGATTATGCATTGCGCGCCGCACTGCACGCCCCCGAGCGCTTCGCTTACTTGGCCGACGAGCCGTTGCTCGATTACCGCTTGCACGGCGGCAACGCGATTCTTGCTGGCATGCCACTCTCCGCGCTCGAAGCTGCGGCGGTCGAACGCGGCGTGCTGCGCCGTCATTACGGCATACCCCCTGCGCTGCTGGCCTCCCAGCACCGTCACCAGCGGTTGCTGCGCAAGCACCAGGTGGCTGCCATCGCCGCGCGGCGCGATACCGAGTGGGAGCGGATCGTGCACGATTTCGAGCAGCGACTGGTGCGGGCCACCCACGGCTGGGAAGAAGCCGCTCGGGGTTACGAGCAGGCGCAGCTCGGCTGGGCGGAAACGCGGGATGCCTGGACCCAGACCCGCGCGGCGCTGATCGGCGCGACCGACGAGCTGGATCGGACTCGACTCGCGCTCGAACAGGAGCGCCGACAACTCGCAGACACCCGGCACGATCTGGAACTGTTGCGCAACTCGCGCAGCTACCGTCTGGGTCAGGCGCTCACCGCCCCGCTGCGCTGGCTGCGGCGGCAGATTCATGGCTCGTCCCCGGCCGAGCCGACTCCCGGTTCTGGACCCGCTCCCACCCCTGCTATCCCTTACGCGCTGCTGACGCCGGTTCCGGCGCCATTGTCGGGAGAACCGCTGCGCGTGGCGGTGCATCTGCACCTGCACTACCTCGATCTGCTCGAAGAGTTCATCGGCTTTCTGGGCAATATTCCGGTGCCTTTCGACCTGTTCGTTACCGTCACGCAGCCTGCGCCGGAACTCGCTGCCGATCTCGGGCGGCGTTTTCCCCATGTCACCGTGTTGGAAGTCGAGAATCGCGGCAAGGACATCGGCGGCTTCATCGCCGCGCTGAACCGTTTCGATCTCGACCGCTACGATCTGGTGCTCAAGCTTCATTCCAAGAAGAGCCTGAATTTCGACAGCTACATCAAGGTCGTGCAAGCGCTGTTCGGCGCCGATGTCGCCGATGGCGCCAGTTGGCGGCGGCAGCTGCTCGACCCCGTGCTGGGCAGCTCGAAAGCGGTGGCTGCGGTGCTGGGCGCCTTCCGTTCCGATCCGGCGCTCGGCATGGTCGGAAGCGCCAAATTTATCTGCGAGGCGCCGGAGGCCGACGCCGCGATGTACCGGGAATTGTGCCGTCGGCTGGGCGTGAAGCCGCAAGTGCTGTTCTTTGCCGGCACCATGTTCTGGATTCGCGGGGCGGTGCTGGAGCGCGTTCGCCGCGCGGGGTTCACGCCCGCCGATTTCGATCCCGCCGCGAGCGCGGCGGTCGAAGGCACGCTCGAACACGGCTTCGAGCGCGTCTTCGGCGCGTTGGTCGCGGATTGCAGCTACACGGTGGGCGGGATCCGGGAGGCGCCGCGATGAGCGCTTTCGACGGCAAGACGGTTCCCGTTTTCCTGATCGCCTACAACCGGCTCGGCTATCTGCGGCAACTGGTCGCGTGGCTGGAGCGGGCCGGCTACAGCGACATCCGCATCATCGACAATTGCTCCAGCTATCCGCCGTTGCTGGAGTACCTCGAACGCAGCCCGCACGCGGTTCATAGGATGGATCGCAATTACGGCCATCTCGTCCTGTGGGAGAGCGGCCGCTTTGGCGAGATCGTGAACGGCCGGCATTTCATCCTCAGCGACTGCGATATCCTGCCGGACGAGGCGTGTCCGCCCGATGTCGCCGATCACCTGTACGCGGTGCTGCGGCGCTACCCGAACTTCACCAAGGTCGGCCTGTCCCTGAGAATCGACGACATTCCTGACCACTACGCGCTGAAGCCCAAGGTGCTGGAGTGGGAAGCGCCGTTCTGGCAACATCCGCTAGATGAGCCCGGACTGTACGAGGCGGCGATCGACACCACGTTCGCGCTGTATCGCCCCGGCATCGCCCCCGGCGATCCGCGCTGGTTTCGCTCGATCCGCACCGCACCGCCGCATACCGCGCGCCATTTGCCCTGGTATGCCGACACCAGCCGGCCCACCGAGGAAGACGTTTTTTATCAGGACAACCTGCACGAAATGTCGTCGCAGTGGAGCGTGACCGACCCGATCCTGCTCAAAGAGCAGAACATCAAGCTGCAACTGGAGGTGCTGCGCCTGCGAGCCGAGCTGGAAGCCTTGCGCGTCGGCTACCGGCGCAGCTTGTGGTTGCGGTGGCGTGCCCGGCTCATCGGTTTGCTCAAGGTGATCGGCTTATCGGATGCCGCTCGCCGTCTGCGCCGGCGCCTGAACGCTTGAGCGCCCGCGCTCGTTGCGGAGAGCGTCGAATAGTTCGCGAACGTTCCCGGCGCCCATCGCGCGTTTTTCGTTCTGGTATAGCCGCGAAATAGCGCCGCGCTGATTGCGGTAAATCTCTTTGAGGTCAATTCGATGAAGCATTTTTTTACGTCGGTCAACAACGCCTACATTCCCAAGGCGGCGGTGCTGGTCGAATCGCTGCGCCGGGTCTACGGCAGCGAGGCGTGCGTCTGGTGCATGTTGTCCGACAGCAAACGCGAAGATATCGACTACTCGATTTTCGATCGCACTCTCACCGTCGAAGACCTCGATTTGCCCGTCGCGTCGCTCGAAGCGTGGATCTTCTCCCACACCGTGGTCGAGCTGTGCACGGCGGTGAAGCCTTTCGCTTTCAAGAAGATATTTCGCGACACCGGCGCCGACAACGCGATTTACATGGATCCCGATACCGTGCTGTACACCCCCATGGACGAGGTGTACGCGCTGTTGCCCGAACGCCCGGTGATGCTGACGCCGCATGTCACCGTGCCGGCTATCGACATCGACGACCTGCTGGACGGCGAGATGCTGGGCTGCTTGCGCCACGGCGTGTTCAATCTCGGCTTCCTGGCGCTGGCCGACCACGGCGACGGCCGCGCTTTCCTCGACTGGTGGGCCGCGCGCTGTCTCGACTGGTGCTACGACGATGGGCCGCGCGGCCTGTTCACCGATCAGCGATGGATCGATCTGGCGCCATGCTTCTTCGACAAGATCGAGATTCTGCGCCATCCCGGCTACAACACCGCCACCTGGAACCTCTACTACCGCGAGATCGGCCAGGACGCCGACGGCCGCATCACCGTCAACGGCGCCCATCCGCTGCGTTTCTTCCATTTCTCCGGCTTCGACATCGGCACCCACGAGGCGATGCTGCGCAAGCACGCTCCGCGCAACGCGACCCTGCGCGCGATGACCGACTGGTATGTCCGCGAGCAACAGCGCCACCGGCAGGAAGAACTAGGTCGCCGCCCCGGCGCGCACGATCTGTTCCCGGACGGCGCGCGGATAGAGCGTGAGATGCGGGTGCTCTATCGCGAGTCGGCGGACCTGCGGGCGCGGTTCCGCCACCCGCGCAGCGAGCCGCACTTCCGCGAATGGTACGCGACGCACGTGGCCGGCAGGACGGCCGGCGGACCGGCGGCGGCTTCGCGCCAACTGCTTCGCCGCATTGCTGGAGCGGTCTCGCGCCGCCCGGAACTGGCGCACCGCCTGCGCCACCTGCTGCCTCCCACGCTCCTGGCCCGCATCAAGCGTGCGCTGTGACGGGACGCCGCATCGCGCGTCGGCCGGGAAGAGGCGAGAAATAGCGTCGAGCGCCCGGTTCCCGACCGCGCGATGAACGGATTCGATCCATGCCGGAATTGACGCCGAGGGTCGTGGCCGTGGTGGTCACGTTTCAGCCGGATCGGGTTCGGCTTCGCGCGCTATTGGATGCGGTTACGGAGCAGGTCGAGGGGCTGGTGCTGGTCGACAACGGCGACGCTGCACTGTTTTCGAGCCTCGGTCTGGTTTGCCGGACCAAGGTGCAAACCCTCGGCATGGGGGAAAACAGAGGGCTTGCCGCAGCGCAGAACCGGGGGATCGGGAAAGCG
>JBDHVK010000247.1:0-4680 GCA_039809645.1 Gemmatimonas sp.
ACGACCGGCAAGGCGGTGGCCATGTGCCCAGCTTGCGCCCACCGCGGCGCCCTGTCAATCACGACCACCAGGTGCGAGATGTCTCGATTCACCGCGATCACGGCTGCCGTGCTCCTCGCGATACCGGCGCTTGCGACACCGGCGCTCGCGCAACGTGCGACGCCGTCCACCGCGTGGCCGCGGAGCACGCCCGCGCGTGAGGGACTCAACGCGGCGGTCTTCGACTCGCTCGATCGCGAGATCCGCGCCGGCACGTACGGCTACATCGATCGCATGGTGGTGATCCGACACGGCAAGCTCGTCGTGGATCAGCACTACACGAACGACTACGATGCCGCCTATCGCGATTCGGTGAAGGTGAAGGGTCCGCTCAACGCGAGCGACCCCACCGGTCCGTACAACTACTACGAGCCGTGGTGGCATCCGTTCTACCGACGCGGTACGCTGCACAGCGAGCAATCGGTCACCAAGACCGTCGCCTCCATGGTCGTCGGTGTTGCGCGAACGCGGGGCGACTTTCCCGACATCACGACGCCGATCCTGTCGTTCTTCGACGCCACGCGAATCGCCAACATCGACGCGCGCAAACGCGCGATTCAGGTGAAGCACCTGCTCACCATGACCGGCGGCTTCGAGTGGAACGAAACGGGCTTGCCGTACAACGACCCGAAGAACAGCGCGTCGCAACTCGAGGCGAGCCCTGACTGGGTCGCGTTCACGCTGAATCAGCCGATGGCCAGGGAGCCGGGCACGCAGTTCAACTACAGCAGCGGCGAGAGCATTCTCGTGGGGGCCGTCTTCGCGCGCGCCACCGGTCAGGATCTCGAGGCGTACGCCGCCAGGCATCTCTTTGCGCCGCTCGGCATCACGGACTGGTACTGGAAGCGCACCCCCTCCGGGGCGCTCGACACCGAAGGGGGCCTCTATCTCGAAACCACCGATCTCGCCAAGCTCTGGCAGCTCTGGCTGCAACGCGGACGGTGGAATGGCACGCGCATCGTGAGCGAGGAATGGATCACCGCCTCCATCACGCCGCAGATCTCCGTGTCGGAGGCGCCCAACAGCCCCAAGTACGGGCTCAAGTGGTGGCTCTATCCCGATCCGCGCGGTAACGGGAAGTTCGTCTGGAGCGGCTCCGGCTTTGGTGGCCAGTTGCCGATGGCGTTTCCCGATGACGACTACGTCGTGGTCTTCAATGCGTGGAACATTCTGCCCGGCAGGAAAGCTCTACCGCTGGCCAAGGTGCGCGAGCGCCTGGCGAAGGCCATCACCCGCTGACCGTCTCTGCACCCGACATGCTTGACGCGCTTCGCAAACTGTTGCAGTCCGCCGCCGCGACACCAACGGCCGCGCCGGCCCAGTCGTCCGCGATTCCCGCTGACGACGTGCGCGTCGCAGCCTGCGCCCTGCTGATCGAACTCGCCAACGTCGATGGTGACTTCAGCGACGCGGAACAGGCGCAGATTCGCTGGATCCTCGAGCGGCACTTCGGCGTCACCGGCGAGGGCGTGGACGCCCTCATGGCCGACGCCGCGGCGGCCGCGCGCTCCAGCGTCGACGACTTCACCTTCACCCGTCGCGTCGTCCAGGCGTACGACCTGCCGCAGCGCATGGTGCTGGCGGAGCTGATGTGGCAGGTCGTGCTCGCCGACGGGCAGCTCGCCGAGCGTGAGAGCTATCTCATGCGCAAGCTCGCGAATCTGCTGCAGCTCGAACCGGCGTACCTCGCCGAGGCGCGGCGGAAGACCGAGCGGTAGCGGGCCGGGTCGAATGACGCGGGACGATTGACCCATGCCGCGCGTTTCGTTCCACCACAGCTTGACGGAGCGTCAGAACCGCTGACGCCTCGTCCTGTCTGGTGGAGCGTTGTGTATGACCGCCGTGCTGACCGCGTCCGATTGTACCGACCATGCGCCGTACGCACGCGCCGCCACGCTGGCGCGCGCGCGGCTCGGCGCCCTGCTCGCACGCGATCGGGTGCCCGGCGTGCAGCACGTGGTGGTGTCCGCGTACGACACGTTGAGCCGCATCGCCGCCGGGTGGGCCGACCGCGCCAGCCGTGTGCCATTCACGCACGAGACGCCGTCGCTTGCCTATTCGCTCAGCAAGACGGTGACCGCGTTCGTGGTGCTGCAGCTCGCCGAGGCCAATACGCTCGACCTGGACGCGCCGGTGAGCGACTGGCTGCCGTGGCAGCCGTACGGCGAGATCACACCGCGCCAGCTGCTCGCGCATACCGCAGGCGTTCCCAATCCCCTGCCGCTGGCATGGGTGCACGCGCCCGAAGCTCCATTCGACGAAGCCGGCGCCTTGCGCCTCGCCGTGTCGACGCACGCGCGTCGCGTCGAGGCGCCCGATACGCACGTCCGCTACTCCAACATCGGCTACTGGCTGCTCGGCGCGCTCGTCGAAGCCGCTACCGGGCAGACGTTCGCGAACGCGGTGCACGAGCGCATCACGCGGCCACTCGCGCTGCCCGGTGGCGCGCTCGGCGTGGCACCTCGGATCGACACGCCCGTCGCGACCGGGTACGTCGAACGCCACTCGCTGATGTGGTGGCTGCGGCGGTGGCTCATCGATGAACGCTGGCGCGGTGACGCCGACGGGCGTTGGGGCACCATGCGACCGCACCGCGTGAATGGCATCGCGTACGGCGGCCTGGTCGGCACTGCGGCGGGCTTCGCTGGCCTGCTGCAGGAGCTGCTGAAGGCCATGGCCCACGAGCCGGCGCGTGCGGTAGGCCCGCGCGCCGTCACGTGGATGTCCACCCCGCATCGCTTCGTCAACGGCCACAGCACCGCCATGGCACTGGGTTGGAACCTGCGCTGGCGCTCGGGACGCCACGGGATGGAGCGCCAGCTGTTCAAGGAGGGAGGTGGGGCCGGTTACCACCACCTGATGCGCGTGTATCCGCAGCACGGCCTCGCGTCGGTGCTGATGAGCAATGCCACCGGGCTTGGCGTACATCAGCTGTTGGATGAACTCGACGCGCCGTTTCTCGCCGGGAGCTGACGCCGGAACAGGTGGCGGCCTCTCGCGCGGAGCGCGAGAGACTCGCATTGTAGAGGCATGCCTGCCTCCACCACCTTTCGTGCGCCACTGGCGCTGTTCAGCGCGGCCGCCCTGGCCGCCGCGCCCTCGCTCTCGGCCCAAGCCAGAGGCGCCGCCAAGCCCGGCGCTCCGAATACCGCCGCGCTCCTCACCGCGCTCGACAGCAAGGCCCCGCACTACAGCGACGTCGCCAGGCAGATCTGGGGCTTCGCCGAAGTCGGCTACATGGAGACGAAGAGCTCCGCGCTGTTGCAGTCGGAACTCAAGACGGCCGGCTTCACGGTGAAGACCGGTGTGGCCGGCGAACCCACCGCCTTTGTCGCCGAGTACGGGAGCGGCAAGCCCGTCATCGCCATTCTGGGTGAGTTCGACGCGCTGCCCGGCCTCTCACAGGATGTGAGTCCCACGCGCCGGCCGCTCGTGAACGGCGGCCCGGGCCACGGGTGCGGACACCATCTCTTCGGGACCGCCAGCACCGCGGCCGCGATCGCGCTGAAGGAGTGGATGCAGGCGAACAACATCAAGGGGACACTCCGGATGGTGGGCACGCCCGCCGAGGAGGGGGGATCGGGCAAGGTCTACATGGTGCGCGACGGTGTGTTCAACGATGTCGACGCCGTGATCGCCTGGCATCCGGGCGACGACAACGCGGTGACCTTCGGTGCGTCGATGGCGAATGTGTCGGGCAAGTTCTCCTTCCACGGGGTGAGCGCGCACGCCGCCGCCGCACCGCAGCGCGGTCGGTCGGCGCTCGACGGCGTGGAAGTCATGAACGTCATGACGAACTACCTGCGCGAGCACATCCCCGATGGCACGCGCATTCACTACGTCATCACCGATGGCGGCAAGGCGCCCAACGTCGTGCCGGACGAGGCGCAGGTGTACTACTACGTGCGCCACGTCGACATGAACATTGTGAAGGATGTGTGGGAGCGCGTGGTGAATGCCGCCAAGGGCGCGGCGATGGGCACCGGCACCACGTACGATCTCACCCTCACCGGCTCGGTATACGCGCTGCTGCCGAATGAGACGCTCGCCAGGGTGCAACAGAAGGCGCTCGAGCGCGTGGGAGGCTACACGCTCACGCCGGAGGAGCGTACCTTCGCCGAGCAGGTGCAGAAGTCACCGAACTTCATCGCCAAGCCGCTCGACATGACGTCGCAGGTGCAGCCGCTGCGCCGCAGCGACGGTGACGGCGGCTCCACCGATGTGGGCGACGTGAGCTGGGTCGTGCCCACCGTGCAGCTGAACGCCGCGACCTGGGTACCGGGCACCGCGGCGCACTCCTGGCAGGCCGTCGCCGCGGGTGGCATGTCCATCGGCGCCAAGGGGATGATGATCGCCGCAAAGACGATGGCCCTCACCGCCACCGACCTCTTCACGCAGCCCGCGACGCTCGCCGCCGCAAAGGCGGAGTTCGAAAAGGCGCGCGGGGCCGACTTCCGCTATACCACCTTGCTCGGCAACCAGAAGCCGGCGCTGGACTACCGCAAGGGCAGCGTCCCCTGACCCCCGATCAAGGGGTCAGAGCTCTTGAAACCCCACCCCGATCAAGGGGTCAGAGCTCTTGAAACCCCACCCCGATCAAGGGGTCAGAGCTCTTGAAGCGGCATGGAGGAGGAGGCCAGT
>JBDHVK010000248.1:0-4642 GCA_039809645.1 Gemmatimonas sp.
GCCGCTTCCGTGACCGGAAAGTTCGGCCGGGGATTACCGTCCTGCTGGACGATAGCATCAAGCTCGTCGCGGGCAAGCGTGTCGCGCTGGTGACCAATCAGACGGGGGTCGACGAGCGGGGACGCCGCTCCGTGGATCTGCTTGCCAGCGATCGCCGTGCCATCGCCGCCGGTGTGAAGCTGGTCAAGCTCTTTGCCCCCGAGCACGGGGCCGCCGGCACCGCCGATCGCACGAATCTCGCCGACGAGACCGACCAGAAGACGGGACTCAAGGTCTACTCGCTCTATCGGCAGCGCACCATGCCGCCGCCCGATTCGTTGTTGCAGGATGTCGACGTGCTGATCGTGGACCTGCAGGACATCGGCACACGCACCTGGACGTACGTGGGCGTCATGCTCTACACGATGCAGGCCGCCGAGAAGCGGGGAATCCCGGTGCTGGTGCTCGATCGCCCCAACCCCCTCTCCGGCGCGAGCGAAGGACCGCTGCTCGATTCGACGCTGGCCAATGCCGCGTATCCGGGGCCGGGCTCGGGTAGCACCAACGGCTTCGCGCTCTTTCCGATGCCGTTGCGGCACGGTCTCACCATGGGCGAGATGGCGCGGCTCTTTCAGGCACAACTCAAGATGGGGGTGCGGCTGACGGTCGTGCCGATGCGCAATTGGCGTCGCGACATGTGGTTCGATCAGACCGATCTGCCCTGGGTTCGGCCGTCGCCCAACATGCCCAATCTGACGGCGGCGACCTTCTATCCGGCGCTCGTGCCCTTCGAATCGAGCAACGTGTCGGTGGGGCGGGGAACCGGTGAGCCGTTCCAGCGCTTCGGCGCGCCGTGGCTCAAGGCCGACACGGTCGTGCAATTGCTCGAGGATCTGTCGCTCACGGGCGTGAAGTTTCATGCCGATCGCTTCACGCCCAATGCGCCGGGCGATGGCAAGTTTGCCGGTCGAACGATTCCGGGGGTACGCCTCGAACTCACCGATCGCGAGCGCGTTCAGCCGGCCCGCATCGGCGCGGCGATTCTCTGGGCCTTGAGTCGCGTGCACCGTGACTCCCTTCGCATCATGACGCCCGGATTCGACCTCCGCATGGGGAGCGCCAAGGTCCGTGAGGCACTGCAGGGCGGGGCCGACCCCGACGCGGTGCTCGATCGACTCCTGCCACAGGTGATTGCCTTCGAGAAGGACGCGCGCCGCTTCTATCTCTACCGTTGAGGGACGGCCGGACCTAGCTTTCCCGGTCTGGTTAGGAAACCGTTACCGTTTTCCGGTCTGATGGACCGGTTCCGTCACCGTCGTCGAGATGCAAGCACTCTGGAGCGCCATCGTGCGCGGGTATCTGGCCGTGATCGCCCCTGTGGCGGACTGGCTGGTCGCGCGCCGGGTGCGTCCGAACACCATCACCACCATTGGGACGATCTGTACCTGCACGGCGGGAGCCATCTTCGCCTCAGGGCACATTCGCACGGGGGGATGGTTCCTGGGGCTGACTGCGCTCTTCGACGTGCTCGACGGCACCGTGGCGCGCCGCACCGGGCAAAGCTCGACGTTCGGCGCGTTCTACGATTCCACGCTCGACCGCGTGGCCGACGGATTCCTGCTGGGCGGATTGGTGGTGTTCTACGCCACCCATCCGGTGCACGCCAGCGATGCGATGGTGATGGTCGCGGTGCTCGGACTGATCGCGACCTTCCTCACGTCCTACACAAATGCCCGTGCCGAGGGGCTTGGCTTTTCGGCGCGGGTCGGTGTGCTGCAACGTCCCGAGCGCATCACCCTGTTGTCGGCGCCCCAGGCGTTCTTCGGCCTGGCGCTCAATGGCTGGGTGCTCGCCACCATCGTGTCGTTGCTGACGGTGACGGCGTGGATCACGTTCTTCCAGCGCATGGCGTACGTGCATCGCATCACCACGGCGGCTCCGACTTCTACCTCTCCTGGAGAATAAACGCAGTGTCCGACTCGACCCGCGGCACCCCCGCGACCATCGCCCCGGCTACCGGGAAGCTCGCCATCTTCACGCCGGGGCTCGGCGCCGTGGCGACGACGTTCATCGCCGGTGTCGAGCGCGTGCGCCGCGGCCTGTCGGCGCCCATCGGCTCGCTCACGCAGATGGCGACGATTCGTCTGGGTAAGCGCACCGACAACCGGAGCCCGCTCATCAAGGAGTTCGTCCCGCTCGCCAACCTGAACGACATCGTCTTCGGCGCGTGGGATCCCATTCCGGATGATGCCTACACGGCCGCCAAGAAGGCCGGGGTGCTGGTCAAGGACGATCTCGAGCCGGTGGCCGACTTCCTCAAGGGCATCAAGCCGATGCCGGCCGTGTTCGAAAGCCGCTACGTCACGCGCATCACCGGCGCGACGAACGTGAAGACGGGCAAGACCAAACGCGACCTCGCCGAGCAGCTCCGCGCCGACATCCGCAACTTCATGGCCGCCAATGGCGCCACGCGCGGGGCGATGGTGTGGACCGGGTCGACCGAGACGTACATCAAGCCGGGTCCGCAGCACCAGTCCATCGAAGCGTTCGAGAAGGCCATGGACGAGAACGACGACGCCATCGCGCCGTCGATGCTCTACGCCTACGCGGCGATCATGGAAGGCATCGCGTACTGCAACGGCGCGCCCAACCTCTCGGCCGACTTCCCCGCGATGGTGGAGCTCGCGAACCGTCAGGGCGTCGTGATCTCCGGCAAGGACTTCAAGACGGGCCAGACGTGGATGAAGACCGTCATCGCGCCGGGCATGAAGGCGCGCATGCTCGGCCTCGAGGGCTGGTACTCCACCAACATCCTCGGCAATCGCGACGGCGAAGTGCTCGATGATCCGGCGTCGTTCAAGACGAAGGAAGAGTCGAAGCTGTCGGTGCTCCACACGATCCTGCAGCCCGAGAAGTATCCGGAGCTCTACAAGGATTTCTCGCACGTGGTGCGCATCAACTACTACCCCCCGCGCGGCGACAACAAGGAAGGCTGGGACAACATCGACATCAAGGGGTGGCTCGGCTACCCGATGCAGATCAAGGTCAACTTCCTCTGCCGCGACTCCATCCTGGCCGCGCCGCTCGTGCTCGACCTCGCCCTGTTCTCCGACTTCGCGCAGCGCGCGGGGATGAAGGGGATTCAGGAATGGTTAAGCTTCTATTACAAGGCGCCCACGGTGGCTGCGGGACTTCAGCCCGAGCATGACCTTTTCATCCAGCAGACGAAGCTGAAGAACACGCTCCGTCACCTGATGGGTGAGGAGCAGATCACTCACCTCGGACTCGAATACTACCAATGATCCTCACGCGCACGCGCCGGCTTGGCGCGGCGCTCCTCACCGCAGCCGGCCTCGTGCTGGCCGGCTGCGACGCGGGGACGCCGCCGAAGAACGAACTTCGTCTGAAGACGGAAGACTTCACGATCCGGGTGTCCCCGGAGACCAAGCCGACGCGGGCGCTCGAGCCGATCTACTGGCGCGTGACCGTGCACGATGCGAAGACCGGCACGCCGATTCAGGGCGGGCAGGGGCGCATCTTCGCCACGAACCGCGACATGAAGACGGTGGCCAATGGCCTCGAGGCGACCGAGGAGTTGGGTACCTACCGCAGCAACCTGATGTTCGTGACCGCGGGAATGTGGGCGATGGCGGTGCAGTTCCGCCGGGACTCCACGCAGGCGCTGCAGAAGACGCAGGACTGGACGCAGGACATTCTCTCGGCCGATGAGCCGGGCGATTTCAGCGTCCCGCAGTCCTCGCGCCCGGGCGAAATGCCCGCGGCTCCCAAGGACACCGGCAAGAAGAAGACTCCGTAACCCAGGCTTTTCATGCGGCACTTTCACCGGACCTCGCTGACCCCTGATCAGGTCCTCGAGGCGGCGGACCGGCACTTCGGCGCCCTCGGCCTCACGCGCGGGGGCGCCGATGCGCGTTCCCGCACCTTTTCGGGCGCCCTCGGCACCCTTCAGCTGGGGGTGAAGATGGAGGGCGGGCACTACACGTTCGTCGAAGCCCACACCGACCAGGTGGGGGAGAGTCGGCTCGACAAGAACGTGAAAAAGTACTTTGTGCAGCTCCATCGGACCGCCGACCCGCGCCACCAGATCGAGGCCGGCTTCTGATGAGCGGTGCAGACACGCCGGGGTCACAACCCGAAGACCGGGTTGGCCGTAACATCGGCGTAGGGTGCTTTACGTTCTTTATCGGCGCGGTGAGCGGGGCGATGTCCGGTGTGGGCATCGGCAAGTTCGCCGGGTTCTTCAGTCGCTGCACGCCCGAACCGGGGCTTCCGGCCTGCGACTGGTGGGTCTTCGCCGGCTGGGGAGCCGCCATCGGCGCCCTGTCCCTTCCTGTCTTTGCCTTGTGGCGCCTGCGCCGCGCTGATCGCGCGGCCGACGCCGTTCCTACCGATCGAGGATGACCGAGTGGCTCGTGTAGACGTGATCATGCCGCAGATGGGCGAATCCATTGCGGAAGGCACCGTGTCCCGCTGGCTCAAGAAGGTCGGCGACGCCGTCAAGCGCGACGAAGCGATCTTCGAGATCTCCACGGACAAGGTGGATGCCGAGATCCCGTCCCCGTCGGCCGGAATCCTGGTCGAGATCATCGTGGGCGAAGGCACGACCGTTGGCGTGAACACCATCGTCGCGCGCCTGGAAACC
>JBDHVK010000249.1:0-4608 GCA_039809645.1 Gemmatimonas sp.
ACGGTGAACGCCATCGGCTTGAACATCCGCCCTTCCATCCCATCGAGCGTGAAGATGGGGATGTACACCGCCACGATGATCGCAATGCCGAACAGGATCGGCCGCCCGACCTCCACGGCGGCACGCTCGAAGAGCGACAGCCGGTGCATGTCGCGATGCGCCTCGATCCGCCGGATGAAGCTTTCGATCATCACGACCGAGGCATCGACAATGAGCCCGAAGTCGAGCGCCCCGAGGCTCATGAGGTTGGCGGAATACCCGAACGTCGCCATGCCGATGAAGGCGATGAGCATGGAGATCGGGATGACCGACGCCACGATCAGCGCCGCGCGCACGTTCCGCAGGAAGAGGAACAGCACGGCGATGACCAGCAGACCACCTTCGATCAGATTCTTGATGATCGTCTTGGAGGTCCGGGCCACGAGGTCCGTCTGATCGTAGAATGGCGTGACCCAGACATGCGCCGGCAGCGTCTTCTTGATCTCTTCCATGCGCTCGCGGACATCGGCGATGACCTGCCGCGAGTCGGCACCCTTGAGCTTGAGCACCATGCCGCTCACGACCTCGCCGTGGCCGTCCTTGGTCACGGCGCCGTTGCGGGGCAGTGCGCCGAGCTTGACGCGCGCCACATCGCCCACGCGCACCGGGGCGCCGAGATACGACCCCACGACGACGCGCTCGACCTCGGCCACATTCTCCACGCGCCCGAGGCCGCGCAGCGTGTAGCGCTCGCCACCCTGCTCGAGGTAGCTGCCGCCGAACGCCAGGGTGTTGTTGGCGAGCGCGCGCTGCACATCGGAGAGGGTGAGTCGGCGGGCCGCGAGTCGCACGGGATCGACTTCGACATCCACGCGCTCGGTGAGTCCGCCCCACGAATTGACCTCGGATACGCCGGGTACCGTGCGCAGGCGCGGACGCACGACATAGTCGTGCAGCGTCTTGAGCTCGGTGAGCGTGAGCGAGTCGCTCGTGAGCACGTACTGATAGAGCTCACCCATGGGGGTGGACACCGGGCCGAGCGCGGGCTCCACGCCGGCCGGCAGCGCCCCCTTCGCATCATTCAGCCGTTGCTGCACCAGCTGACGGGCGAAGTACACATCCATCTTGTCGGGGAACGGGACCGTCACGAGCGACAGACCGAACTTCGACACCGAGCGCACGCCCTCCGCCCCCGGCACGCCCATCAACGTGCTCTCGATGGGATACGTGACCAGGCGTTCCACTTCTTCCGGCGCCATGCCGGGCGCCACGGTGATCACTTCCACGCGCGTGCCGGTGAGATCCGGGAACGCATCGAACGGCACGTGCTGCAGGGCGTAGAGCCCGGCCGCCATCAACCCCAGCGTGAGGCCGATGACGACCCCTTTGCGCTTGAGCGCGAAATGAATGAGCGTCCGCATCGCCTACTGCCCTTCGCCGGCAGCGCGCCGCTTGAGCAGTTCGGCCTTGGCGATGGCCGCGCCCTTGACCACGACCGCGGCCCCCTCGGACAGGCCGGCGGCGATCTCCACGCGCTGCGTGGCCCGTCGCGCGACCCGCACCGGAACGGCCTTCACGAACAGCCCTTCTCCACGCTTCTCGGCGGCGAACACCACGGTGTCGCCTTCCAGCGCCTGCACGGCGGCCGCGGGAACCACGAGCGACGGGGTGCCATGCTGCCCCATGATTTCCGCTTGCACGAACGATTCGGCACGCCCCTTCGACTTGCCCTTCGGTTGGGCGATGACCTCGATCGTGCGCGTGAGCGTGTCGACGGTGGGCGCCACACGCGTCACGACGGCCTCGCCCACCTCCGCCGGATCCTCGGTGAGGGTGAAGCGCACGGTGCTGCCCGCCGCCACGCCAACCGCAGCCGATTCGGCGAGATGCATCTGCAGTTGCAGCTTGTCGGTGCTGCCAACCGTGACGAGCGGCGTTCCCGGCAGCACGACGGTCCCCGGCTGGGCTTCGCGCGCCGTGACGATGCCGGCAATGGGCGTACGAATGAGCACGTCGTGCTCATCGGCCTCGCTCGGCAGGGGCCCACTGCCCACCAGGTGATCGATCAGTGATTCCACCCGCTGCCGCTCGGCCACCGCCTGATCGTAGCCGGCGAGCGCGACACGGCGCGCCACATCGGCGCGCTCCACTTCGGCCCGCGACATCGCCTTGGCATCGAACAGCCGATGCGCGCGATCGGCCGCGGACACGGCGAGATCGCGTTCCGCCTCCGCGGCGGCGACGGCGGCCTTGGCCCGCGCCAGGCCGCTGCGCGCATCCATGATCTCGTGACTGTGAATCAGCACCAGCACCTGACCGGCGCGTACCACGTCACCGACGCGCACGAGCGTGTGCGTGATGCGCCCTTCCACGATCGAGCCGATCGTTTCGAGCGACTGCGGGTCGAGCATGAGGCGCCCCGGCACCGTGACCGTGGTTTGCCACGGCACGGTGCGCGCGGTATCCACCGTGAGGCCGGCGATGCGCACGGCTTCGGCGGAGAACGTGGCAGTGTCGGTCGGCGCAGCGGCGGCCACCTTCCCCGCCACAGCCGGTGGCTCCGCCGTCTTGCCGCAGGCGGTGAGGAGCGCCAGCAGCGTGGCGGCGTACGTCGTGGGATGCGTAAGAGAAACGAGTCGCATGATCAGAATCCCGGCGCGGCCGTCGAAGTGAGCAGAGGAAGGTCGAGCGGTGCGTCGGCGTCGAGCCGGGCACCGATGGCGCGTTCGAGTTCGAGTCG
Organism: Gemmatimonas sp.; assembly: GCA_039809645.1. Classification (GTDB taxonomy): domain Bacteria; phylum Gemmatimonadota; class Gemmatimonadetes; order Gemmatimonadales; family Gemmatimonadaceae; genus Gemmatimonas. The sequence goes on from JBDHVK010000249.1 coordinate 2,720, forward strand.
CGCAAGCCAGGCGTCGGCCGCCCAGCGAAGATGGGCCTGCATCGCGTCGAACGCGGCGCGTTCCGCGTCGAGGAGTTCGGTCAGCGTGACGTGACCTTCGCGATACGCCACGCGCGCGATGCGAGAGACCTCGCGCCCGCGCGCGTCGAAGGTGGCGGCGTCGCGCGCCACCGCGCGCACGTCCATGTAGGCGCGCCAGGCGGCACTCACGGCACCGATCACGGCGCGATCGACGTCAGCGCGCAGAATGCGCGCTTCCATCGCTTCACCCGATGCCCGCTGCCGCGCGCCACCGTTCCGATTGAAGAAGGGCATCGGCAGGCCGAAACCGATCTGCCCCGTCTGATAGCCGCCCGTCTGCTTGGTGCCCCCCTGCAGTTGCAGGTCACCAAAGAGGCCGCGCCGCTCGGCCGAGAGCCGACGCTGCGTTTCCTGCACCGCCGCCTCGCGCGCCTGCACTTCCGGACGCAGCCGGAGCGCCAACTGACGCAGCTGTACCGAATCGGGCGGAACCGGCAGCGCCGGGGCGATGAGCGGCGCGAGCGTACTGATGGAGTCGTCACGCACACCCATGAGGCGCGCCAACTCCGCGCGCGCCCGCGACGCCTCGGCGTTGGCGGACACCACCACCACCCGCGCGCGATCGGCCTCGAGCGACGTCCGTAAACCGACCGCTTCAGCCACCAGTCCTTCACGCAGGCGCTGCGCATCGACATCGGCGATCTCGCGCAGCGCATCGTATTGTCGCTGCGCCAACGCGCGCAGCCCATCGGCGACCGCGGCGCGCAGCCAGGCCCGCGCCACGTCCAACTCACCGTTGCGTCGATCGGCTTCGGCATCGGCCGTTGCGCGCTGCTTGCCCGCGCCGATCGACTGCAGCAGCGCCACCCGACGACCGGTGACGTCGAGCGGGATGTACGCGGTCGCGAAAATGTCCGGCGCCAGCGGACTTGCGAAGTTCTCGCGACGCCATTCGAGTGTGGGATTGGGCCACTGTGCGGATTCGCGCACCCGCCCGATGGCCATGTCGCGGCGGGCGGCGGTGAGCGCCGCCAACGGCCCGCTGCGCCGCGCGGTGCGCAGCGCGGTGGCGAGATCGAGGGCGGTCGAATCCATCGATGCCGTGGCGCGCGGCTCGGTGGCGACTTGCGCGCCAGCGGCACTGGCCGCGGCCAGCATGCCGCACAGCGCGCGCCAGACGACGCCGCGGACGTGGGACGAAAACAACGGGATGGAGAGGGTGTGCATGACCGATACGGTACAGGGGGATGATGAATCCTTCGTGAATCCCGTGTGCGCATCCGGGCCAGCGGTGGGACGTTACCGATCGGGCGGGCCTGTCACGGGCCGACCGCGCGTGCGCTGTGTCACGCCCAAGTGGCGGCAAACATTCAAGTTGGGAGAACGGGAAGCCGATTACCCTAAACGAGGCGCAGCCGATATGCGCCATGATGGGAACCTCAGCGCCACCCGCCGTGCCCGTACCTACGCCTGTCTTTACCCCCGTGGTGATCGACGCCGATCGCCCGTCGAGCGACCCTCTCGCCCGACTGGTGCGAGCGTACGATCGCGCGATCCGTGCCTGCGAGGCTTTCGACCAGCAGGGCGCCCGCGAAGCGATCAGCGTGCTCCGATGCGCGCTCGACCTCGACTCCTCGGCCTCGCGCAGCTTCGATGCGCTCTACGCCTGGTGCGAAGAATCGGTCGACCTGCATGACTTCGTCGCGGCCGCCCAGTGCCTGCGCACGCTCCGCGATGCCTGGCGGCGCGCGATGCAACCGCAGTCGCAACCGATGTCGCCGTCGTTCACGTCGACGCGTTCATACTTCGTCCCGCGAGGCGACCTGCCCGTCTGCTGATCGCAGCGGCAGGTGCACCGAAAACCGCGC
>JBDHVK010000250.1:0-4600 GCA_039809645.1 Gemmatimonas sp.
GCGCCCGCGATCATGCGAATCTTGCTGGTCAGCCCCCAATCGGTCATGAGGTAACCGGCCACGGTGCGGTCGGTGGCCGTGTAGGAGCCGGCCTGTCCGATGGGCTGCACATTGATCAGCGCGCAGCTGCTGCACGCCTGATTGGCGCCGAAGATCACACTGGGTGACTGCGTGCGCACCGACTCGTCGGCCCGTGAGATGAAGGCGTAGATCGGCGCCGCCGCATTGCGGTCGGTGCTCCGGATGTAGGCGCCAACCTTGAGCAGGTTCTGGTTCGCCACGGCGCCGAGATTGAGGCTGTGGTCGACCTGAGCCGTCGAATTGCGCTCGTCGAGGTTGAAGTACAGGCGACGCGCGCCGTCCAGCGAGCCAAGCAGCGAGTACTTGCCGCTCTGGTCCCGGGCATAGACGACGTCGGAACGGTCCGGTTCCTTGCGCGTGGTGCTGGCGTAGGTCGTGGACCACGACGTCTTGTTGCGCTCGGACAGCTGGTGCTCGCCCTGCAGGTTGGCCGTCGCCACGCCGCGCTCCACATAGCGCAGGGTCGTCCGGGCGATCGAGTCGTTCAGGTTCTCGTCGAAGCCGCGATCGGTGCGCGCCTCATTGTCGGCGCTGCGCGTCGCGGTCGTGTTGAGCGACAGGCGGCTCGCGGTGCCGAGCATTGTGGAGATGTTCGCAATGCCACCCCACTGCACACTCGAACGGCCGGTCTGGCCGGCAACCTGCGTCAGCGGCAGCACCGTGTTGTTGGAGCCCTGCTGGCCGACCGCGTAGCGCTCGTTCGTGCGCGCCTCCTCCGAGTAGCCGTAGTTGCCACTGAGGACGTAGCCGATACGCTTGCCCAGGATGTTGTTGCCACCCGTCGATGCGCCGAACGACCCGTTCATACCGCCGTTGCGTGGCGTGGCGTTCCAGACGTTGCGCTGCTGCAGCGCCATCTGGTTGTACTGGGCCTGCGTGATGTTGCTGAAAAAGTTCGCGCCGGAGATGGCCGAGGGGATGCTGCGGGCGCTGCTGGCCATGCCGAGCAGTTCGCCGCCGGCCCGCGGTGCGAAGGGCAGGGTCCGACCGGTCACGGCGGTGTTGCCGCCGACACTCGTGCTGTAGTTGATCTGGCGACGCGCCGGGAACTCACGCGTGCGAATGTTCACGTTGGCGCCGGCAAAATCACCCGGCTGGTCCGGGGTGAACGTCTTGCTCATGGACACTTCCTGCAGCAGGCCCGCCGGGAAGAGGTCGAGCGGCACCACCTTGCGCTCGGGCTCCGGGCTCGGGATGCGGGCGCCGTTCAGGGAGGCGGTGGTGTAGCGTTCGCCGAGGCCACGCGCCTGCAGGTACTTGCCATCCTGCACCGTCACGCCGCTCACGCGCTGGGCGGCCTGCGCGGCGTCGGCATCGGGACTCTTGGCGATCTGCTCGGCGGTGATCGCGTTCACGACGTTGGTCGCGTTCTTCTGCACGTTGAGCGCGTCGTTGACCGATCCCTTCTCCTTGTTGGCCGTCGTGGTCACGGCGGCGAGCTGCACGTCTGCGCTCTTGAGCGAGATGTCCTGCTCGAGCGTACCGTTCGCGGGGACCATCAGGCCGGTGACCGACTTGGCGCCGTAGCCCAGGCGCCGGACCTGGATCGTCACCGTGCCGGCGGGCACGCGAAGGATGGTGAATCGGCCGTCGACGCCGGACTGCACGCCGATCGTGGTGCCGACCACTTGTACGCCGGCTTCGGCGATGCCCTGGCCAGTGGTCGCATCGATGATGCGACCGGTGATCTTACCCGTCGCCGATGCCGCCGGCGCCTGGGCAAAGGACGTAGACGCGGGAACGAGTGCCGCCGCCGCCGCCAGCATGACGCGGCGAACCGACTGGAGAAGCACCAAAGCGCTGAGCCGCATATAGAGACGTAGTGTTGGAGTCAGGCACACGGGCGACCACGTCTGGTGGTTGACCCGGATGCCGTAAGCTCCGTGACACAGGTCTCGGGTTGCCCACGGAATTGCAACGACTCTGTCACGGTCGAAACGGGCGGGGGCGTCTGGTGCATGGCGCGACACTGTTGTATAGTCGCGCCACCATGACCCCACCGGATCCAGCCCAGCAGCGCCGTCGCGTCGCTTCGCCTCCCCCGACGGACCCCCTGACCCGCGCCGAACAGCTTTCCGTGGCCGCTCGCGCCCTGCGCGCGGCCGAACATGTGTGCGTGCTCACCGGGGCCGGCGTGTCCGCGGAGAGTGGTATCCCGACATTCCGTGAGGCCCAGACGGGTATCTGGGCGCGGTTCTCGCCGCAGGAACTGGCCACGCCGCAGGCGTTTGCTGCCGATCCGGACCGGGTCAGTCAATGGTACGCGGCCCGTCGGGCCATGATTCGCGCGGCGCAGCCGAATGCCGCTCACCTGGCGCTGGTCACGCTGGCCAGCCGGGTTGCGCACTGCACGCTCATCACGCAGAACGTGGACGACCTGCACGAGCGGGCCGGGAGCAGCGGGGTGATCCGCCTGCACGGCTCGATCATGCATCTGCGCTGCAGTGGCAGCTGTGGAACCACCGTGCCCGCGCCCGTCGACGACACCGGGGCGGCGATCCCGTGTGCCACCTGCGGCGCCCGAATGCGGCCGGACGTGGTGTGGTTCGGCGAACCGCTGCCCATGAAGCCGTTCGAAGCGGCCCGGGATGCGGCCATCGCCTGCGACGTCTTCCTGAGTGTCGGGACGTCCAATCTGGTGGAGCCGGCCGCCAGCCTCCCGTGGATCTCGGCGACGCACGGGGCAACGGTGATCGTGGTGAATCCCACGATGGAGGGTCAGAAACAGGGCCCCAGTATCCTGCCCATCGAGGGCCCCGCCGGGGTGATGCTGCCGCGGCTGATCGCCGAAGCGTACGCCGGCAGGCGAGCTCGACGGTAAGACGCCTCACGTGTAGCGTTGGCGCCGTGGGTCGCAGCATGGCCGCCACACTCCGCGAGCGCGATCGCGGCCGTCGTCACCGCAAAGCGGGCCCGACGGTGGGTATTACACTCGCACGATTCGTGCAGTACTCTGTATTCGTGTCCAGCATCCTTCGCTCCGTTCGTGTCGCACTCGTCACGTTTGGTCTCCTCGGCGCCGTTCCGGCCGCGGGGCAGACGATCACGTTCGAGGGAAGCTGGTGGGGCGCTGTAACGCCATCCACGGTCGTGCTCCCGAATGGCTACAGCGGTTTCGCGTGGACGAACTTCTGGGTCATCGATCGCAGCTACGCGCCGGTGTCCGGATTCGCCAACGTCGCCACGTCGACCTCGAGTGCCACGGTCGCCTACAACATCTTTGGCGCAACCGCCACGATGACGAGCGGCACGCCCTTCGATCTGGGGGCGCTGACCCTGGCGGCGGCGTGGCGTTCGGGGCTCAACGTCACCCTGACGGGGTTGGATGCGCTCGGCAATCCGATTGCCGGCGCGACGGCCTCGTATGTCGTGGGCCAGACGGCGCAGATGGTGACGCCGAACTTCACCGGTGTCTACGGCGTGCAGTTCAGCAGCTCCGGCGGTACCGATGTCCCCAACGCGGCGGGCGTCGGTGCGCAGTTGGCCATCGACAACCTGGTGCTCACTAGCACGGTGCCGGAGCCGTCCCCGATCGCGCTGTTGGTCGTGGGAATGACGGCGCTCGGCGTCGCAACCCGCCAACGGAAGCGCTGAGCCGCCGACCTTTCGGTTCGGCCGGAGCGTCAGGCCGCGTTTGGAAAGAACGCGGCGATGCGGGTGCCGGCGCCGAGCGTACTTTCGGCGCGTACTCTGCCCCCGTGCGCTTCGGCGAGATGTCTGACGATCGATAGTCCGAGCCCGGTGCCGCCGGCCTCGCGCGACCGCCCCGGGTCGGCGCGATAGAAGCGCTCGAAGATGCGCGGAAGATGATCCGCCCCGATGCCGATCCCGGTATCGCGAACGCCAAGCCAGACGCCGCCATCTTCCGCCTCCGCGAAGAGCACGACCTCTCCGCTCGGCGTGTGGCGCAGCGCATTCTCGGCGAGGTTGCTCAACACCTGACGGGCTGCGGTGGGGTCGCAGTAGACCGCTGACACGCCGAGCGCTGTGCGAAGCGCCACCCCCTTGGCATCCGCGCTCGCCTGCAGTGGTGCCAGGATTTCGGCGGCCAGGCTCTCCAATTCCAGCTCGACGGGATTGGGAAGCCAGCCGCCCGACTCGATGCGTGACAGATCGAGCAGGTCGTCCACGATGCGCTGCATGCGCTGTACGTTCGCCGCCGCCATCCCCAGAAACTGATGTCGAAGCGCGGGTGGCAGGTCGTCATCCTGCAGTGTTTCGACGAAGCCGTTGATGACCGTGAGCGGCGTACGCAACTCGTGGGAAACGTTGGCGACGAAATCACGGCGTACCGTTTCGAGTCGTCGCACCGGCGTGAGGTCATAGAGCGCCAGCACGGCGCCGCCACCTTCGAGCGGACGCGCGGTGAGGGACAGCGTGCGCTCCTCGAGCCGCAGCTCCGCGGGATACGCCTCCTCACCGGCGAGCACCGCGCCCAGCGCCTCGCGGAGCGTTCGATCGCGCGGCAGGTAGTCGGCGGGGAAGGGAACCGGCTCCTGCAAGCGGAGTTGCGTGCGGG
>JBDHVK010000251.1:0-4583 GCA_039809645.1 Gemmatimonas sp.
GCGACCAGTCGGGCGACGGGGCGAACGGCAGCGCCAGCAACTCGACACGCAACGCGGTTCGCCGGCTCCGGCCGCACGCGCGCAGAAAGGAAGGGTCGCGACATATTCCCCAAGATACGCGCGCCACCCGGTGTGCGAAGCGCCGACCGCTGCCGACTGCTGCCGACTCGCCCCTGCCTGCCGTGACCGACCGCCTCTACTACAACGACGCCCGCCTGCTCCGCTTCAGCGCCACGATCACGGCACTGGCCAATGAGGGGCGGGTCGTCTATCTCGACCGATCGGCGTTCTATCCCACTTCGGGTGGCCAGCCGCACGATCTGGGCACGCTGGCCGACGTTCCCATCACCGATGTGGTGGATGAAGACGAGCGCATCGCGCATCATCTCGCCGAGCCCATCGGTCTTCCGGTGGGCGCGATGGTCGTGGGGCAGATCGATGCATCACGCCGGTATGATCACATGCAGCAGCACAGTGGGCAGCATCTCCTCTCGGCGCTGTTGCACGATGCGTATGGGTGGCCCACCGTCAGCGTGCATTTCGGCGACGAGCTCTCCACGCTGGATGTGGACGCTGATGATGTCCCCGCGGCGATGCTGCCCGAGCTCGAGCGACGGGCGAATGCGCTCGTCGTGGAGAACCGCCCCATTACGATCAGCTACGAGGACGCGGCGACGGCCGAGGGACTCCGCAAGCCCAGCGACCGCGATGGCGAGCTGCGGATCGTGACAATCGAGGGGCTCGATCGGAGCGCCTGCGGCGGGACGCATGTCTCGCACACGGCGGAGATCGGCGCCGTGCTGCTCCGCCGCACCGAGAAGACCAAGGGACAGGTGCGTCTCGAGTTCGTCTGCGGCCACCGTGCCGTGCAGCGCGCACGACGCGATGCCGATCTGCTGACACGCAGTGCGCGCCCGCTCTCGGCCTCGCCGAATGACTTGCCCGCCCTCGTGGAATCACAGCAGGCGCGTCTCCTCGAGCTCGAGCGTGAGCGTCGCAAGCTGCTCCAACAACTCGCCGTCTTCGAAGCGGAGACGCTCTGGCGCGGGACGAATGCCGACGCCGAGGGGATTCGCCGTATTGTCGTGACGTCGAGCGGCCCGGTGAAGGAGATGGAACCCCTCGTGCAACAGCTCGTCACGCACGGAGCCTGCGCCGTGCTCGTCACGCAGCCCGGGTCATTCGCCCTATTGTTCGGCACGGCGGCCGACACGAACATCGACGCGGGGCAAACACTGCGTGCGGCGCTGCAGGCACAGGGCGGCCGCGGCGGTGGATCCTCCCGCATCGCTCAGGGCTCGGTGCCACACGCCGACGCCCTGCAGGCGGTGCGCACAGCGCTCGGCTTCGCGAGCGCATCGACCGACTGACCGAGCGGCGTGGCCGCTCTCATCCTGGAGCGACCATGTTGCGCCCTGTTGTCCGTTCGACCGCGGTGCTTGCCGCGTTGGCCTGTGTGACCGTTGGTGCATGCACCGCGCAGGCCCAGACTCGCGTTCGCGTCGGCGTGCTTGCCGGTGCGAACATGAGCACCCTCACGGATCTCGCCGGCGACTACGCCGACCAGTCCGGCCTCGAGGCCAAGTATCGCGCGGGGTTCCAGGGCGGCGTGTTCGCGCAGATTCCGGTGAGCGGACGCTTCTCGCTGCAGCCGGAGGTGCACTACGCCCAGAAGGGCGCGAAGTTCGAGGGCACCTTCACTGGAGACATGCAGAGCGATCTTGGTGTCTCGCTCAAGCTGGCGTATGTCGATGTGCCGATCCTCGCCCGCATCGACCTGGGCAACGCCGCCCGCCTGCATCCGTTCCTCGTGCTGGGTCCCTCGGTCTCGATTCGCACCGGGTGCACGGTGGGTCTGTCGCTCGGGGGTGCGAATCTCGACACCAAGTGCAGTGACGGTGGCGATGGCACCGGCGAATCCTTCGATCCCGTCAAGAAGTCCGATATCAGCGGCATTGCCGGTCTCGGGCTGGCAACGTCGTGGATGGGACGAACGGTCTCGGTACAGGCCCGCGTCACGCAGAGCCTTCGCAGCATCGCCAACGACGACACCGCCGGGGGGAGCCCGGTCTCACCCAAGAATCGCGGCGTCACCGTGGTCTTTGGCCTCACGCGCTGACGGATCGGCTCTACATTTGAGGGCATGCCACTCTCCATTCCTCGTCCCGGTGCGGGTGAGCATGCCCCGTACGCCATCACCTATGTAAATGCGACGGCGGCTGCGCTGGCCGCCCGTCGCAGCGATGATGTGATCGCGCTGCTTGCCGCTCAACCCGCGGAGTGGCGCGCGCTCCTCGGCGCGGTCGATCCGGCGCTCGCGGCGTACCGCTATGCCCCCGGCAAGTGGACGCTGGCGGAGTCGCTCGTGCACGTGGCCGACACCGAGCGGGTGTTCGCGTACCGGTTGCTGCGCATCGGGCGCGGTGATGGCACGCCATTGGCCGGATTCGAGCAGGATGAGTGGGTCCCGGAAAGTCGGGCGAATCGGCGCACGCTGGCCGACATTCTCGACGAGATCGATGCGGTGCGCGCGGCCACCATGGCGCTGATTCGTTCGTTCGACGAGCCCGCGGTGGCGAAAAGCGGCATCTCGAGCAATCACCACGTCACCGCTCGGGCGCTCGTGTGGATGCTGGCGGGTCACATGGCGCATCATCTCACACTGACCCGCGAGAAATACCTCGCCAAGGTCTGAATCGGACCGTCGCGACGGACCGGGAGTGAGTAGATTTCAGGGCTGTGGCGCGCCACAGCGGCGCGCCCGGCCCTGACCTGCGCTCTAGGGAGCCCCGCGTGTCCGCTTCTTCTGCTGCTGCCACTCCAGACGCGACCCGTCTGGCGATCGATACAGTTCGTACCCTGGCCATGGACGCGGTCCAGGCCGCCGAGTCGGGACACCCCGGCACGCCGATGGCGCTCGCGCCGCTCGCGTACGCCCTCTATACCCGACACCTCCGCCATGACCCCAAGGCGCCGGGCTGGGTGGATCGCGACCGGTTCGTGCTCTCCGTCGGTCATGCCTCGATGCTGCTCTACGGCACGCTGCATCTCGCGGGCTACGACCTGCCGCTCGAGCAGATCAAGGCGTTTCGTCAGTGGGGGAGCCTGACCCCTGGGCACCCGGAGGTGCACCACACGAATGGCGTCGAGACGACCACCGGCCCGCTGGGCCAGGGCGTGGCGAACGCCGTGGGCTTTGCGATCGCCGAGGCGAATCTGGCGGCGACGTTCAACCGCCCCGGGCACACGATCGTCGATCACTACACGTACTTCGTGGCCGGTGACGGCTGCCTCATGGAAGGCATCTCGCACGAAGCCGCGAGCTACGCCGGTCATCTCAAGCTCGGCAAGCTGATCGGCTTCTTCGACGACAACGGCATCACGATCGATGGCAGCACGGCGCTCACCTGCAGTGATGATGCGGCGAAGCGCTTCGAGAGCTACGGCTGGCAGGTGCTCCACGTGAGCGACGTGAATGATCTCGCGCAGATCGATGCGGCGGTGGCGGCGGCCAAGGCCGACCTGACGCGCCCGACAATGATCATCACCAAGACGCACATCGGCTTCGGTTCGCCGAACCGGCAGGACACCGCCAAGGCGCACGGTGAACCACTGGGCAAGGACGAGATCGCGCTCACGAAGGCGGCGTACGGGTGGCCATCGAGCGAGCCGTTCTTCATTCCCGATGGCGTGCGCGAACACTGGACGAGTGCGGTGGCGATGCGCGCCGCGGCGCACACCGACTGGCACACGCGCTTCGACGCCTACAAGGCGGCGCATCCCGATCTGGCCGCGGAGTTCCAGCGGCGCATGCACGGCGAGCTGCCCGACGGTGTGGACGCGGCGTTCCCCACGTTCGATGCCAAGAGCGGCAATGTGGCGACGCGTGCAGCGAGCGGCGTGGTACTCAACGCCATCGCGCCGAGCATCCCGGAGCTCATCGGTGGCAGTGCCGACCTGGCGGGCTCCAATCTCACGATGGTGAAGGGCGCACCGATTTTCTCGGCCGCCGAGCCGGGCGCGCGCAACTTCACGTTCGGCATTCGTGAACACGCCATGGGCGCGATCATGAATGGCATGGGGCTGCACGGCGGCCTGATTCCGTACGGTGGCACATTCCTCGTCTTCAGCGACTACATGCGTCCCTCGGTGCGCCTGGCTGGGCTCATGGGCGTGCAGGCGATCTACGTGTTCACGCACGACTCGATCGGCCTCGGCGAGGACGGTCCGACGCACCAGCCGGTCGAGCATCTGGCGGCGTTGCGCTGCATTCCGAACGTGCTGGTGCTGCGGCCCGCCGACGCCGATGAGGTGGCGGAGGCGTGGCGCATCGCGATCGCGCACAAGACCGGCCCGGTGGCACTCATCCTCACGCGTCAGAAGGTGGCGTACTTCGGCGAGCCGGCGCGAGCGAAGGCGGGCGTGGCGAAGGGGGCGTACGTGGTGGCCGACGATGCGGCACCGCAGGCGGTCATTCTCGCGAGCGGCTCCGAGGTGGAGATTGCGCTCAAGGCGCGCGAAGCCCTCGCGGCTGGCGGCGTGACGGTGCGCGTGGTGAGCTGCCCGAGCCTCGAGCTGTTCGC